>NC_013441.1:3676660-3983048 GCF_000024785.1 Gordonia bronchialis DSM 43247 | reverse complement strand
ACGACCGCGAACTCGGCGCTCGGAAACGACCTCACGGTCGCCGACGTCTGGACGCGCGACGCAACGCACTATCCACTGACTTTCGTGACCGCCGAGAGCGGGGACTCCTACGAACTCAAGCTGAAGTACCTGCCCGCCGCGTTCGGCGACGACCAGGTCGCCGGGCTCGCCGCATCGGTGCTGCGCATCCTCGACGCCACCGTGTATCGCACCGACGAGCGGACCGCCGACATCGCGCTCGCCGATACCGCGGCGTATCGAAGCGCGCTGATCCCCGCGGTCGTGGCGACGCCGAACTCGAACCGCACTCTGATCGATCTCTTCGCCGATTCCGTTGCCGCATACGCAGATCGGGAGGCGGTCACCGCTCCCGAAGGCCACCATGGGGTGGTCCGGACCGTCGACTATCGTGCCCTCGATGAGCGGTCGTCGGCGATCGCCGAAGGGCTGATGGCACGCGGCGTCGGGCCCGGTGATCTGGTGGGAGTGGCGACCGGGCGCACGTCGGATCTGGTCGCCACGATCGTCGGCGTGCTGAAGGCCGGCGCTGCCTACTTGCCGCTGGACACGACCAATCCCGCCGAGCGGCTCGCGTTCATCGTTGCCGATGCATCCCCGCCGGTGGTGGTCGTCGACTCGTCGACCGCCTCGCTCGAGGTCTGGGAACGGTTGCCGGAGACCACCGGCATCGTCGACGTCGCCGCCCTCGCCGATGCCGCGGATCCCGTGCAGGGGACCGCCTCAGCGGGATTCGCTCCGGTACGGATCCCGGCCGATGCCCGCGCGTACGTGATCTACACCTCCGGTTCCACCGGCAGACCGAAGGGGGTGGAGATCAGCCATCGCGATGTGGTGACGCTTCTCGACACCGCCGCAGTCGATTTCGACTTCCGTCCCGATGACGTGTGGACCATGTTCCACTCCTACGCCTTCGACTTCTCGGTGTGGGAGCTGTGGGGTCCACTGGTCACCGGTTCCCGTCTGGTGGTGGTCGACCGGGAGCTGGCACGGGACCCGTCGGCATTCGGCGCGCTGCTGGAGGCCGAGGGGGTCACGGTGCTCTCCCAGACACCGTCGGCGTTCTATCAGCTTGCCGAGGCCCGTCGGCGCCGTGCGATGACGCTGTCGTTGCGCTATATCGTCTTCGGCGGTGAGGAGCTCAGCTTCGATCAGGTGCGCCGCTGGTTCGACGACAATCCGGGTGATCCGGCGCGTCTGGTGAACATGTACGGCATCACCGAGACCACGGTGCACGTCAGCTTCCGGGCACTGAATCCGCACGAAGTCGGCGCCGCGGATCCGAGCTTCATCGGTCGTCCGCTCGCCTCGCTGGGCATCCATATCCTCGACGCCCGCCTGCGGCCGGTACCGGCCGGGGTGGTCGGTGAGATCTACGTCTTCGGCGGACAATTGGCGCAGAGCTATCTCAACAGGCCGGGTCTGACCTCGACCCGTTTCGTGGCCGATCCGTACTCAGCAGCCGGGGGCCGGATGTACCGTACTGGCGATCTGGCCCGCCGGATCGGCGACGACATCGAGTACATGGGCCGGGCTGACGCCCAGGTTCAGTTGCGCGGCTTCCGCATCGAGTACGGCGAGATCGAGGCGGCGATCCTCACCGTCGACGGTGTGACCGCGGCCGCCGCACGCGTCATCCGGCCCGACAACCGTGACGAGCAACTGATCGGCTACGCGCTTGCCGATGCCGGAACCGATCTGGACGTGCACGCCATCCGCGAGCGCGTGGCCCGAGCGGTGCCGGGCTACATGGTGCCCGACCGCATCGTGGTGGTGGAACGATTGCCGCTCACCGCCAACGGCAAGCTGGACCGCTCGGCACTGCCGGTGCCGGAACTGCCGGACACCGGTGAGGCCGGCGTCGTGGCGGCAGACACCGATGCCGAGCGGGTGATCGCGGCAATCTTCGCGGACGTGCTGGGCGCCGAACAGGTCAGCGTGACCGAGTCCTTCTTCGATCTCGGCGGGAACTCGTTGTCGGCCACCCGCGTTGCCGCCCGAGTGTCGGACGCCCTGTCCGCCGAGGTCTCGGTGCGCGATCTCTTCACGACGCCGACGGTGCGCGGCCTCGCCGCCACCGTGGACAGCGGTGTCGCCGGCCTGGCACCGGTGACCGCGGTGGTTCCCCGGCCCGATCACATTCCGTTGTCGTTTGCCCAGCAACGAATGTGGTTCATCAATCAGTTCGATCCCACATCTTCGGCGTACAACATCCCGACCGTGGTCAGGCTGAGCGGCACCCTCGACGTCGATGCCCTGCGTGCCGCGCTGGTCGACGTCGTGGTCCGGCACGAGGTCCTCCGTACGACCTTCCCGGCTGTCGATGGACGACCGCGTCAGGTGATCTCCGATCCCGATGACGTCGACGCCGACTTCGACTGGCAGATCGTCGACACCCGCGGGGCCGTCGAGGACGCGGTCATCACGGGCTTCGACGTGGCGCGGCAATGGCCGATCCGTGCGCGCCTCTGGCCCGAGGCGTCCGACACCCACGACGTGGCGCGTGAACACGTGCTGGCCGTGGTGGTCCACCACATCGCCGGAGACGGCGAATCCGTCGCACCGCTGCTCACCGACATCGTCACCGCCTACACCGCGCGTAGGTCCGGTGCTGTACCCCAATTCAGGCCGCTGTCTGTGCAGTTCGCGGACTTCGCGCTGTGGCAGCACCGTGAGCTCGGTTCGCCCGACGATCAAGACTCCTTTGTGGGACGTCAGCTGGCGTTCTGGGTGGACCGGCTGGCCGGGCTTCCGGAGGTCATCGACCTGCCGTTTGATCGTCCGCGTCCGTTGGTGGCGTCCCAGCGCGGGGCGTCGAGGGATTTCGAGATCCCGGCCGACGTCGCCGAGGGTATCCGGGAGTTGTCCAGCAGCCGGGGCGTCACGCCGTTCATGGTCGTGCACGCCGCCCTCGCCGTGTTGCTGGCCAGACTCTCGGCCACCGACGACGTGGTGATCTCGACGCCGGTTGCCGGCCGCGGGCAGGAGGTGCTCGATCCGCTGGTCGGCATGTTCGTGAACACACTCGTGCTGCGGACCGAGGTGACCCCGACGATGACCTTCGCCGAACTGCTCGACGAGATCCGTGTCGGCGACCTCGATGCGCTGACCCACGCCGACATCCCGTTCGAGTCGCTGGTCGATGCGCTGGCTCCGAGCCGGTCGGAAGCCTTTGCCCCCCTCGCCCAGGTCATGTTGACCTTTGACCAGTCCGCACTGCCCGAATTGGGCTCGGCCGCATCGGAGATCGTGCTCGACGGACTGGTGATCACACCGGTCCAGACACCGCAGTTGCCGGCGAAGCTCGACCTCACCGTGAGTGTCGCCGTGTCCGACGACGCAGCGCCCTGGCCGGCTTCGGTACTTTATGCGGCCGATCTGTTCGATGGGGCCACCATCGGCGAATTCGGCGAGCGGCTCGTGACGCTGTTGCGCGCGATGGTCGACCGGCCGGGCATCGTCGCCGCCGACGTCGAGCTGACGTCGACCGAGGAGAAGGCGCAGATCAATTCGTGGGCGGTCGGGCGTTCGGTGGATATTCCGGACAGCACTCTCGCGTCGGGAATGGAGGATCGTCGGTGACCGCATCACTGGTTTCGGGACCTCGCGTGGATCCGGCATCGGCTGCCATCCGCTTCGAGGATCGGGTCGTGACCTACGCGGAGTTCGACGCGCGGGTCGCGGTTCTCGCCCGCGAGTTGATCGGTAGGGGTGTGGGACCCGATCGTGCAGTGGCGGTGTGTATTCCGCGGTCGATCGAGATGATGACCGCGATTCATGCGGTGGTCGCCGCCGGCGGCCACTACGTGCCCATCGACACCGAAGCACCCGTGGACCGGGCATCCACCATTCTCGAGACCTCAGACGCCATGATCCTGCTGACAGCAGCGAACCGATCTGGGCTGAACCGAACCGGATCGTCGCCGGTGTCTCGGGTCGAGGCGGCCGCCGGCGCCCTCGGTGTCCCGGTCGTGGACGTGAATGCCGACGCCGCAGTCGATTTCACGGTTCAACCGGTCACCGATGCCGAGCGTATCGCACCCCTGCGTGGCGACAATGCGGCCTACACCCTGTTCACCTCGGGCTCGACCGGCCGTCCCAAAGGGGTGACCGTGTCCCACCGGTCAGTGCTCAATCGTCTGCGGTGGGGCCTGGCCGAGTACCCGTGGGGACCTTCGGACCGGGTGATCCAGAAGACGCCGTACACCTTCGACGTGTCGGTTCCGGAGATCTTCGCGCCGTTGATGGTGGGCGCGCAGGTGGTGCTCGCTCGCCCCGACGGACACACCGACCCCGACTACATCGCCGCGCTGATCGAGGACACCGCGGCGACCTCGGTGCACTTCGTACCGTCCATGCTGTCGGCGTTCCTCGATTTCGTACCCGACGATGTGCTCGCGCGATTGACGTCGCTGCGCTGGCTGTTCGCTTCGGGGGAGGCCCTGCCCGCGACGGTGGTCGCGCAGGTGCGGGACAAACTGCCATGGGTGGGTATCCACAATCTGTTCGGTCCGACGGAGGCAGCCGTCGAGGTCGCCTACGCCGATGTGACCGACCTCAACGGCACCGTTCCGATCGGCCGCCCGGTGTGGAACACGTCGCTGCGTGTGCTCGATCCGCGTCTGCGCATGTCGCCGACCGGTGTTCCCGGCGAACTCTATCTCGGCGGTGTGCAGATCGCCCGCGGCTACGCACATCAGCCCGGGATGTCGGCCGAGCGCTTCATCGCCGATCCGGCCGGGCCGCCCGGTTCCCGGCTCTACCGCACCGGGGACCTGGTGCGATGGAACAAGTCAGGTCAGCTGGAGTACTTGGGGCGCACCGACTTCCAGGTCAAACTGCGTGGTCAGCGGATCGAACTCGGTGAAGTGGAATCCGCGCTCGCCGGCGTTCCGGGTGTGGTACACGCGGCCACCACGGTCGCGACCGCGCCGACCGGCGCGCAACATCTCGTCGCCTACGTCGCACCCTCCGGCGTCGACATCGACCTGGCAAGAGAGATGCTCGGCAAGACACTCCCGTCGTACATGGTGCCGACGGTGTGGACCACGCTGGACTCGGTCACACTCAACTCGGCAGGCAAACTCGACAGACGCGCCCTGCCCGAACCCGACTTCGGCCGCTCGGTGGCGGACGTCGTGGCACCGGCGAACGCGACCGAGGAGCTGCTGGCCGGCATCGTCGGGGCGATCATCGGCGCAGACGCCGTCAGCGTCACCGAGTCCTTCTTCGCACTCGGCGGTGACTCGATCATGTCGATCCAACTCGCCTCGGCAGCACGTGCGTCGGGTCTGGCGCTCACGCCACGAGACATCTTCGAGCACCGAACGATCCGTGCGCTCGCCGCGGCGGCAACGCAGTCCCGGCAACTGCCCTCGCTGCCCGAACCGGACGGCAACGGACGCGGGCGGCTACCGCTCCCGCCGGTGGTGCGCTGGATGATCGAGAATTCCGACAGCGCCGCCGATTTCGCCGACTACTCGCAATCCGCGGTGCTCGTCGCCCCACCGGAACTCGACCGCAGTGACCTGGTCACCGTCCTCGCCACGGTCGTCGCCGCTCATCCGGCGCTGGCTGCTCGGTTGTCCCAACCGGATTCGGCCGCGGGCGACGACGATTGGGTGCTGGAGACGGGCATCGACTTCGACGCGGATGCGGCAGTGCGGATCCGCAACGTGCAGGCCGAAGCCGGAGGTGCGGAGTTCGCGGATTCCGTTGTGGCAGCGTACGCCGCAGCCGCGGGTCGACTGGACCCGGCGCTCGGCCGGCTGGTGGAGCTGGAAGTGGTCGTCGATCCCGCGGGCGCCGGACGCATCGTCGTGGTCATCCATCACATAGCCGTCGACGCGGTGTCCTGGCCGATTCTCATCGAGGACTTCGTCACCGCCTGGGCGCGGCATGCCACGGGGCAACCAGTACAGGTGCGGGCCGAGTCGACGTCTCTGCGGGCGTGGACAGTGGCGCTCGGCGAGCACACCATCGGGACCCACGAACTCCGTCATTGGCTCGAGCGGTCACCGCGGACGCCCACCCGGTTCCCGGTGATGCCCGATCGAGGCCGAGATCGCGTGTACACCACAGCCGAAGTCGTACGCGATATCGACACCGAGACCTCGGTCGCGATATTGACGACCGTTCCCGAGGCGTTCGGCGGCACCGTCGCCGACGTCCTTGTCGCCGCGCTGGCGGTCGCCTTCCGCCACTGGCAGCACGCCCATGGAGTCGATGAGAGCCAACCGCTGCCGGTACTCGTCGAGGGTCACGGCCGCTACGAGGAGTTGCTGGCTCGCGGGGACAACCCCTATCACGCCGATCTGTCCCGGACCGTCGGCTGGTTCACCCGTATCGCACCGGTCGCCATCGACACCCGCGCCGGCATCGTCGGAGCGGTCAAGTCGGCCAAGGAAGAACGACTCACCATGCCCGACAACGGCATCGGGTTCGCCGCCCTGCGCTATCGCGACGGTGAACTCGGTGCCCGGCCGCTGCCGGCACTGGTGTTCAACTATCTCGGCACGGCCGGCGGCGGTGCCGGTGACAGCTTCGCCTTCGGGGCAGCCCCGGACGCACCGGCCCTGGGCAGCACGGTCCGGGGAGGTATGGTCGCCGCGCCGCTCACCGTCAACGTGCGTGGTGTGGGTGGCGACCGCCGCCGTGTTGTCGCCGATTTCACCTTCCCGCAGGCTGTTCTCGGAACTGCCGACATCGACGAACTGGTGGGCTACTGGTCGAGTGCGCTCACCGATCTCGCGACCGCGGTCGCCGACGGACAGCAGATGGGCCTCTCGCCCAGCGACGTACCCGGATCCGGTGTCACCCAAGCAGATCTCGACGATCTCGCCGAACGGTGGCCAGGTGCCGACGTGCTGCCGCTGTCGCCGCTGCAGGCGGGCCTGTACTTCCAGGCCGAACTCGCCGCCGGCAGCGACGCGGGTGCTGTCGACGTCTATGTCACCCAGGCGGTCATCCGTCTCGGCGGTGATCTGGACGTGGACCGAATGCGGACATCGGCCGACTCACTGTTGCGCCGCCACCGCGCGCTGCGAGCCGGATTCGTACGCACCGGCAGCGGGGCAGTGGTGTCCGTGGTGCCCCGCGATGTGCCGGTACCGATAGAGGTGGTGGAGCTCGCGGATGCCCCGGAGAGCGAGATCGCCGCCCGGGTCACCTCGATCGCTGACGAGCAGCGGATCATTCCCTTCGACACAGGTGATCCGCCGCTGCTGCGTCTGGTCATCGTCACCTACCGTGGCGGCGCCGCTCTGATCTTCACCAACCATCACATCCTGTTCGACGGGTGGTCGGGGCCGTTGGTCCTCGCCGATCTCTTGGCGCTCTACACCACCGGTGCCACCTACACCGGCACATTGCATTCCGGGACAACCGATTTCGGTGATCACGTGATCGCCCTGGCGCGAGCCGACAAGGCGGCCGGGTTGGCGGCCTGGCGGGCGGTCCTCGCTCCGCTGGAGGGGCCGACGCTGGTCTCCACCAGCCTGGAGGCGACCGCGGACACGTTGCCGCGGGAGCACTCGGTGGTCCTCGACGACGCGCTGGCAGCAGGCATCCACCGCATCGCCCGCACCCATGGGGTGACTGTCTCCACGATCATGCAGTTCGCGTGGGCGGTTCTGCTGGCGAGACTGACCGGCAATCGGACGGTGGTGTTCGGTGAGACGGTCGCCGGGCGGCCGGCCGATCTCGAAGGGGCCGAGTCGATGGTCGGGCTCTTCATCAACACGCTCCCGGCGGTGGTGGTGCTCGACCCGGGGTCGCCGATCGTGGAGGTCCTGACACACCTGCAGGCGGACAAGGTGTCGGTTCTCGACCACCAGCACATCGGGCTCCCGGACATCGTTGCCGGACTGGGGATTCACCACCTCTTCGACACTCTCGTGATCCACGAGTCCTACCCGGTCGACACGAACTCGATCACGGCCTCCGGGCAGACCCCGGCCGGCGGGATCACCATCGAGGGAGTCGACGCGCGCGACGCGACGCACTATCCCCTGTACCTGAGCACCGCTCCGGCGGGAGCCGGACTCTCGCTGACCCTGAAGTATCTGCCCGCAGCCTTCGACGCCGAAACCGTCGAAGGTTTTGTCGGCATCCTGAGCCGGGTTCTCGAGGCCACCGTGTCCGATCCCGCCCAGCCGGTCGGTGACATCGAGTTGGTCGGGCCGTCGGCGCTACGGAGAATTCAGGACAGTGAGCAGGGCGCGAACGTCGATGTGCCTGCGGACAACGACATCTGGGGTGTGGTGGCCGCGCAGGTGGCGGCCTCGCCCGAAGCGCCTGCGCTGGAGTTCACCGGACGTTCCGTGTGCTACCGCGAATTCGGTGCCCGCGTCAGCGCGCTCGCACGCGATCTGGTGGCCATCGGTGTCGGTCCGAATGTCGCGGTGGGACTGGCGATGCCGCGCTCGGTCGAGCTGATGGTCGCAATCCATGCCGTCGTCGCCGCCGGTGGCCAGTATGTGCCGGTGGACGTGTCGGCTCCCGCGGAGCGGGCAGGCTACATGTTCGACACCGCGGACGTCGCGGTTCTGCTGGTCACCGACCCGGCACTCGTCGACGGTGTGGTGGGTGCCGCGACCGACCGCGGCATCCCCGTCACCGAGGTCGATTGCTCGGGCGCCGTCGATGAGGCGGCCGAGCTGTTCGCCGGTGCGGAACGGTTGGCACCTCTGCGGTCCGACGATGCGGTGTACACGTTGTTCACGTCGGGTTCGACGGGTCGGCCGAAGGGTGTGACGTTGTCGCATGCGGCGGTGTTGAACCGGTTGTGGTGGGGTTTGTCGGAGTTGCCGATCGATGCCACGGATACGGTGATGTTGAAGACGCCGTACACCTTTGACGTGTCGGTGCCGGAGTTGTTCGCGCCGTTGATGGTGGGTGCGCGCGTCACGGTGCTGGCGCACGGCGGTCATCTGGATCCGTCGTTCGTGGCCGAGGAGATCGAGCGGACCGGCGCCACGATGGTGCATTTCGTGCCGTCGATGCTGTCGGTGTTCTGCGATGTGGTCGGTCACGATCGGATGGCATCGTTGTCGTCGGTGCGGATCGTGTCGACCACGGGGGAGGCGCTTGCGCCTGCGGTTGCCGCGCAGTTGCGGGCTGCACTTCCGGATGCGTTGTTCTACAACCTGTATGGTCCGACCGAGGCGGCGGTGGAGATCACCTATGAGCGCATCGAGCAGGTCGACGATGGTGCGTCGTCGGTGGCGATTGGTGTGCCGGTGTGGAATTCGAGTGCAGTTGTGTTGGATGCGCGGTTGCATCGGGTGCCTGTCGGTGTGGCCGGTGAGTTGTATCTGGGTGGGGTGCAGTTGGCGCGCGGGTATGCGGCGCGTCCGGATCTGACGGCGGAACGGTTTGTGGCCGACTCGTTCGGGTCCGGCGAGAGGCTGTATCGAACCGGTGATCTGGTCCGGCGACGGGCAGATGGAGTGCTGGAGTATCTGGGCCGCACCGACTTCCAGGTGAAACTTCGTGGTCAGCGGATCGAGCTCGGTGAGATCGAGGCGGTGCTGGCGGCGGCGCCGGGTGTGGTGCACGCGGCGGCGACGGTGGTGGAGGCGCCTGGTGGTGGGCAGCAGTTGGTGGGCTACATCTCGCCGTCGTCGGTGAATCTCGAGGCCGTCCAGGCCGCGGCCGCTCACACGTTGCCCGTGTACATGGTCCCGACGACGTGGGTGGCCTTCGACGACGTCACCCTCAACAGCGCAGGCAAGCTCGACCGTAAGGCGTTGCCCGTTCCGGAGTTCGGTGTCGATGATGTGGTTGCCCCGGCAACTGATCTCGAGCGGCGGGTTGCCGACGTGTTCGCCGAGGTGCTCGGCGTCGAGCAGGTGAGTGTCACGGCGAGCTTCTTCGATCTCGGTGGTAATTCGCTGTCGGCGATGCGGTTGGCGGCGCGAGTGGCCGACGAGTTCGACGCGGCGGTGGGTGTGCGGGAGTTGTTCGAGGCGCCGTCGGTGCGCGAGTTGTCTGATCGTCTGGTTGTGGGTGGCCGCGAGGTGGCGCGGTTGCGGCCGATGGTGCGGCCTGTGCATGTGCCGTTGTCGGCGGCTCAGCAGCGGATGTGGTTCATCAACCAGTTCGACACCCGTTCGGCGCTCTACAACATTCCCCTGCCATTGCGGCTCCCAGGGGATGTCGACCTCGATGTCCTGTTCGCGGCACTCACCGATGTCATCGAGCGTCACGAGGTGCTACGCACCATCTACCCGTCCCACGACGGTAAGCCCTATCAGCACATCCTGCCGCTCGATGCTGCCGTCCAGATGCTCGACTGGGCAGTGTCCGACGACCAGAGGGAACTGGCAGTCAGTACGGCACGCGGTTTCGACGTGACCGAACAGCTACCGCTGCGCGTGCGGGTGTGGCGGGCCGGCGACCAGGCGACCGAGGTGCTGGCCACCATCCACCACATCGCGTTCGACGGCGAATCGGGCAAGGTGTTCGTGCGGGATGTCCTAGCGGCATACGTTCGACGCACCGACCCCACCGCACCATCGGTGGAGCCGCCGGCTGTGCAGTACGCCGACTACGCCCTTTGGCAACGAGAGGTGCTCGGCGACAGCGACGACCCCGGCTCGGAGATGTCCCGGCAGCTGACCCATTGGACCCGAACGCTGGCCGGTATCCCGGCCGTCACCGACCTTCCGATGGATCGCCCTCGTCCGGCGACGCTGGAAACTTCCGGTGCCACACTGGAAGTCACCTACTCCGCCCAGGACGCGGACCGCCTTCGCGAGCTGGCCGCGGAACTCGGGGTCACCACTTTCATGATCTGGCACGCCTCGCTCGCGATCACGGTTGCGGCGCTGGCCGCGACAGATGATGTCGTCATCGGGACCCCGATTGCGGGCCGCAGCGACTCCGCGCTCCACGACCTCATCGGCATGTTCGTCAACACCCTGGTCCTGCGGACACGCGTGGAGTCGGGGATGACGATTGCCGATGTGATCGGTGCGGTCCGTGCGACCGATCTGGAAGCCTTCGCCCACGCCGATGTCCTGTTCGAACAGTTGGTGGAGGTGCTCGCACCGGAACGGTCGCTGTCACATGCGCCGCTGTTCCAGATCGCTCTGACACATTTCGCGAGTACCGCCGCGGCTCCCGCCGCCGATACCGCCGGGATCACCGTGTCGGACACGGCTTCCGGCGACGTGGAAGCGAAAGTGGATCTCACCCTGGGAATCTCCGAAGGTGTACCCGGCGAGCCGACCCGCGCGCAATATGTCTATGCCACAGCGCTGTTCGACGAGCCGACCGTTGCGCGCCTGGCGCAGGTACATCGACGTGTGCTGACGGCGATGTTCGACGACGTGTCGGTAGCCATCGGGGACATCGCGCTCGAGGAGGCCGTCCTCGAACCGGGTACACCCGAGCCGGCCGGGGTGCCGGCACCGGCGGCCGGCCCTCGTCGCCCGGCAGCCGGGGTCGCTCCAGAGGCCGGCACACTCGTCGCGATCCTGGCCGCACGTGATCTCGACCCGACGCATCCGGCTCTGATCTGCGGCTCGGAGCAGGTGAGCTACGAGCAGTTCGAGGAGCGCACCAATCGCGTGGCCAGGTCGCTACTGGCGCGTGGGGCGTCGCCCGACGATGTCATCGCCGTTGCCCTGGAACGATCCGTCGACTCGGTGGTCGCCGTCTGGGGCATCATCAAATCAGGTGCCGCCTATCTGCCCATCGACCCCGCCTATCCGCGCGATCGCATCGCGTACATGCTCGATGACTCCGCGGTGCAGTGGGGTATCGCGGGAGAAGCGTTCCGAGACACCGATTCTTGGGCCGCGCAGTTCGGCGGATCGGACAGCGGACCGCGCGGCGAGTGGCTCGAACTCGCCGCACTCGAATCGCCCGCGGTGTCCGGCGAACCCGTCGGCGACGATGAACGTAACGGCTCGGTCCGCCTCGAGAGTCTCGCCTACCTGATCTACACCTCCGGGTCCACCGGACGTCCCAAGGCGGTCGGCGTGAGCAACACCGGAATCGCGGATCTGGTTGCCGCGCACGCCAATGTGACGCGCTCGCGAGATGACGACCCGGATACGCGCATCCTGCACGTCGCATCGCCGAGTTTCGATGCCGCGTTCTTCGAGATGATCTGGGCGGTCGCGGCCGGACACACGCTGGTGATCGCACCGCACGCCGCCTACGCGGGCGAGGCGTTGGGCACCGTTCTCGCCGACGGCGAGGTGACCGACCTCGTCATCACCCCGTCGGTGCTGGCCACCGTCGATCCCGTGCACGGAGACACGATCCGCAACCTGGCGACGGCGGGGGAGGCCTGCCCGCCCGAACTCGTCTCGCGCTGGCACGCACGCGGACGGCGACTGTTCAACTTCTACGGGCCGTCGGAGACGACGGTGTGGGCGACCCGTGCGCGCATGTTGCCGGACAAGCCGGTCACCATCGGCAAGGCGATCGGCGGATTCACCGCGTACGTCCTCAATCAGCGTCTGCACCCGGTGCCGCAGGGGGTCGTCGGCGAACTGTACCTGGCGGCACCGGGACTGGCGCGGGGCTATCTGGGCAGGCCCGGCCTCACCGCGGCCCGATTCGTGGCCGATCCCCACGGGCAGCCGGGCAGTCGCATGTATGCCACCGGGGATCTGGTTCGTGTCACCGCATCCGGTGATCTCGAATTCGCCGGCCGCTCCGATGACCAGGTCAAGATCAACGGCCAGCGCGTCGAACTGGGCGAGATCGAGTCCGTTCTGCGCGATCAGCCGGGCATTCGTCAGGCAGTGACGATCGGCGTCACCGACGATGACAGCGGACGTACCCGCCTGATCGGGTATCTCGTGGCCACCGGTGATGTCGATGTGGCCGCCGTGGAGCGCGCCGCGGCGGAACGGCTTGCCGCACACATGGTTCCTTCGCGGCTGATCGTCATCGACGCCGTACCGCTGACGCCGGCCGGTAAGCTGGACCGTCGCGCACTCCCGCTGCCCACGGCGCAGGTGAGCGCCGACCACGTCGCGCCCGAGTCCGAGGCAGAGCAGCAGCTGGCCGCCATCGTCGCCTCGCTGCTGGGCCGTCCGCAGGTGAGTGTGACCGAGTCGTTCTTCGCACTGGGCGGTGACTCGATCATGTCGATCCAGCTCGCGTCGTCGGCAAAAGCTGCGGGACTGACCCTGACGCCACGAGAGATATTCGAGCACAAGACCATTCGGTCGATGGCACGGGCAGCAACCAGTGGTGGCGACGTCGATGTGCTGCAGCTCGAGGAACTTGCCGGTGGCCCGACCGGCGAGGTCGCGGTCACTCCGATCGTCGGCTGGATGCTCGAACATGCCGATACGCCGGACGATTACGCCGACTTCTCCCAGTCGCTGGTGCTGCGATTGCCGGCGGGCACCGGGGCGGCCGAGGTTCGCGGGACCCTCACGGCCGTCGTGAACATCCACCCGATGTTGAGTGCGCGCCTCGATACCGGTGCCGGGGCACCGTCGTTGTACGCGGGTGAACCCTTTGATCCCGACATCGCCGTCGAGGAGGTCACCAGCGACACGCCGGGGTCGGAAGACGCGGTACGTGAAGCGCATCGGCGAGCGCTCGCCGGACTGGACCCGTCGACCGGACAGGTGCTGCGGGCCGTCGTCATACGCGATGCGTCCGGCGGAGATGGCCGCGTCGTGCTCGCCGTGCACCATGTGTCCGTCGACGCAGTGTCGTGGCAGATCCTCATCGAGGACATCGCGGTCGCGTGGGCTCAGCTGCAAGCAGGCGAAGCGATCACCCTGCGGTCCGAGGGAACCTCAATGCGGCGCTGGGCGGCGGCGCTGGCCGAGCAGGCCGAGGCCCGAACCCCGGAACTGGACTTCTGGCTCCGACGACTCGGGCAGCAGCCGGCATTCCCCCGAACCATCGACCGGCAACGTGATCGCCTGCACACCATGCGATCGGTGCAGTTGCGCATCGACGAGGCGACGTCGACATCGCTGCTGACCGTGGTTCCCGAGGCCTTCGGCGGAAGTGTGCAGGACGCGCTGCTGGCTGCGTTGGCGCGCGCGGTGCGGACGTGGCAGCGCTACCACAGCGTGCGGGCCACCGGCCCGGTGGCGATCCTGCTCGAAGGACATGGCCGAGAGGAGGACGCGGTCCGAAAGGTGTCTCGACGGATCGCGGATCTGTCGCGCACCGTCGGTTGGTTCACCACTGTCGCACCGGTACTCATCGAACCCGAGGGAGGTACGGTCGCGGCCGTCAAGGCGGCCAAGGAGGAGCTACTCGGCCTGCCGGATCGGGGAATCGGGTTCGGCGTGCTGCGCTATCAGACCGGGACTGCGCTACGGACCCCGTCGCTACCTGACATCGGCTTCAACTATTTCGGCAGTATCGGCGGGACCGCGCGGCCGGACGAGTCCCTGGGTGAGGGGCTCGGTGGGGTACTGCTACCCGCCGAAGACCCGCCGGCCCTGCCCGGCACGGTGCGTGGTGCCCAAGTGGCGCCGAACGCGTTGAGCATTAACGCCAGTGCCACTCCCGGCGCCGACGGCGGTCGCGTCATGGTGGCGGACTTCGCCTACGCGCCCGGGGTATTGACCGAAGATGAGGTCACCGAGATCGCCGTTGAGTGGCAGCGCGAACTACGGTCGATCGTCGAATTCGTGGTGCGCGGTGGCGATCCGGGACTCAGCCCCGCCGACGTGCCGGGCGTGGTGGTGAGCCAGGATGACCTCGACCGCCTGGCCTCGGTGTACCCCGGTGCCGACGTCTGGAGCCTGACCCCGCTACAACAGGGCCTCTACGTCGAGGCGAGCCGAGCTCTCTGCGGCGCAGGTACAGACGCGTCCGCGGAGAACGTGGATGCCTATCTCACGCAGGCAGTGCTGACCCTCGACGCCGGAATCGACGTCGAACGACTGCGGGCGGCGGCGGCCGCCCTGCTCGACACACACCGTGTCCTGCGGACCGGATATGTCCGCACCGCCGGCGGCTCGGTGGTCGCGGTGATTCCACCCTCGGTCGAGGTGCCTTGGCGGACAATCGAACTCGATGCAGACGACTCCTCGCGGGTGGCGTGGATCGCACGCGAGGAACGATTGACGCCCTTCGACCTGGCCAGGCCCCCGTTGGTTCGGTTCACCTTCATCCGGCATGGCGACACCGCCAGCCTGATCATCACCAACCATCACATCCTGCTCGACGGCTGGTCGGGACCACTCGTCCTGGCCGATCTGCTGGCGCTCTACGCCACCGGATCGCCGTTCGGCAGGCAGGCCGGCGCTCCCGACTTCAGCACATACCTGCGGTGGATCGCCGACACCGATCCCGCGGCAGGTGTTGCGGCCTGGACGCGAGTGCTCGAGCCGATCGGTGAACCGACCCTCGTCGCCCGCGGATCGCACGTGGGCGGCGACAGTCTGCCCGCCGATCACGTCCTGCACCTGTCGGCCGAATTGACCGGCGAGATCGACGAATTCGCTCGAGCACGGGACATCACCCGCGCCACGGTGCTGCAGTTCGCCTGGGCGGTGCTGCTGTCGCGGCTGACGACCAATCGAACCGTTGTCTTCGGGGAGACGGTGTCGGGTCGCCCGGCCGGACTCGACGGGATCGAGACCATGGTGGGGCTGTTCATCAACACAGTGCCGACCGTCGTCGACGTCGACCCACACGCGTCGGTCGACGACGTCTTGGACGCGATGCGCGAGGACAAGGTCGCGACCCTGGATCATCAGCACCTCGGACTCGCCGAACTCTCCGCGCTGACCGGGCAACAGATCCTGTTCGACACGCTGACGGTCTACGAGTCGTATCCGGTGGACACCAAATCCTTGTCCCAGATCGACACCACGGGCTCGGGCGCAACGGGTTCGGGCGCAACAGGTTCGAGTACCGGGGGATCGGGCACCGGGGGATCGGGCACCGACGCGTCCGGCGGACTTCGCGTGCTGGACGCGGAGGCATTCGACGCCACGCACTATCCACTCGTGCTCGCCGGTGCACCACATGGCGATGAGCTCAAACTGACTCTGAAGTATCTGAGCGGTGCCTTCGACGAACAGCAGGTCCACGTATTCGCCGGGGCATTGGAGCAGATCATCCGTGCGAGCGTCACCGCGCCGCAGACCGCCACGGCCGACCTTCCGTTGGCGCGACTGTCGGACCTGAGCCCGCTGGTGCCCGCCACCGGGGGCCCGGGCACCGAACCCGAGGTCCTGGCCGACATCTTCACACACGCGGCAGGGCGATTCGCCGACAACATCGCCGTGGTCGACGAGTCCGGTGACTGGACCTACGCGGAGCTGGAATCACAGTCGAATCAGTTGGCGCGCTTCCTCATCGACGCAGGTGTGGGACCCGAATCCAAGGTCGCACTGGCGATCGAACGATCGGTTGAGTTGTTGACCGCGATCTGGGCGGTCGCGAAAACGGGCGGAGCGTACGTACCGATCGACCCCACCTATCCTGCCGATCGCGTCGCCATGATGGTGGCGGATTCCCACGCCGATCTCGGGCTGACGAGTGGGGGATTGACCGGACGGGGTGAGGCCGCGGCCGACATCTCCTGGCTCGATCTGCACGACATCCTCGCGGGCGAGGTATCCGAGTTCTCCGACGCTCCGGTGAAGTCCGAAGAACGACGGGCACCGGTACACCCGGACAACCTGGCGTACGTCATCTACACCTCCGGGTCGACCGGTCGCCCGAAGGGCGTCGCCGTGACCCACAACGGGTTGCTCAACTTCGCGACCGAGGAGATCGCCCGGTCCGGCGCGGACGAGTACGCTCGAGTTCTCGGCTTCGCATCACCGAGCTTCGACGCCTCCGTCCTGGAGTACCTGCTCGCGACCGTGTCCGGCGGGCGGATCGTGTACCGGCCGTCCGACGTGGTGGGCGGAGAAGCCCTGGAACGCTTCATCTCTGAGCACGGGGTGACGCACACCTTCCTCACGCCGAGCGTGCTGGCCACCATGGATCCGGCCGCGGTTCCCGGTATGGCCGTCATCTATGCCGGCGGCGAAGCCGTGCCCGGCCCGCTCAAGGACCGGTGGGTGTCCGCCGGACGTCGGCTGCAGAACCTCTACGGCCCCACCGAGACCACGATCGGTGTGACCATCGGTGCGCCGATGGGGGCCGGTGAGCCGGTGACGCTGGGCGGCCCGCTGGCCGGTGTCGGCCTGCTCGTTCTCGACCGGCGACTGCGACCGGTACCGGTCGGCATCCCCGGCGAGCTGTATGTCACGCGCCGCGCGCTCTCCCGCGGCTACCTGGACCGTCCGGCGCTGACCGCGGAGCGGTTTGTCGCCAACCCGCACGGCGCGCCGGGTGAGCGGATGTACCGCACCGGTGACGTGGTGCGGTGGGTTCGCGACAACGCGGGGGACACCGTCGTCGAGTACACGGGCAGAACTGACGATCAGATCAAGTTGCGTGGTCTGCGCATCGAACTCGGCGAGATCGAGTCCGCGCTCGCGGCTCACCCCGAGGTGAGTTCCGCCGTTGTCGTCGGCATCGGCGGATCCGTCGCCACCGCTCTCGCGGGCTATGTGGCGGCCCCCGCCGGGACCGACCCGGGTGAGCTCCGGAGCTTCCTCGCGGAAAGCCTTCCGTCGCATATGGTTCCGTCGTCGATCACGGTACTGGACACACTGCCGCTGACCCCGGTCGGCAAGGTCGACAAGAATGCCTTGCCCGCACCGGAGATCGAGTCTGCCGACCACGTCGAGGCCGTCGGTGGGGCCGAGATCGCGGTCGCCGCTGTCTTCGCCGAGGTGCTGGGACTCGACCGGGTCTCTGTGGTCGACAGCTTCTTCGACCTTGGCGGCAACTCGTTGTCCGCCACCCGACTGGCGGCACGCGTCTCCGACGAATTGCACGCCGACGTATCCGTGCGGGACGTCTTCGCGTCGCCGTCGGTACGCGCACTGACCTCGGCGGTGGACATCGGTAGCGGTGGGTTGCCGCCGGTGGTCGCCGTGACGCCGCGACCGGAGCATCCGCCGCTGTCCTTTGCGCAACAACGAATGTGGTTCATCAACCAGCTCGAGCCGGAAGCGTCGACGTACAACGTTCCCGCCGTCCTGCGGTTGAGCGGCGATCTCGACTCAGACGCGCTGCGTGCGGCCGCCGAGGATGTGGTGCGGCGCCACGAAGTGCTCCGGACCACATTCCCCGCGCCCGGCGGCGTTCCCTATCAGGCAGTATCCGCCGCGAGCGAGGTCGCCGACCGGATGGACTGGGCCACAGTGGATACGCGGACCGACGTCGAGCGTGCCGCAAGCCAGGGATTCGACGTCACACGGCAATGGCCGATCCGATTCCGCCTGTACCGGATCGATGCGGACACCGCGGTGTTCGCTGTTGTGGCACACCACATCGCCGTCGACGGTGAATCGCTGAGCCCGCTCGTCACCGACGTGGTGGCAGCGTATGGCGCGCGTCGATCCGGAGCCGAACCCGATCTCGTGCCCCTGGATGTCCAGGTGGTCGATTACGCGCTCTGGCAGCGCAGTGTGCTCGGTGATCTCGACGATCCGACTTCGGCTGCGGGGCAACAGATCACCTACTGGACCGACCGTCTGGCCGGGCTGCCGGACGTGCTGGAACTGCCCGCTGACCGCCCCCGGCCGCCGGTTGCCAGTCACCGTGGTGCGGCGGTGGACTTCGAGATCCCGGCAGAGGTCACCGCGCGAATAGTCGATCTCGCCCGAGATCTCGGGGCGACCCCGTTCATGGTCGTGCAGTCGGCGTTGTCGGTGCTGTTGGCCAGGTCGTCGGCAACAGATGACATCGCGATCGCCACCCCGGTGGCGGGCCGGGGCCGACCGGAGCTCGAACCGTTGGTCGGGATGTTCGTCAACACCCTCGTGCTGCGTTCCCGGGTCGACGGGGCGATGTCCTTCCGGCAACTCGTCGAGGAGACGCGCCGCGGTGACATCGAGGCCTTCGCCCACGCGGACGTCCCCTTCGAGGTGATCGTCGAACGTGTCGACCCTATTCGATCAGAGGCATTTTCACCGCTTGCGCAGGTGATGTTCGGATTCGGCCAGCGCGACCAGACAGCGCAACCCGAGCCGGTAGCCGGACTCACGATCACTCCGGTCGGGGTGGAGGAGCCGCCGGCGCAGCTGGACGTCAACGTCATCATCGACGCGACGGAGGCGGGTGCGACCTGGCACGGATCGCTCGTCTATGCGATCGACCTGTTCGACGAACCAACCGTGTTGGGTTTCGTATCGCGTTTCCTCGGGCTGCTCGACACGTTGTCGGCGTCACCTGACGGGCCCGTCGGAGCAACTCGCCTGATATCGGCATCCGAACGCACCGAGGTCCTGGCGGCCTCGGTCGGCGTGGATGTCGATCTCGACCCGCACGAGACTCTCGCGGACGCACTCTCGGCGTGCGCCGATACCCACCCAGAAGCGGTGGCGATCTCCTGTGCCGGGCAGGTGCGGTCGTACGCCGAGTTCTCCCGTAGCGTGAATCACTATGCGCGCACCTTGATCTCGATGGGCGTCGGCCCCGATGTCCCGGTCGCGATCTGCATCGACCGTTCGATCGACATGATGGTCGCGATCCATGCGGTCATCACAGCGGGCGGACAGTACGTACCGATCGACACCGAAACCCCAGACGAGCGTGCGCATTACATGCTGCAGATCGCTGCTCCGGCTGTCGTGCTGGTGAATACGCAATCGGCGCGCGTCGGGGCAGCCCAGGTCGCGGAGCAGATGGCAATACCCGTCATGGTTGTCGACGAGTCGGGGCTCGAATCATCGGGGCTCGAATGGTCGGGGGCGTCGCGAGTGACCGATACGGATCGCAACACACCCCTCACCCCGGACCACGCCGCCTACACCCTGTTCACGTCCGGCTCGACCGGGCGACCCAAAGGGGTGACGGTCTGCCATCGCGCGGTACTGAACCGACTGCGGTGGATGCAGGCGGCCTACCCGCTCGATCTCGAGGACGTCGTGCTGCAGAAGACTCCGACCACCTTCGACGTGTCGGTATGGGAGTTGTTCTGGCCGTTGATGGTCGGTGCGCGGTTGGCGATCACCTCCCCGGGAGGTCATCGCGATCCGCTGTACCTCGCCGAACTCATTCGTGCACAGAGGGTGTCGGTCGTCCACTTCGTGCCGTCCATGCTCGCGTTGTTCATGGACATGGTGGGCCGGACGGCCACCGACGACCTCGGATCGCTGCGTCACGTCTTCGCCTCCGGCGAGGCGCTGCCCGCCGGATCGGCCCACGAGGCGATCGACCGGTTGGCGTCGGCTCGGATGCACAATCTCTACGGTCCCACCGAGGCGGCCGTGGACGTGACCTACCACGAGGTGGTCTCGGGCGAACCCACCGTTCCGATCGGGCGCCCCATATGGAATACGTCCACCCTGGTGCTCGACCCGTGGCTGCAACCGGTACCCGTCGGCGTGCCCGGCGAGCTGTATCTCGGTGGCGTCCAACTGGCGCGCGGTTACGCGGCCCGGGGCGACCTCACCGCCGATCGATTCGTCGCAGACCCATTCGGCGCGCCGGGTGAACGCCTCTATCGCACTGGGGATCTCGTTCGATGGAATCGGGAAGGTGAGCTGGAATACCTGGGTCGCACCGACTTCCAGGTGAAGATCCGGGGTCAGCGACTGGAACTGGGCGAGGTGGAGGCGGCGCTGTCCGCGGCGCCGGGGGTGGTACATGCGGCCGCAGCCGTGATGCCCACCGCGACAGGCGATCAGCTCGTCGGATACGTGTCCGGTACCGGTGACATGGTGGATCTGGCGGCGGTGCGACGATTCGTGGCCGACACACTTCCGGAGTACATGCGCCCGACCGTCTGGATGGTTGTCGAGGAATTCGCATTCGGGTCGTCGGGCAAGCTGGATCGAAAGGCGCTGCCGGTCCCCGACACCGAGATCGTCCGCACCCGCTTCGTTGCTCCCGAGACCGAGACCGAACAGATCGTCGCGAAGACGATCGGCTCCGTCCTCGGGCTCGAGAGGGTCAGCGTGACCGAATCCTTCTTCGATCTCGGTGGAAACTCGCTCAGCGCAACCCGTGTCATGGCGGGCGTTCGCGACGCCGGCCTCCCGTTCGAACTGCGATGGATCTTCAGCGATCCGACGGTGCGCGACCTCGCGGCCCGGATCGACGCGGGCGGCGGAGCCGGCGACGACGTGCTCATCACGCTTCGCCGGGACGGTGCACACCCCCCGCTGTTCTGCGTGCATCCGGCCGGCGGCCTCGCCTGGTTCTACGGCGGACTGGCACCCTTCATCGTGGACCGTCCTCTGTTCGGGTTACAGGATCCGCACGTGGTGAATGGCGAGCCGGCTCTGACCGACGCCGACGACCTCGCCGTCCGCTACGTCGACGAGATTCGTCGGGTGCAGCCGAACGGTCCGTACCACCTGCTCGGGTGGTCGGTCGGCGGAGTCATCGCCCATGCGATGGCCACGCGTCTGCAGGCGGCGGGCGAGCAGGTCGCCTACCTGGGGATCATGGACTCGACCCCGCAAGGTGTCGACACCGAAGCCGAACTGCGCAGGGACGGGGCGGCCGAGGAGAATGCTTCCGATGTTCTCGGCGGCTGGCGTGAACTCTTCGACCTCGACGCGACGGTACATGCGGATACCGAGGAAGAGGTGGCCGCGATCATCCGGGAACAGATCGCCGGGATGGGTCTGCTCGATGAGGACGTCGTGGACCGCATCATGGAGAGCTTCGACGCGGCGCCCGACATCGCGCAGGGGTTCGTGCCCGGCGTGTTCAACGGTGCCGTGCAAGTGTTCACCGCAATTCGCGGCAAGGTCGATCCGTCGGTGATCGCCGATGGTTGGCGGCCGCTTGTCAGCGGACAGGTGATCAACGTCGACGTCGACACGCATCATCTCGGTATGACCGACGAGGCTTCCTTGCGCACGATCGGACCACAGATCGAAGCGGCACTCGAGGGCGGGGTGACCCAACCCACGAACCAGGATTGATTCGAAACCACTAACGTATGGAAAGAAAGTAAGGAGACACTAACCATGACCAACCCCTTCGACGACGAAAACGGTCGCTTCTACGTCCTCGTCAACGACGAGAATCAGCATTCCCTCTGGCCGACCTTCGCCGATATCCCGGCCGGCTGGACCAAGGTGTTCGGCGAGGACTCGCGGGCGGCCTGCCTGGAGTACGTCGAGCAGAACTGGACGGATCTTCGGCCCAAGAGTCTCATCGAGGCGATGGAGGCGGATAAGGCCGGCGGGAACCCAGATCAGGGGTGACCCGTTGAGTGGGTATCGCGAGGATCACCGTGGAGCGTCAAACCGATTGCCGATTCACATCTGCCACACTGGCCTCTTTCGTCACGCATAGCACGCCCGTAGCATAAGAGCCTGCGGGTCAGCTCGAAATCTGCTGTGATCTGCGCGACAATTATGAGGAGATCGAAGTCAAGTCCTCATACCGAATGACAGACTGTGATCCAACCGGCTCAGGGGGAGTCCGGGGCGAGGAAGCTATGAACAACTCGGAGTACTCCTGGGAGCAGCAGCGAACACGCTCCATCATCGACAACGTGTTCGCCAAGGCTGAGCTCACGCCGAGCCTGACCGCGGTGCGTCACAGCGGTCAAGCGACCACCTACGGCGCCCTGGCCACCGCCTTCGAGCGATATGAGCAGGTCGCCTCCAAGCATTCGATCAACGCCGAGGCGGCGCTGCCGGCGTCGGTGCTGCATTGTCTGCCCAATGTCGGCAACCTGGGTTCCCCCGACGCCGTGGCCGGCGCGATGGGTGAGATCCTCGGCTGGCTCGGACGAGATATCCCCCGGGGCGACGAGGGTCGCGGACATCTCCGCGCTGTCGGCTGACCCCATCCGGACAAAGGCAAGAAGCGAGGCCCGAGAGCGATCTCGGGCCTCGCTTCTATCCGTACCGGGTCAGTGACCGCCGTGCTGGCTGCCCTGGGCAGCGAGTGCATCCACCGCTGCGGCGCTGAGTTTCCAGTCGCCGCCGACCTTGACGTAGCCGAGGGTCATCGGCGCGCCGTCGGGCATGGGGATGTGCGGGCTCTTCACGGCGATCTTCACGTTCGCCTTGTCGGTGCCGTCCGCGGACACCTCGTTGACGGTGAAGGTGTATCCGGCGCCCTTGGCGGCGGTCGCGAAGGCCTTCAGTGTGGTCTTGGTGGCAGGATTGCTGGTGTCGACGACCTTCTCGAGGTCGGCGTCGGAGGTGTCGGGGTTGGTCGCCTTGTCCAGGATGCCCTGGGCGTCGGACTTGCTGAGGCCGGCCACCTCCTGGGCGACCTTGCTGCTGATCGACTGCGCAGCGCTGGTGACCTTGCTGCCCGCGTTCTCGACCGCACTGCTGGCGGCGTTCTTGGCGTTCTCGGTGCTCTCTTCCGAGCAACCGGCGACGACGAACAGGGCTGCTGCAGCGAGTGCTGCGGCGCCGATGGATTTGCGAAGCTTCATTGGGCGACTCCTCTTGATCGGGTAAGCCAACACTAACCCACCCGTTGCGGCGCATGGATCAACCCGGGGAATTAAGCGGACCATGGTCCGGTTAAGTGGAGTGAGACCAACAAGACCAGGAGGCCGACATGCAGTTCGGACTGTTCAGTGTCAGTGACATCACCATCGACCCGACGACCGGCATCGAGCCGACCGAGTACGAGCGGATCAAGGCCATCGTCGCGATCGCCAAGAAGGCAGAGGACATCGGACTCGACGTCTTCGCCATCGGCGAGCACCACAACCGACCGTTCTTCTCGTCGTCGCCGACGACGACGCTGGGCTACATCGCTGCACAGACCTCGACATTGCAGTTGAGCACCGCGACCACGCTGATCACCACCAACGACCCGGTGAAGATCGCCGAGGACTTCGCGATGCTGCAGCACCTCGCCGACGGCCGCGTCGACCTGATGCTCGGACGCGGCAACACCGGCCCGGTGTACCCGTGGTTCGGTCAGGACATCCGGCAGGGCATCCCGCTGGCCATCGAGAACTATCATCTGCTGCACCGGCTCTGGACCGAGGACGTGGTGGACTGGAAGGGGCAGTTCCGTACGCCGCTGACCTCATTCACCTCGACGCCGCGGCCCCTCGACGGTGTCGCGCCGTTCGTCTGGCACGGTTCCATCCGCAGCCCCGAGATCGCTGAGCAGGCCGCCTACTACGGCGACGGCTTCTTTGCCAACAACATCTTCTGGCCCAAGGAGCATTTCCAGCGCCTCATCGGCTTCTACCGCGAGCGTTACGAGCACTACGGCCACGGTCAGGCGGATCAGGCGATCGTGGGGCTCGGCGGACAGTTCTTCATGCGCCGCAACTCGCAGGACGCGATCAACGAGTTCCGGCCCTACTTCGACAATGCGCCGGTCTACGGACACGGCCCGTCCCTCGAGGACTTCACGGACCAGACCCCGCTGACCGTCGGCAGCCCGCAGGAGTTCCTGGACAAGACGCTGACCTTCCGGGAGAGCTTCGGCGACTACCAACGCCAGCTATTCCTGGTCGATCACGCGGGGCTGCCGCTGAAGATCGTGCTCGAGCAGCTCGATCTGCTCGGTGAGGTCTTGCCGGACCTGCGGGCCGGCTTCGACGAGGGCCGCCCCGCCCACGTCCCCGATGCCCCGACGCATGCGTCGCTGGTGGCCGCTCGGGATGCTGCCGTCACCGGCGGCGCCCAGGCCGGCACCGAAGCCGTCACCGAGGAGGTGGACGCATGACCACCCGTGCCCCGCGGGTCGTCGCCGTCAACGGTGGTCTCGGCGATCCGTCGTCGACCAGATTGCTGGTCGACCGGATCGCCGAGGCGGTGGCGCGCCGCCTGGGATCGGCGGCGGAGGTCGAGGTCATCGACCTGCGCGACCTCGCCGTCGACATCGGCGCGTCGATGACGACGGGTTTCGCCGCCGGTGCGGCGCGCGACGCCGTGACCGCCGTCGAATCCGCCGACGCCCTGATCGTGGCGTCGCCGGTGTTCAACGCCTCCTACAGTGGCCTGTTCAAGTCGTTCTTCGACCTCGTCGACGTCGACGCGATGGCCGGTAAGCCGGTCCTGATCGGTGCCACCGGCGGCAGCCCGCGGCACTCGATGGTCCTCGATCACGCGATGCGACCGCTGTTCTCCTACCTGCGCACCGTGGTGATACCGACCGGTGTCTACGCGGCTGCCGAGGACTGGGCCGGAACGTCGGGGGATACCGCAACCCTGTCCGGCCGGATCGACCGGGCCGCAGAAGAATTGGTGGCCCTGCTGAGCCCGCGGGCGGTCGCCGTCGCCGACGACGCCACCGAGTCCGGCGGGAACACGGCTCCGACCGACCGCAGGCAGGTCGCCGTCGAGGCCGCAGGTATCGCGAACTTCGCCCGGTTGCTGGGCAATTCGGCAACCTGAGCCGGGGTTCGGTTACCGCGTGGCCGGGGGATTGTGCCGCGGCTTGAGCCGGGTGTTCGGTAGCTCGGGTGCCGGAAGATGTTGGATGTCACCGGAATACCCCTGCACCTGACCGAAGCGCTCGAACCCCGGCCCGCTCGTCATCCACTCGTCGCGGTAGCGGACGATGTCGTCGTGGGTGCGGCCGAGGAAGTTCCACCACATGATGATCTCCTCGCCGAACGGTTCGCCGCCGAGGAGGATCACCCGCCCCGGCGAATCGGAGGTGTTGGTCAGCGGCAGCGTCGACACTCCCGGCGCCACATAGCCCATATCGGTGGGTTCGACCACCACATCGGTCTCGTCACCGATGGCGAAACGCCCGGCGTCGACGAGGATTCCGTGTTCGAAGTCAGATCGCACCGGAAGGTCGACGCGGGCGCCCGGCTCGCAGATGAGCTCCGCGCCGAGCAACGGGGTGAACGTGTGCACCGGCGACGACGACCCGAGCAGCTCGCCGAGGAATACCCGGACACTCGCCCCGTCCTGACTCACCGGATCCGGTACGTAATGCGCGAAATCGCGTGCCGTGTCCACGCTTTCGCCGGGCAGGGCCACCCACAGCTGGACGCCGTGCAGGACGGTGGTGTCGGCGGTGGAGACCTCGGTGTGCGCGATCCCATGGCCCGCCGTCATCAAGTTGAGTTCGCCGGGACGGACCATCGCATGATTGCCCATGGTGTCGCGGTGCTCGATCTCACCGGTGAAAAGCCAACTGACCGTTTGTAATCCGGTGTGCGGATGAGGGGGCACATCCATCCCGCCGGTCACCGACACGTCGTCGGGCCCGTAGTGGTCGGCAAAACACCAGGCGCCGATGAGGGATCGCCGACGCTGCGGCAACGTGCGGTGCACCGTCATCGCGCGCGGCCCGCCCAGCGGGACGTCGCGGGCGGTGAGAACCTCGACGAGCAGACCGTCGTCGGACGCGGCGGCGCCGGGACGGCAATCGACTTCGGACGGCCTGATCTCGAGGTTGCTCATCACCCCACGGTACTGCCGTCGTGTCTCAGCGGCGCTGGACGACGGTCGGGTTCTCGAACGTCATGGTGAGCCGGCCGACCGACGAACTCATCAGCGCGTGCCGACTCAGGCGCAGTGAGCGCAGTTCGTCGGCGATGGGTCCCTGCCCCAGGGTCAATCGCGCGCCGCCGACCCGGGTGCGGGTGTCCTGGGTGGAGGTGAGTCGCCAGGGTGTCAACCGCAGGACGCCGTCGAGCTGCGAATAGGCGTTGAGGACGGTGTCGGCGGCCGATCCCGGAACCGGGATTCCCGGCCGGACGCGCAGGCCGACGGCGGTCCGCCCGTCCACGCGGACCTTGCCGTGTTTGGTCGCGGAATCGTGATCCACGTCGAACTCGGCGAGGGTCTTGGGGAAACCCCAGATGCCGCGGCCGGCGGCGAGGGTGAACTCGCCGTCGACGGGCAACCGGTGGATCAGGGCGCGGGCATCGCCGCGGATCAGTTTGCGCATCGCCGCCACCGGCGACGTCGGGGGAGCCTGGGGGTCTTCGACGAGGAAGCACACGCCGAATTCGTTGTAGGGGCCGAGATCGCCGTCGACGTAGTCGATGAACACGATCATGCACATCGCGCGGCCCGGCCGGATACGCAGCGGGCGCAGCGTGCCCACGCGCGGGGCGGCCGAGTCGATGGCTCGCTGCACGGCCGCCGCGTCGGCGCTGAAGCCGGCGACGAAGCAGCGGGCATCGCGGATCTCGACGGGCATGGTCACGGTTGTGCCCAGGACGTCATGGGTCGACGGAGCGGTCACGCACTTTCCCTTCACGAGGATCAAAACGAGAACGTGTTCTAGTTTCGCACACCTTGGAGTGCGGTGGGCGCATCTGGCGATCGATACCCCATGGGGGTGGATCGACATGTAGAACCGTGAATTCGATGGTCCTGTTGTCCACAGAAGCGAGGACAACGTGAATACCGTCGTCACCTGCGACAATGCGGGACAGTACGGTGTGGAGGTCGGTCAACCGGCCGATGTCGGTCGGCTGGGCTAACGTACCCGCAGGTTTGGCGTATTGAACCAGTGTGGGCGACGAGGACTATCCGCTGAACCGGACAGACAACGCGACAACGACATGGGTGGAAAGGAGGACGGGTGGATGACGAACTGGGGCTGACACCGTTGCGCGTCGGCATGGTCGACGACCACCGGTCCCCGATCTGGGGAATCGAGCGCGTGCTCGATCCGATACCCGACATGGACTTCGTGTGTGCGGCGCCGACGGTGGCCGGCGTGCTCACCGAGAAGCCACTCGACGTGGTGCTGCTCGATCTGCGCCTCGACGACGGCACCACGCCGCGGGAGAACGTGACCACCCTGACCGAGCATGGCATCGCGACCGTTGTCTACACCTCTGGCGAGGATCCCTCGCTGTTGCGGTCGGCCGCCCGGGCCGGGGTGCTCGGCATCGTGCTCAAGTCGGCGGATGAGTCGATGATCGTCGACACCATCCGGGCGGCGTCGCGCGGACAGGAGGTCCTCACCACCGAGTGGGCCGCCGCGATCGACGGCGACCCCGAACTCGCGGCGGTCGATCTCTCGCCGCAACTGCAGAAGGTGCTGGCGCTCTACGCATCCGGGGAGACCTCGGCGCGCGTCGGAGCCGCCCTCGGTGTCTCCGCGGAGACGGTCAACGAGTATCTGAAACGCATCCGGCAGAAATACGCCGACGCCGGTCGGCCCACAAGGACCAAGATCGACCTCTTCAAACGAGCGGTGGAGGACGGCTGGCTACCCGTTCCGCATCGTCGGCGCGGCCGGACCTCGTCACTCAACGGAGGCCAACGATGACCACCGTGAGCTGTGAGACGAATGTGATCGGGAGTCCCCATTTCTGGGTCTACCAGGTAACGAGACAGGCACCTAGCGTGAAGTACACATCAGTAGTGATGCGAGACGTCTGCGGCTCCCACCCCGCAGTTGCCCCGCGTTTCGAGAAGGGGATCGACCAGTGACGGCCAGTACCGAACTTCCTTACGGCGCGGCGGATTCCATCCGGGCTGCCCGGCCGGGTGGCGCGTCGACGGCGCCGGTCCGCGTCCAGCTGGGGCACCCCGCGGGCGTCACCCGACTCGCCGACTACCGGCACGGCGATTCGATGCCCACGCCGCTGCCGCGCCCAAATCTCTCCGACCGCGAGGTCGAGGTGCTGCTCGCCTGGCTCGCGGCCGAGTCCAAGGAGGAGGCGGCCGGCGTGCTGTTCATCTCGGCGTCGACGGTCAGCACCCACCTCGCGCGGATTCGCGCCAAGTACAACGCCGTCGGACGTCCGGCACCCACCAAGACCCACCTCTTCGCGCGGGCCCTGCAGGACGGTTACACCAGCCTCGACCGCTGGTGACCCTCACCGCAGGTCACGGGCGAGTTTCGGCCAGGTCTGGTGCAGGTCGTCCTCCCAGTAGCCCCACGAGTGGGTGCCGTTGGGCCGGAAGTTCACGTGGACCGGGATCTTGAGCTGATGCATCCGATCCACCATCTGCCGGGTGCAGATGTCGATGGCGACCTCGATACCGCCACCGAGGACCGCCTGGTTGGCCAGGGTGAGCGGATCGCCCTCGATGTTCTTGTCGTCGAGGCGCTCATGGGCGCCGGGGAGCCCGCTGCCGGTGGTCATGTAGACCTTGACGCCACGTAGCTTCTCGGCGTTGAGGTAGGGATCGTTGGCCCGCCAGCCGGGACCGTTGAGCGGACCCCACATGTTGACCATGTTGCCGCCGCCACGGTGCTGCACGACCAAGCGGATGTACTCCTGGCCCACCGGGTCACTCGTGCGGGCGCATCCGCTGAACGCGGCCACCGACCGGTACAGGCGGGGAGCGGAGATCGCGAGATTGAGCACCGAGGTGCCGGCCATCGAGATGCCGGCGATCGCGTTGACCCGCGTGGTGTCGAATGCGCTGTTGATGAGCGGCGGCAGCTCGTCGGTGAGGAACGTCGTCCACTTGTTGCGGCCGAGCACCGGATCGTCGCGCTGCCAGTCGGTGTAATAGGAGAACGCGCCGCCGATGGGCGTCACCACGAAGACGTTCTTGTCTGCGAAGTAGCGCTTGTAGTTGGTACGGGCATCCCAGGTCGCCGAATCCTCGCCACCGCCCGCGCCGTTCAGCAGGTAGAGCACGGGGCTGGGCCGCGTGCGGTCACGCGGGGTGAGCACGGTGACCGGGATGGTCTTGCGCATCGCCGCCGAGTAGACCATCAGGGTGACCTGCTGGGCGTCGTCGTGGTAGGTCGCGGTGATCCGCGAGGCCGGTGCCGCCTGGACGGGGCCCGGGGTGAGCAGGCCGGCTGTGAGGGTGGCGAGGGCCGTGCCGACAGTCAGCAACGTGATCCACCATCGACGGGTCATCTTCACCTCGAGATCCTTGCGAACATCAGGCCCCGCACAGGGCGGGGCCGGGCAACGTCACACAGTGTAGGGGAACGGGTCACAGTCAATCTGGGGTCACAGGGCGATCTGGGCGAGGATCGGAGTTGTCGGTTGCGGGGACCCACCGTCGGGTTCGATGGTGATCGCGAGGACCTGCGAGGCATCGAGCTGGTCGACGAGGACGGGCGAGCGCAGACCCTGGGTCCCGACGAGACCGGCGGACACCGGGCTGGCCGCCTTGCCCACCAGCCACAACTGGAAGGTCTGACCCTGCGCGAGCGGATTGCGCGGATCCCGGACCACCGCGACGGCCTGGTTCGCCGACCGCGAGGTCACCACCGATATCGACCCACGGTCGTCGCTGAGCTGCGCGAAGGATACCTTGGCGTCGGGGGCGGCGAGGACATCGACGACCTGCTGATCGGGTTGGGACACCGCGGTCGGCGGGGTGGGCTCGGGAGCGGTGGTGCGGCCGATGAGGACACCGGCACCCAACGCGACCGCCGCGACGACGGCCGCTGCCGCGCCCGCGGTGAGCAGCCGGCGCCGTCGGGCATCCCGCTCCTCCCGTCGTCGGGCGAGCGAAGTGGTGCCGTCGGCGGGATCTGTGGTGCTCTCGGCGCGGGTTGGGGTGCTCTCGGCGGGATCTGCGGTGTCTTCGCTGAAGACGCGCTCGAGGACGTGGGCCCGCAACTCCTCGGGGGCATCGAGTGCGTAGCCGGCCGCCATCCGGGCGATGGCCTGCCGCGTGTCGGCGATCCGCGCATCGTAGATGGTGCGGGCCACCGCGGGCAGGGCCTCGAGCTCGGTCTCCACACGGGCTGCCTCGTCGGCGGTGAGGACGTCGACTGCGTACAACTCGACGTGGTCGTCGAGCCAGTCGCCCCCGGGTGCGTCTACCGGGCTCTCGCCCGGCCGGTCGTCGTCAGCCATCGATCTCACTCCGCAGGCAGTTCTTCAACCGGCGCAGGCCATCCCGGATGCGGGATTTGATGGTCGGGAGGGGAGTCGAGGTCTCCGCGGCGACCTCGGGATAGCTCAGTCCGTTGAAGTAGGACATCTCGATCGAGTCGCGTTGCAGATCCGTCAGCTCGTTCATGCAGCTGCGCAACGTTGCCGCCTCGTCGTCGGCGACCACGATCTCCAACGGAACCGCTTGCGGCGGAGAGACATTGGCGGCACCGTAATCGGCGACCTTGCGCTGCTGCAATTCTTCGGATCGCACGCGGTCGACGGCCCGGCGATGTGCGATGGTCATCATCCAGCTGATGACCGATCCGCGTGCGGGATGGTATTCGGGTGCCTTCTGCCAGTACTGCAGGTAGGCCTCCTGCACGATCTCCTCGGCGTAGTGCCGGTCGCGCACGATCCGGAACGCCAGGCCGTAGATCCGTGAGCTGGTCAGGTCGTAGAGCCGTGCGAACGCGCCACGGTCACCGCCGGCGGCGCCGGTGAGCAGCGCGACGAGTTCGTCGGCGGCGCGCCCGGAGTCGGCTGTACCCGAATGGGCGGAGCCTCCCATGCGGGCGGGGCCTCCCATGTGGGCAGAGCCACGGCGCGATGTCACTCCTCCACGGTAGCCAACCGCCCGCGGCCATATCGGTGGTTCGGTGGTCATCGCTGATCCGCCCCGCTAGCGATGGGCCGCACGGCGGTACAGGAACAGCGAGACGGGCACGCAGATCGCCAGGATCACCAGACTCGACGCGACGGCGTACCCGGCCGCGTGATCGGCGACCCAGCCGGTGGCGGGCGGGAAATCCGGTGGTGCGGTGTTGCCGAACAGGTCCCTGCTCGCGGTGGCGACCGCGGTCACCGGATTCCATTCGGCGATGGCGCGCAACGGCCCCGGCAGGCTCTGCGCGGAGATGAACGCGCTCGACAGGAACGTGACCGGGAACATCCACAGGAAGCCGATACTCTGGGCCGCCTCGACATTGGGTGCGATGAGTCCGGTGACCGCGCCCACCCACGCCATGGCGAGAGCGAACAGGATGATCACCCCGAACGCGGCGGCCGCGTCGGCGGCGCTGCCCTGTACCCGCCAGCCGATGGCGAGTCCGCACAACACCATCACGGCGAGCCCGACGACGCCGAGGACCATGTCGGAGGTGACGCGGGCAGCGATCACCCCGAGCCGTGACATCGGCAACGAACGCAACCGGTCGATGATGCCGTCGGCGGTGTCGTTGGCGAGCCCGACGGTGGTGAAGGCCGCGTTGAACACGACGGTCTGGGTGAAGATACCGGCCATCAGGAACTCCCGGTACTCGCCGCCGCCGAAGGTCGCGCCGAAGACGTAGGCGAACAGGAACACGAACATCAGCGGCTGAATGGTCGCACCGATGAGTAGTGTGGGAATCCGCCTGACGGTCAGCAGATTTCGTTCGACAAGGACTGCGGTGTCAGCCAGCATGGGCGTGCTCCTTCTCGGATGCGTCGGCGGGGTCTGTCTCGGCGGGATTCGAATCCGCACCGGCGTCCGGATGGGTTCGGCCGGTCAGCGCGAGGAAGACGTCGTCGAGGCTCGGAGTGGTGACGGTGACGTCGACGACGTCGACCTGGATCTGCTCGAGCGTCTTGACCGCGGCGACCGCGCTGCGTGTCCCGTCGGGTACCGGAAGCGACCAGCGGCGGGCATCGAGGGCCTCGGGCATCCCGGTACCGATCTCGGCCAGGGTTGTCGCGATCAGTTCGTCCTCGACATCAGTTGCGGTGTCGTCGATCTCGATGGTCATGATCGATCCGCCGGTCGCGGCCTTGAGTTCCTCCGCGGTGCCCTGGGCGCAGATCGTACCGTGGTCGATGACGGTGATCTGATCGGCCAGCGAGTCCGCCTCCTCGAGGTACTGGGTGGTGAGTAGCACGGTGGTGCCCGCCGCCACCTGGTCGGCGATCACATCCCAGATCTGCCGGCGGCCACGCGGATCGAGTCCGGTGGTGGGTTCGTCGAGTATCAGCAGCCGCGGCCGGTTGATGAGCGCACCGGCCAGATCGAGGCGCCGGCGCATACCGCCGGAGTAGGTCCGCATCGGCCGGTCGGCGGCCTCCGACAGTCCCAGCTCGGCGATGAGTTCGCGGGCGCGCGAGGCGGCCTCGGATCTGGACATGCCGTAGAGCTGAGCCACCAGGCGCAGGTTCTCGAAGCCGGTCAGGGTTCCGTCGACGGCCGCGTATTGTCCTGACACGCCGATGATCTCGCGTACCCCGTCGGGGTCGGCGCGGGCGTCGCGGCCGTCCACCAGCACGGTGCCCTCGTCCGGGGTCAGCAGGGTGGCCACCGCACGGACGGTGGTGGTCTTGCCCGCGCCGTTGGGCCCCAGCAGTGCGTGGACGGTGCCGGCCGGGACCGTCAGGTCGAGGCCGGCGAGCGCGTGCACGCGGGGTCCGCGGCGCAGGAGTCCGGTGCCGAAGGTCTTACGCAACCCGCGGATCTCGAGTGCCGGTCGCGCGGATTGCTGCGTGGATTCTGGTGAGAATTCTTCTGGGGAGGATTCCTCTGCAGCGAGTTCGGTTGGTGCGGTGTCGGTCTGGTCCGGGTCAGTCATTCGGTGTCGTCCCATCGACGCCTCCTCCGGTCGGGGCGGATCGGCCGCCGGCCTGTTCCATGGCGCGGATCAGGCTGGCCGGCCTCATATCTCGCCAGTTCTCCTCCACGTAGGCCAGGCAGTCGTCGTGCCCGGCGGGTCCGTGGACGCTGCGCCAGCCGTCGGGGACCGGTGCGAAGTCGGGCCACAGCGAATGCTGGTTCTCGTCGTTGACGAGTACCCGGAAGACACCGTCGGTGTTGTCGAATGGGTTGGTCATGGTTCCTCCTGTTCGGTGGTGAGGGGGATGGGTGAGCGGGTGAGGGGTGGTCAGCGGATGCTGTGGATGAAGCCGGTCACGTTCTCCGGCAACAGCATCCGCGCATGGGTGCAATCGACCTCGACCCGGGTGAGCCGACCGGCGACGGCGGTGCGCCAGTCGTCGGCGGCCGGTGCTCCGGCCGGGGGATCGACGGTGGCGGACACAAAGGTCGCGTCGCCGTCGTAGGTGCGCGGACGCCAGTCGGCGGCCAGGGCGGTGGCTGCCCGGAAGGTGCGGTGCACCGCACCGAAGGCCTCCTCGGTGACCCCGCCCAGAATGCCACCGTCCTCGGCGATGGCCTGCCACACCTCGTGCAGAGTCGGTTCGGCGTCCGATTCGGCCGGTGCCAGCCCGAATTCGCTCATCAGCTCGACCATCGACGGTTCGGCGTCGAAGCCGGGACGATCGGCGATGACGAAGGAGTCGAGCAGGATGAGGTCACCGACCTGCTCGCCGGCCTCGGCCAGCTGGACTGCCATCTCCTGCGCGATGAGGCCGCCGAGGGACCAGCCGAGCAGGTGATAAGGCCCGTCCGGGGAGATCTCGCGGATGCGGTCGAGGTAGAAGGCGGCCAGCTCAGCGATGGAGGTGGGGGCGTCGCCTCCCGACAGCATCGGGTTCTGCAATCCGTACACGCCCCGGTCGGCCGGCAGATGCGGCAGCAGCGAGGTGAAGCTCCAAGACAACCCGATCGCCGGGTGAACAACGAACAGCGGGGCGCGGCCGCCGGGCGTATGACGTCGCAGCGTCAGTACCGGACCGAGCGCATCGGACTGCTCGGTGGCGTCTTCGGCCAGCAACGCGGCCAGCTCGGCGGGACTCGGTGCGGTGAACAGGATCTGGGCTCGGATGTCACAGCCCAGGGTCTCGTTCAGTCGCGTCGTCGCCGAGGTGGCCATCAGCGAGTTGCCGCCGAGGTCGAAGAACCCGTCGTCGGCGCCGATGGTGCCGGCATCCACACCGAGCACCTCGGCGAACACCTGGGCAACCGCCGTCTCGGTACCCGGGGCCGGTGGGCGACCCCCGGGATCGGCGGACGGTGCCGGGAGTGCGGCACGATCCAGTTTCCCGACCGGCGTCAGCGGGATCTCGTCGAGCACGGTGACCGATGACGGCACCATGTGCCGCGGCAGCGACCGGGACAAGTGACGGCGCAACGCAGCCGGTTCCGGTGTTGACGAATCCGTTTGTGCGGCAGTGACATAGCTACGCAACGTGGCGGCGGAACCGGAGTCGTCGACGACGGTGACCGCGAAGTCCACCGACGGATGGGCGGCGAGGGCGTCGTCGATCTCACCCAATTCGATTCGGAAGCCCCGCATCTGCACCTGGGTGTCGCTGCGTCCGACGTAGACGATACGGCCGTCGTCGGTCCACCGCACCAGGTCGCCGGTGCGATACATCCGGCTGCCGGCGTGGTGCGGCCCGGTGACCATCGGGGCGGGTAGGAACCGCACCGACGTCAGGCCCGGCCGGCGGTGATAGCCGCGGGTCACCTGGGCGCCGATGAGGTAGAGCTCGCCGACGACCCCCGCCGGTACCGGATGCAGGCGCTCGTCGAGGACGATGGCACCCACTCCGTTGTTGGGGGTACCGATGGTGAGTTCGGTTCGCGCCGTGAGTGGTTGGCTTCCGGTCGTGATGATGGTGGTCTCGGTGGGGCCGTAGACGTTGACCAGCGTGCGTCCCGGCGCCCAGCGTCGCACCAGCTCGGGACCGTAGTCCTCGCCGCCGACGGCCAGCGCCCGTAGCGATGGCACCCGCGCCGGATCCATACTTGCGACGGCCGCCGGGGTGATGAACGCATGCGTCACGCCGTGGCGGTCGATGAAGTCGGACAGCGCCGTGCCGCCGTAGACATCGGTCGGCGCGATCACCAGCGTGGCCGAACCGCATGCCGCCAGCAGGAACTCCAGCACCGAGGCATCGAAGCTCGGTGACGCGAAATGCAATACGCGCGAGGTGGTTCCCGGTGTGAGCCGCTCGCGCAGCTCGTCGTGTACGGCACGCAGACCGGCATGCGGCACGAGCACACCCTTGGGGGTGCCGGTGGAGCCGGAGGTGTAGATCACGTAGGCGAGCTGGTCGGTATGCACGGTGGCCGGCCGTTCGGCGTCGGTGATCAGCGCGGGTGAGGAGTGGCCGATGCGGGTGCGCACCGCCCGGTCGTCGATCACCAGCATCGGCAACCCGGTGGGCAGGCGTTCCGCGTCGGCGGTGGTGGTCACCACCAGGCGGGCGCTGCTGTCGGAGAGCATGTGTGCGATGCGGTCGGCCGGATAGGTGGGGTCGACGGGCACATAGGCCGCCCCCGACTTCACGATCGCCCAGATCGCCACCAGCGCTTCGATGGAACGTCCGATCGCCATGGCGACCACCGGCTCGGGCGCCCCGGCATCGCGTTCGGCGACCCCGCGGCCGAGTAGTACCCGGGCCAGCCGATTGGATCGTGCGTCGAGTTCGGCGTAGGTGATCGACCCGGTGTCGGTGATCGCGGCCACGCCGTCGGGGTTGCGGCGCACCGCCGCGTCGAGCAACGCGCCGAGGGTCATCGGGCTGCCGGGTTCGGGTCCGGTGGCCGGCGCGAGCGCGGCGACCTCGAGCGGGTCGGTGATGCGGACGTCGCCGACCGCACTGCCCGGATCGCGCAGCATCGCCCGCACCACCCGCAACAGGCGGGTGATCAGCAGTTCGGCGTCCTCGTGGCGGTAGCGATCGGTGTCGTAGGTCAGACTCACGGCCGGCTTCGCGGCTTCGTCATGGATACCGGTGACGGTGAACTGAAGGTCGAACTTGGCTGTCGTGGAATCGATCTCCGCCGCCGAGAGCCAAAGGTCGTCGTCCATGGGGATGGAGTTGCCGTCGATGCCGGAGGCATGGTCGTGGACGGAGAGCGCGATCTGGAACAACGGATGCCGACCGGACTCGCGCTCGGGATTGAGAGCGGTGACCACGTCGTCGAACGGTGTCGCACGATGGTCGAGGGCGGCGAGATCGGCATCCCGGGTCGCGGCCAGCAGGTCTGCGACCGCCTGTGTCGGAGCCACCGCGGTCCGCAGCGCGAGCGTGTTGACGAACATGCCGATCACGCCGTCGTACTCGCGTGGCGAGCCCGTGGGGGCCGCGCGATTGGCCACCGGTGTCCCGATCACCACGTCGCGGCCGGAGCCGATCCGGTGCAGCAGCACCGCGAGGGCGGTGTGCAGCACCGAGAACGGTGTCGTCGAGTGTGTCCGCGCGAGATGATGCAGTCCCGCACGCAGATCGGCGTCGATCCGCATGCTGACCGATCCGGCGGTACCGGCGCCGGTGGCGGTGGCCGACCCGTGCCGGGGGGCGACGGTTGTCTCCGCGGGCGCATCGGCCAACAGGTCGGTCCAGAATTCCAGATCTTCCGGTGCCGCAGTGTCATCGGCCATGTCCAGCGCGTAGTCGCGGTAGTCGACGTCGGCCGCGGACCAGTCCTCGGAGCGACCGGCGCGCCGTGAACGGTACGCCTCGATCAGATCGCCGACGAGAATCGGCAACGACGCACCGTCGGCCGCGATGTGATGGACGACGAGCAGGAGCAGATGCTCGTCGGCGACACCTCGATCTGAGATGTCGCGCCACAGCGACGCCCGCAGGCCGGCGTCGGCGGCGAGATCGAAGGGACGGGCCACCGTGCGGGCCATGGCGGCACGAGGGTCATAGGTCTCGCGCACCGACAGATCACCGATCACTGCCGCCGGGTCGTCGAGGACGCGAGCGAACGGAGTGCCATCCCGCATCGGATAGACGGTGCGCAGGGAGGTGTGCCTCGCGACGAGGTCCCTCAGGGCGGCACGTAACGCGTCATGGTCGAGCCGTCCGTGCAGGCGCAGCGCGAAGGGCATCGCGTACTCGGTGGAATCCGGTGCGGCCGCGGCCATCGACCACAGGCGTCGTTGCACCGGTGCCAGCGGCACCTCGTCGGGACGTTCCCGACGCACGACGACCGGCCGGGCCGTCGCATCCGGGTCGATGTCGGCGGGCAGCGAGACCAACTCGGCGAGGGCTTGCGCGGTGGGATGCTCGAACAGATCGCGCACCCGGATTCGGTCGCCGGTGTGGTGACGGTTGAGCCGGCTCACCACTGTGGTGGCCTGCAACGAGGTGCCGCCGAGCTCGAAGAAGTCGTCGTCGGCGCCGATGGCGTCGCCGGTGATGCCGAGGACATCGGCGAGGAGGGCGATCAGGACGGCTTCGGTCCGCGACCGCGGTGCCCGGCCGACGGTGTGGTCGCGTTGCGGTGCGGGGTCAGGCAGCGCCCGATGATCGAGTTTTCCGTTGCCGGTCAACGGGATCGAATCCAGGATGACGACCGCGGCGGGCACCATGTGCCGGGGCAGCGTGCGCCGGGCGGCGGTGAGAATATGCTCGGCATCGGGACGGGGCCCGCCATCGGGGGTCACGTCATCGAGCGTCACATAGCCGACGAGGGTGGCGTCGGCGCCGCGACCGCGCACGATGGTGGTGGCGAAGTCGACGCCGGGGACCGCGGACAACACGGCCGACACCTCGTCGAGTTCGATCCGGAACCCCCGCACCTTCACCTGGTTGTCGGTGCGCCCCTGATAGATCAGGGCTCCGTCCGTCCTCCGGCGCACGATGTCGCCGGTCCGGTACATCACGCCGCCCGGCGTGCTCGAGACGTGGCTCGTGGGTGTGGCGACGAAGCGGGTTGCGCTGAGCCCGCGTCGATTCAGATAGCCGCGGGCCACGCCGGGGCCGGACAGGTACAGATCGCCGGGAACATGATCCGGGACGGGCTGCAGGTGCCGGTCGAGCACGAGTGCGGTGCACCCCGCGATCGGTGCGCCGATCGTGATGTTGTCACCGGGCTGCAGTGGCTCCGACATCGTGGCGACGATCGTCGTCTCGGTGGGGCCGTAGCAGTTGACGTATCGGCGGCCAGGCGCCCAGCGCGCCACCAGTTCCGGACTCGACGCCTCGCCGCCGACACCGAGGGTCCGCAGGTACGGCAGGTCCCGCGGGGTCGCGGCGGCAAGTGCGGCGGGTGTGATGAAGGCGTGGGTGACCGCCTGTTCGGCCATGAAGTCGACGAGTTCGTCGCCGCCGTAGATGGTCGACGGTGCGATCACCATCGTCGCGCCGGCCGAGAAGGCCAGCAGGAACTCCAGCATCGTGGCATCGAAGGCGGGTGAGGCGAAGTGCAGGGTGCGATCACCCGGCGACACCTCGTAGCGCTTCTGTTGAGCAACCGCGAAGGCAGCCAGTCCACGATGGGAGACGCTGACGCCCTTGGGTTTTCCGGTGGACCCGGAGGTGTAGACCACATAGGCGAGACTATCGGTGTGCCGGGCCAGTGCCGGGTCGCGGTGCCCGGAGTCGTTGTGGCCGACGCTCGAAAGCGATTCGGTGGACAACCACCAGATCCCGCGCGGCACCCGGTCGAAGCGGTCGCTCGACGTGATGCCCAGCAGCGCACCGGAATCGGCGATCATGTGTTCGACACGGTCGGCGGGATAGCGGGTGTCGATGGGTACCGCAGCGGCCCCGGCCTTCGTGATGGCCCACACCGCGACGATCGATTCGATCGAACGGTCCAGCGCCACCGCGACGGCGTCGTCGGTACCGATACCGAGGGCGTGCAGCCGCGACGCCCACTCGTCGGCCACTGCGTCGAGTTCCGCGTAGGTCATGGTGGCGGTGCCGTCGTCCACGGCGATGGTGTCGGGATGGGCGCGGACGGTGCCTTCCAGGATGTCGGCGAGGTGTGCCGGTGGGGTAAAGGCGACCGGCCCGGTGTTCGTGTCGGCGGCGAGGACGGGCAGCTGGTCGATGGGTGTGTCGGGATCGTCGACGATCGAGTTCGCCAACCGCACAAAGGTATCGGCGAGCCCGCTGATGCGCGTGTGCGAGAAGACGTCGGTGGCGTAGGTGAATCGGGCGACGTCTCCGCGTATCCGCAGTTCCAGGTCGAAGCGGGCTGCGCCCGTGTCGATCTCCTGAGTTCGCACGTCGAGTCCGTCGATCGCGATATCCGGCGCCACCGAGGCGGTGTCGGAGACCGCGGCATCAAAGGCCAGAGCGATCTGGAAGACCGGATGGCTTTGCGTCCGCGGGGGATTGAGCATCGCAACGATCTCGGCGAAGGGCATGTCGGCCTGCGACAGCGCCTCGAGGTCGCGGTGGCGGACCTCGTCGAGGAGGGCGGAGAACCCGGCACCCCCGTCGACCGGGGTGCGTAGTACCACCGAGTTGACGAACATGCCGACGAGGTCGGACAGCCGCGGATCGTTACGGCCGGCAACCGGTGTGCCGATGACGATGTCGGAGGCCTCGCCGGCGAGGTGGACGTCGGCGTCGCCGTGCAGGCGGTGCAGCAGCGCGGCGAATACCGCATGCACGGTCATGAATTCGGTGGCCTTGCCGTCGGCGAGGGCGAGCAGCCGGCGACGTAGGTCGGCGTCGAAGTCCACCTCCACCACGCCGGCGGCGCGGTTGGTGTCCTCGTGCCCGCTCACGTCCGCCACCAGGGTGGGAGTGACGTCGAGGCCCCCGAGCTCTCGACGCCACCACCCGGTGAGATCGGCCATCCGTGACCCGTCGCCGGTGAGACCGAGGTTCTCGGCCTGCCAGCGCAGGTAGTCGCGGTAGCCGACCGGGAGTGCATCCTGGGCCGGTGATCGACCGGCCTTCAGGTCTGCGTAGGCGCCGGCGATGTCTCGCCCCAGTGGCGCCATCGACCATCCGTCGGCGGCAATGTGATGCACGACGATGGTCAGCTTGTGATGTGTTGGGTCACCGTCGATCCGGTGTAGCCGCACACGTAGTGGTACCTCGCAGGTGAGGTCGAACGGAAGGGTCGCCAGCCGGTGCGCCTCCTGCGCCCAGCCGGTGTCGTCGGCGTCGGTAGGGGTGAGGTCGAGACCCACCTCGTCGGCCGACCGGATGCGCATCGTCGGCTGTCCGTCGGCCTCGTCGAAGACGGTGCGCAGCGGCTCATGCCGCGCAATGGCGTGGCGCAGCGCTCCGGTGAGGGCGTCGACGTCGAGTTCGCCACGCAGGTCGAGAGCGAAGGCGATCGCGTAGGCGGCATTGTGCGGGTCGCTGTTCTCGGCCCGGCCGTCGAGCTGGTTGAGGAACCACAGCTGCCGCTGGGCCGGTCCGGGCAACACCTCTGCGTCGGGGTCGTGATACAGGTCGGCGAGCGGTCGGGGATCGTCGGTGCCCTCGGGCCCGACGCCTCCGTCCGCGAGCCGGGCGAGCTGGGCGACGGTGGAATGCTCGAACACCTCACGCACTGTGATCCGTCGGCCGGCGACGTGTTCGAGCGCGCCGACGATCTGGGTGGCCAGCAGCGAGTTGCCGCCGAGATCGAAGAAGTCGTGGTCACGTCCGACGGTCCCGGCATCGAGTCCGAGTCGCTCCGCGATGACCGCGGCGACACGTCGCTCGGTGTCGGAACGCGGTGACACATACGCGATCTCGCCACCGAGGGTGGCAAGCGAATCCGGTTCGGGAAGCGCACGCAGATCGACCTTGCCGATCGGGGTCTTCGGGATCTCGTCGAGTTCGATGATCGCCGACGGGATCATGTGGCGCGGAAGGCGATCGATGAGCCGGCCGCGGATCTCCTGAGTCGACACACCGGCGCCGACGGTGGTCACGTAGGAGACCAGGTGGGCCTGCGACCCGCTGCCGTGCGTGGTGGTCACCGCCGCGAGTACGGCGTCGTCGTCGGCGAGGGCGGCGTCGATCTCGCCCAGCTCGATGCGGTGCCCCCGGATCTTGGTCTGATGGTCGGCGCGCCCACGGAACTCGAGTTCGTGGTCGGCCGTCCACCGGGCGAGATCGCCGGTGCGGTACATCCGTTCGCCGGGATGGCCGTACGGGTTGGCGATGAAGTGTTTAGAGGTCAACGGCCGCACGCCGTGGTAGCCACGCGCCAGATGGTCACCGGCGATGTAGAGTTCGCCGACGGCGCCCGGCATCACCGGTCGCAGCCGCTCGTCGAGGACCATTGCGGCGATCCCGCGGATGGGGCGGCCGATCGTCAGGGTCGAGTAGTCGGGACTGATCGCCGACGACACGGTGGCGACCACCGTGGTCTCGGTGGGGCCGTAGGCGTTGAACAACGCCGGGCCGGCCGACCATTGGCGTACCACAGCCGGATTGGGGTGTTCGCCGCCGATCACCAGGGCCTGCAGATCCGGCACCTCGTCGGGTGTCATGGTGGTCAGCACCGACGGGGTGAGGAAGGCATGGGTGATGCGACGCGCCCGCATCAGCTCGGCGAGCTCGACACCGCCCACCACACCCGGGGGCACGATGTGCATGGTCGCCGCGGCGGCCACCGCCATCAGGACCTCGAGTATCGACGCGTCGAAACTCGGCGACGCCATGTGCATGGTGTGACTGTCGGGGGTGATGCCGAAGTCGGTCACCTGCTGTGCCGCGAAGTCGGCGATCCCGCGGTGGCCCACCACGACACCCTTGGGGGTGCCGGTGGTTCCGGAGGTGTAGATCAGATATGCCGGATGGTCGACCTCACGGGGCGAATGCAGCTCCGCATCAGTGATGCGGCCACCGGATTTCGCTGCCCGCGTGGCGATCACGTCGGCGTCGTCGAGCCGGATGGTGGACAGCTCGGCACCGGGGTCGGAAGGTCCGTCGGTGATCAGCAGCCGGGCGCCGGAGTCGGTGAGCATATGGGTGATGCGGGTAACCGGGTAGTCGGGGTCGATCGGGACCCATGCCGCGCCGGTGCGCGCGATGGCCCACAGGGTGACCATCCAGTCCACCCCGCGCGGTAGTGCCACGGCGACAAAGGTTTCCGGTCCGGCGCCGTGGTCGATCAGCAACCGGGCCAGCCGGTTGGCGGCCGTGTCGAGTTCACGGTAGGTCAGGACGGTATCGCCATCGCAGATCGCGGCCCGGTGCGGCTCGGAGTCGACCGCGGAGCACAGCAGCCGGGACAGGTGTTCCACCGGACGCCGGCCGGCCCCGACTGCGGGGACCAGGTCGAGACGTTCGTGGAGGTCCAGCATCGGGATGTCACCGACGGCCCGGTGCGGGTCGGCGGTCACCGCGTCGATGGTCCGGCCCAGGCGGGAGGCGAGTCCGCGCACCGTGTCCGGGTCGAACAGTGCAGTGGCGTAGTTGATCTCGAGGCCGATGCCGCTGAGACCACCGCCGTCGGTGTCGCCGCCGGAGATGCTCTCGGCGAAGGTGAACTGCAGATCGAATTTCGTGTGGCCGGTGTCGATCCGGGCGGCGGTCGCGGTGAGCCCGGCGAAGTCGAGCTCGATCGCCGAGTTGTCCTCGAGGGCCACCGACACCTGGAAGAACGGGTGCAGGGTGGCTGAACGTTCCGGATTGAGCCGCTCCACGATCCGGTCGAACGGGACGTCGGCGTGTTCGAAGGCGCCGAGGTCGGTGTCGCGGACCTGCTTCAGCAGCTCGGTGAACCCGGCATCCTTGTCGACGGCGGTGCGCAGCGCCAGGGTGTTGACGAACATGCCGACGAGACCGTCGACGTCGGCATCACCACGGCCCGACACCGGGGTGCCCACCACGATGTCGGAACTCTGGGACATGGTGCGCAGCAACGACGCAACGGCGGCGTGCAGCACCATGAACACGGTGACGTCGTATTCGGCGGCGATCGCGCGCACCGCCTGATGGGTCTGGGCCGACAGCGTGGTGTGCATGGTCGCGCCGGCCGCGTCGGCGGTGCGGGTACGCGGACGGTCCAGGGGCAGTTCGGTTTCCGCCGGCGCGTCGGCGAGGACTTGGCCCCAGTACTGCAGCTCTGCGTCGTCGGGGGAAACTGACTCGGTCGTCGTGTGGGCGTGCCGAGCGGCGCTGACCTGCGAGTACGTGACAGGCAGTGGCGACCAGTCGGGGGTCACGCCGTCGCGTCGGGCGCGGTAGGCGGTGGCGAGGTCGAGCGCGAGCGGGGCCAGGGACCAGCCGTCGGCGGCGATGTGGTGGATGACGATGGTGAGCCGGTGGTCGTCGGGACCCGTGCGGATCAGTCGTGCCCGGATGGGTAGGTCGGTGGCGAGATCGAAAGGTAGCGAGGCGAAGTCGCGATCGCTCTGGTTGCCGTCGGTGTCGCCGACGGGAAGTTCGATATGCACCGCCTGCGGGTCGAGCGGCGCGATGTACGGTGTGCCGTCGCGTTCCTCGACGAGGCTGTGCAGCGGCTCGTGGCGGAGTACGACATCGGCGAGCGCATTTCGCAGGGCATCGGTGTCGAGCCCGCCGACCAGGCGGACGGTGAACGGGATGTTGTAGGTGGCCGCTGCGCCGGGGTCGAGCCGGGCCGACAGCCACAGCCGATGCTGTGCCGGCGACAGCCGCACCGGACCGGTGCTCGCCGGGAGTGCCGCGGTGCCGGTGGCGGGGGTCCCGGGACCGGCGTCGACACCCATCGTCCGCAGGCCGGCCGCCAGCCCGGTGAGGTCGGCGCTGTCGAAGACGGCACGAATCCCCACCTTGTGCCCGGTGGCACGCGACAGACGCGCCGCGACGCGGGTGGCCGACAGCGAATTGCCACCGGATTCGAAGAAGTTGGCGGACATGGAGATCTGCGGGATTCCCAGCACCGCGGTGACGGTGTCGGCGACGAGACGTTCGAGGGCGTCGGCCGGCGCCACCATGGTCGCGGTGTCGGGTCGCGGCGGGGCAGGCAGCGCGCGTCGATCGAGCTTGCCGTTGCTGGTGGTGGGTAGCTCGTCGAGCACGGTCACGACGGTCGGAACCATGTGGTCGGGCAGCTGGTCGGCGAGCTCGGACCGCAGATCACGCTCGTCGAGCGATGCGCCGGCGACATAGCCGACGACGGCATTCGAATCGGAGACGACGTCATCGCGGAGTACGACGCCGGCCGCGCGCACGCCGGGCAGCCGGCTGAGTGCGGCCTCGATCTCGCCGAGTTCCACCCGCTGGCCGCGGATCTTCACCTGGGAGTCGGTGCGCCCCAGGTACTCCAGTTCGCCGTCGGCACGCCTGCGCACGAGATCGCCGGTGCGGTAGAGACGTTCGCCGGAACCGGCGGGATCGGCGACGAACCGGGCCGCGGTCAGATCGGGGCGTGACCGGTAGCCGCGGGCGAGCTGAATTCCGCCGAGATACAGTTCTCCGACGGCACCGTCGGGCTGTGGTGTCAGCCGGTGGTCGAGGACGCGCACACTGGTGTTCCACACCGGCCGCCCGATCGGCACGACGGCCCCGGCCGCCGAGCAGTGATCGTGATAGGTGACGTCGATGGCCGCCTCGGTGGGGCCGTACAGGTTGTGCACGGGAGCGCTTGTCAGCAGCGCGGTTGCGCCGACGGTCGCCGGGGTCAAAGCCTCACCGCTGGTGAAGATCTGCCGAAGCGAGGACAGCGGAGCCGCAGTTGTGTCCGAGTCTGTCGAGTGCGCGTCGATGGCATCCGATGTCAGTGCGGCGGCGAAGGCGGTGAGCATGGACGGGACGAAATGTGTGGTGGTGACGCCGAACCGGTCGATGACGTCACGCAGATACCACGGATCGCGATGGCCGTCGGGGGTGGGGACCACGAGTCCGGCGCCGGTCACGAAGGGCCAGAAGAACTCCCACACCGACACGTCGAAGGTGGCCGGTGTCTTCTGCAGGACCCGATCGGCGGTGGTGAGCCGATAGCGCGCCTGCATCCAGCGCAGGCGGTTCACGATGGCGCGGTGCGTGATCACCACACCCTTGGGCTTGCCGGTGGAGCCCGACGTGAACAGGACGTAGGCCGCGTGGTCGGGGTGTGGGGCGTGCGGGATGACGGTCGCCGACTCGTCGAGGAGACCGGCCAGTGTCACGGTGCCGTGCGATGGCTCGTCGGCGATGATCAGTGACGGTTGGGCGGTGCCGAGGATGTGACCCAGTCGTTCGGCCGGTTCGGCCGGATCGAGGGGCAGGAACGCCGCGCCCGCCCGGATCACCGCGTGCAGGGCGATCACCTGATCGGTGCTGCGCGCCAGCTGAACTCCCACAACGCTTTCCGGTCCGATACCGCGCGCGGCGAGTGCTGCGGCCGCGGTGTCGGCCCGGGCTGCGAGGTCGGCATGGGTGAGCTTCGCGGTGCTTCCGGCGTCGATGATGGCGGTCTCGTCGGCGAAGGCCCACGCGGCCTCGTCGAGCATGTCGACGAGCGTGACCTCGCCGGTCGCGACGACGGTACCTGCGCTCCTCGCAGGTAGCGCAGCGGTCTCGTCGGCCGTCAGCAATTCCAGATCCACCACCGGCCGCTGGGGGTCGGCCTGGACGAAGCGGGTGAGGAAGTCGATGATGCGTTCGTGATGGGTGTCGATCTCCCACGGCGCGTACACATTGGGGTTGGCCTCGAGATCGAGCCGCATACCGCCGGTGAACCCGTCATAGACGTTGATCGACGCGTCCTCGACCGGTCCGGTGGACAGGACGTTGAGTTCGCCACGCAGCGAACCGAAGTCGATGTGTTCGAAGAACAACATCACGTTGACCATCGGCCCGAAGAAGCCGCGTCGGCCGCCGGGGGAGTCCAGGATCTCGGCGGTGATGTCCTCGTGGCGGTACTTCTGGTGGCGGACAGCCTGTTTGATCTCGGCGTTGGTGTCACACATCAGTTGCGCGACGCTCGTTGTGGACTCGTCGATGCGCACGCGGATCGGCACCACATTGGAGGTGAGGCCCGCCGAGGTGCGCAGGATGTCACGATCGCGTGCCGCCACCGGCAGGCTCAGCATCGACTCACAGCGATCGTTGAGGCGGGCGAGATAGGCGGCGACGGCGGCCGTGATGACCGACGCCGGGCGGATACCGTGTTCGGCTGCGATGTCGCGGATGCTCTGTACCAGAGCATCATCGAGGTCAGCGGAGCGGACTGTGGTGATCGGGGCGGCGGGCTCGGCGCGCGTTGACAGTGAGGTGTTCTCGGGCGTTCCGTCGTCGGTGAGGCGGCGCATCCAGTAGTCGTGGTCGTCGGTGAAGTGGTCCGACGAACGGTACCGGTGGTCGAGATCTGCGATCTCGCTCATCGTCGCCGTGTGCGCTTCGCCGGCGTCGGTGCCCGCACTGATCGCGGTGTAGTGCGCGGCGACGCGCACCATCATGTACATCGCGGCATAGCCGTCGAACGCCAGATGGTGGCCCCAGCAGTACCAGATGACATGTCGCGGTCCCAGACGCAGCAGGTACGTCTCGAGCAGCGGATCGTCAAACAAGTCGGTGGCCTTGGAGCGATGGTGATCCATCCACGCAACCGCCGCCGATCGCGGGTCGTCGGCGTCGGAGAAGTCGCGCAAACCCAACTCGATCGCGCGGTCGTGGTCGACGATCACACGGGGTTCGTCGTCGCCGTCGGCGACCAGACGTAAGAGTCCCGACTCGGTCTCGGTGCTGGTCGCGAGAACGGCACGACGCATGGTGTCTGCATCGACGTCGTCACGGAACTCCGCGTAGGCCACCACGGACATGGGCACATCGGGGTCGATCTGTTGCGCGTAGTAGATGCCCCGCTGGGCGGCGGTCAGTGGGATCGACCGGTCGGTGTCCTGGAGTTGGTCAAGAGTGCTATCGGCAGTCACGCGAGCCTCCTTGCGTCGAATGCCTTCAGGCGATGGCTTCACCCGGCGGACGTCTGTGAGTGCTTCGCGTGAGCGATGGGGGCGGATGGGTGCGGATGTGGATCAGTTGTCCAGATCCGGGTTGACCAGCAGAGATGTGGCCGGATTTCTTGTGGAGGCGATTCCGGCCAGGCAACACCGCAACGCCGCGCAGTGCGCATGGCGCTGTTTCCCGCGTCGCGGGCGAGGATCAGGAGAGGGGAGCCGAACTCAGCGGATCAGCACCCGCGGGGATCAGCGCGGCAGGATGCCTTCCAGCGATCCGGTGGACGATCCCCAGTCCAGGGAGCCGTTTCCGCTGCTCTTCTTGCAGCCGGTGACCACCAGTTTCACGGGAGTGGGAAGCCGGTCGGCGGTGACGGGTCCGGTCTTGACGCGGTGATAGATGGTCTGGGTGTGGTTCCGCGCCGGCTTGGGTGGTGCCGGGTTGGTGACCGTCTTGAGGTTGATCGTGCCGGTCGTGACATAGCCCTCGGGCTGAGCGTTGGACTTGTAGGTATTGCCGGGGAACACCGGGATGCCCTCGGCTACGCCGGAGTGCAGCGAAGGGCTACCGACCCACCGGGCGACCGGCCACGGTACGCCGCTCACATACCGCCACGGTGCGGTGACGGGCAGGCTGGTGTCATTGGCGCCGGCGTTGATCCACGCTTCGTTTGCTTCTTGCGCGAACCACCAGTCGGGCTGGTAACACGTCGAGTTTGTGTGATTGGTGAGGGTGAAGGTGGCCGTGCAGTTCTTGTTGTCGACGGCGGTGAGGCTGATTCCGCTTCCGGCGGCGTGTGCGGTGCCGGCCCCGGCGAGCCCGGCCACCGTGAACCCAGCGCACAAAGTTCCCACCATCAGTGCGTGTGTGAGTGAACGCCCCTCATGTCAAAAACCGCCCTTCGTCGGGCGGCGGCGGCGGTCACGCGTCTCGTGCCATCACGACGGCCGCCCCTATCCGTAACGGTAAAGAATCCGATGGTGGCGCACGCACCAATCGGGGATATCGGTCATACCCGTCGATTTGGCTCCCACCTGCGGCTTCACCTACACTGGACCAGTTGCCTGCGGCACTGCGGTGTCGCGAATCGGCTCACGAACCCACTGGGGAGGACCGCGCAAGCGGAAAAGCCCAGGCAGGCGTGTGTCCGATGGTGACGGACCGTGTGCGTCGGGTCGGAAATCCGGCGGACAGAAATACCAGGTCAAGGAGACCAACGAGTGATTCAGCAGGAATCTCGCCTGCGGGTCGCCGACAACACCGGAGCCAAGGAAATCTTGTGCATCCGCGTGCTCGGCGGTTCCTCGCGGCGCTACGCCGGCATTGGTGACACCATCGTCGCCACTGTCAAGGACGCCATCCCCGGCGGCAACGTCAAAAAGGGTGAGGTCGTCAAGGCCGTCATCGTGCGCACCACCAAGGAGCGCCGTCGTCCGGACGGAAGCTACATCCGTTTCGACGAGAACGCCGCCGTCATCCTCAAGGGTGAGAGCGACCCCCGCGGTACCCGCATCTTCGGCCCGGTCGGCCGTGAGCTGCGTGAGAAGAAGTTCATGAAGATCGTGTCGCTGGCACCGGAGGTGATCTGACATGAAGGTGCACAAGGGTGACACCGTGATCGTCATCTCGGGCAAGGACAAGGGCGCCAAGGGCAAGGTCATCCAGGCCTTCCCCAAGGAGCAGCGGGTTCTCGTCGAGGGCGTCAACCGAATCAAGAAGCACACCGCCGCGTCGGCGAACGAGCGCGGTGCCTCCTCGGGCGGCATCGTGACCCAGGAGGCCCCCATCCACGTGTCCAACGTGATGGTCGTGGACTCCGACGGCAACCCGACCCGCGTCGGCTACCGCGTCGACGACGAGTCCGGCAAGAAGGTCCGGATCTCGCGCAAGAGCGGGAAGGACATCTGACATGACCACCACTGAAAAGGTTCAGCCGCGCCTGAAGACTCGCTACCGCGAGGAGATCAAGGACGCGCTCAACAAAGAGTTCGACTACGCCAACGTGATGCAGATCCCGGGCGTGGTGAAGGTCGTCGTGAACATGGGCGTCGGTGACGCCGCCCGCGACGCCAAGCTGATCAACGGCGCCGTCGAGGACCTCGCCAAGATCACCGGTCAGCGTCCGGAGATCCGCCGGGCCCGCAAGTCCATCGCGCAGTTCAAGCTGCGTGAGGGCATGCCCATCGGTGCCCGCGCCACCCTGCGCGGCGATCGCATGTGGGAGTTCCTGGACCGTCTGGTGTCCATCGCGCTCCCGCGTATCCGCGACTTCCGTGGTCTGTCCGACCGTCAGTTCGACGGCAACGGCAACTACACCTTCGGGCTCAACGAGCAGTCGATGTTCCACGAGATCAACATCGACAACATCGACCGGCCGCGCGGTATGGACATCACCGTCGTCACGTCGGCCACCACGGACGAGGAAGGCCGCGCGCTGCTGCGTGCCCTGGGCTTCCCGTTCAAGGACAACAACGTGAAGGACAACTGATATGGCAAAGAAGGCTCTGGTCAACAAGGCCAACAAGAAGCCCAAGTTCGCCGTGCGCGCCTACACCCGGTGCAACAAGTGCGGTCGCCCGCACTCGGTGTTCCGCAAGTTCGGCCTGTGCCGTGTGTGCCTGCGCGAGATGGCGCATGCCGGCGAGCTGCCGGGCGTGCAGAAGTCGAGCTGGTGAGCTGACTTCCGCAAGAACCACCAACGACGACCCCGTCTCCCGCTGGGAGGCGGGGTCGTTTGCCGTCGATCCGTGCCGCGAGGGTGCACGGATCTACGGCAGACAGGTCGAGCACGGGGTGAACGAGCCGGTCCATCCATGGCTGAGCAAGACTGCGGCCACTTTGCCTGCCGTCACGCACGGGCGTTCACACACCTGCCCCCACCCCAGACGGATGGTTCGCCGTCCTGCCTCCACCAACGCGTCGAGATCACGTTCCATGTCGCGATCTCGTGCGTTCGCGTTGTCGTGCGCCATCCGGCCATCCAGCTCGATCACGACACCGAAGTCGGGATAGTCCAGATCGCGAAGGCCCCGGCGGCCCACGTTGGTCGGGGCCTGCCGCGTCGGGGTCGGCAAAGCATGTGGGCGTTCGACTTTCGTGAGGTAGCGGTGTTCGAGAACCGAACAGGTGCCGTCCCGAATGTCGGCCAGGACGTCAGCGATGAATTTGCGGCGTGCCAGCTTCGGCCGCGTCTCGATCGCCGTCAGCAAGCGCTTGGGAGTGGTGCGACGGGCGCCGACCGCATCTGCGAGGATCGCGATCACACGTGTTTCCGACGACGCGGCCGCAGCCAGTTGCAGCACCGCCTCCTCGGATCGCATCCGCGGCGGACTCGTGTTCCAGAGGACTCGGGAGTCGAGGTGAGAGCCGTAGTGCACGACGACGCCGGTCCGACGTGTCACGAGTCTTGTGCGATCGACGATGATGTGGATCGGCTCGGTATCCGACGCATCGGCGTCCCGGAGCGCCGACGAGTGACTCAGCGCGGCAGGTTCTGCGTCGAGGATTGCGCTCCACGCCCGTTGCTCCCACGTCAGCGGCCCGGTGTGGTTCACATAGATGCCGGGGAAGACCGGTGCCCACCGACGACAGCGCAGGTTGCTGCGGATGAAGGTCGGCCGGAAGTCAGACGCGAGCACCTGCTTTCGGGAGATCACGCCGCATTGGAGTTCCAGAAGGTCGGCCAATCGCGGCTCGTCCGGTTTCATGGTGCGATTGTGTGCGCCGAATCTGGTTGGCCTGCGCGGCCATCCACAGGCTGCGACAATCCTTTTCGCATTTGCCGTAGATCCGTGCATCGACGCGGCACGGATCTACGGCGTTGGATTGGCTCATCACCAACCTCAGCGCCCCAGGATGCCCCCGAGCATTCCGCCCACCCCGGCCTGTGAACCCTCACCCGTGCCGCCGATGAATCCGCCGGGCGGCAGCTCGGAGGGTTGCACGACGACGAAGCCCTGTCCGGCGAACGCGAGTGTCAACCGTTCGCCGGTGCTGCGGCCGATCAGGGTCCCGAAGTTGATCGAGTCGTTCTTCTTGATCGAGGTTCGCAGACTCGACGACCACGCCACCGCCGCGTTGGGGTCGGCGTAGGTGGCGGCGTCGACGTTGAGCACGACCGGCGTCCCGTCGGTGGTGATCGCGATGCGCCCACGGCCGGTGAAGACACAGTTGAACATGCCGGCGTTGCCCAGCGCGCCGGCGCCCTGGACACGGCCTATGTCGTAGCTCAGCGTGGAGTCGAAGGCGAGGACGTTGGCGCCGTTGATGGTGAGGCCGTCGGTGCCGTCGAGGTCGATGAGGTGGACGTCGGAGGCGGCGTTGGCGAGGAAGAGATCGCCACGTCCACTGATCTTCATCAATGGGACGCCTTCGCCCGAAAGTGCTTGGCGCATCATGCGTCCGACGCCACCGGAGCCGAGTGCCTCGAACTTCAGGTCGCCCTGGTAGGCGACCATCGAGCCGGTCCGCGCCATCACGTCCCCGGCCAGCGCGATCCGGCACATCTTGCTGCCCTGCTTCTGAATGCCCTGACCGGAGACCTCGGCGTGGTTGGGTGCGAACAGATCGCTGTGCATGGGTGCTCCCTGGATGGGTGGGTTCGGAGTGGATGGCTGCCGTGTCGGTGGCTGCGGTGTCGGCGGCCACGGCTGCGGGTCGGTCACCGGTGGGCCGGCGCTCGACGGGGTAGGGTCGTCGTCCACGTCGATGCCGAAAGCCGTTGCCAGTCCGGCCAGCCCGGCGTCATAGCCCTGGCCGACGGCACGCACCTTCCAGATGTCGTTGCGACGGTAGATCTCGACGCAGACCACTGCGGCCTCGCTCGTGAGGTCGGTTGGGACAAACGAGATCGCTTCTGGGCCGCCGGCCGGGGCGACGCTGGTCTCGAGCCGGCCCGCGGTGGCGAAGGACACCGGGCCGGAACCGTCGAGGCTGGCCGCGATCGCGACCGTCTCGACGTCGGGAGGCAGTCTTGTGGTGTCGATGGAGATGACGTCGGCAGTTCCCGCGGAGCGATAGGACACACCGGGGCCGGACGGCTGGTTGTAAAAGATGAGGTCGGCGTCGGAGCGGACGCGCCCGTTCGCCGCCAGCAGGACCGCCGACGTGTTCACCGGTGTCGCGGATCGGACCGATACGGCCACGACCTGCGCCGGAAGTGGAGCGTTCTCCCCAGGGGCGAGTTGCCTCATGTGTCCATTGTGCCCGACCGTGGCGGTGCCTTCGGCGAGGGGCGACGATCGTTCCGTATGACGTTTCGTCCGGATTCCGGTCGAAACGTCATACGGAACCGACAGTGAGGTGGCTACTCCGTCGGCGAGCGGCCCGACCCGAACGCAGCGTCAGAGCGTCACACGCTGATCAGGTGCCAGGAACATCTTGTCCGCCTGCGCGACCCGGAAGGTCGCATAGAACTCGGGAAGATTGCGCACCACCTGGTTGCAGCGGAATTCGCCGGGGGAGTGCGGGTCGCTGGCGAGTTGCTGTTCGAGAGTCTGCGTGGTCTGCTTCTCCCGCCAGTTGCGGGCCCACGACTGGAACACCGCGGTGTCGTCGGGAGTCTTGTTGCCGGCCTTGGCCTCGGCGATCCGGTAGGCGGCCAGCGAGATCATCAGGCCGCGCAGGTCGGCCAGGTTCTCGCCGACCGTGTAAGCCCCGTTGACATGCGCGGTGGGTGGAAGTCCTTCTGGCACAAGAACGTTGTACTGCGCGATGAGCTGCTTGGTCTTGGCCTCGAAGGCGGCTTTGTCCTGCGGTGTCCACCAGTCCTGGCGGTTGCCGTCGCCGTTGTACTTCGATCCCTGATCGTCGAAGCCGTGCCCGATCTCGTGGCCGATGGTCGCGCCGATCGCTCCATAGTTCACCGCGGGCACGGCGTTGGTGTCGAAGAACGGTGCCTGCAGGATCGCGGCGGGGAAGTTGATGGAGTTGGAGGGCGCCGAGTAGTAGGCGTTGACGGTCTGCGGAGACATGCCCCATTCGGTCTTGTCGACCGGTTTGCCGAGCTTGTCCATCGCGCGTTTGGCCTCGAAAGCCTCGACGGCGAGCAGGGATTCGACGAGGTGACCGCGGGTGATGGTCAGCCCGGAGTAGTCGATCCAGTTGTCCGGGTAGCCGATCTTGACCGTGATCTTGTCCAGCTTGGCGATCGCGGCCCGGCGCGTCTCCGGCGACATCCAGGACGAGTCGGCGAAGTTGTCGCGGTAGGCCGCCATGAGATTGTCGACGAGTTCTTTGGCCTGATCTTTGGCTTTCGACGGGAAGTACTGGGCGACATACAGTTTGCCCAGTTGCTGGCCGAGGTTGTCGTCGACGAGGTTCACTGCGGACTTCCAGCGCTCGGGGCGTTCGGTGATGCCGCTGGTGGTCTTGACGTACTCGAAGTTGGCGTCCCGCAGGCTCTGCTGCAGGAACCGCGCGTACTTGACCAGCAGGCTGAGCTTCAGCCATTCGCCCAGTGTGCGGATGTCGGTCTCGCGCCAGATGGTCGCGGCTGCGGTCACATACGACGGTTCGTTGACGACGACCGTGGCGAACAGTTCCTTCGGCCGGTCGGTGGTGCCGGCAAGCCATGGCTCCCAGTCGAATCCGGGACCCAGCGCGGTGAGTTGGTTCCACGACATCGGGTTGTAGGTGGCGTCGGCGTCACGTTCGCGCACGTTGTCCCAGAACGCGGGAGCCATGCGCTTCTCCAGTGCGAGCGCGCGGTCGGCGGCGCCGGCGGGCAGTCCGGCTCCATTGGCGAGCTTGCGCAGGAAGGTGTGGTAGGCCGAAAGGTACTGCGCGAAATCGGGTTTGAGGTAGTACTGCGGATCACCCATGTTCAGGCCCGACTGGCTGATGTTGGGCAGGTAGGCGTTGGAATCGTTCCGGTCGATGCCCAGTGAGAGTCCGATCATGCCGCCCAGTGGTAGCGAACCCATGACGCGGGCTATGTCCGGCTTGGTACGTGCGCCGTCGATCTGACTGAACAGGGGTTGTAGCGGGCTGATGCCGAGGCGGTCGAGCGTCGCCTCGTCCAGACGTGCGTCGTAGAGATCGCATATCTGCTGGGCGTCGGTGCCCGGTTCGGGGTCGTGGATGTCGTCGATCACCGTGCGCAACTGCTGCTGGACGCGGTCGGACACCTCGGAGAAGGTGCCGTAATAGCTCTTGTCCGGTGGCAGCTGGAAGGTCCGCAGCCAGGTGCCGTTGACGTTCCGGTACAGATCGTCCTGGGGGCGGATCGTCGGATCGAGACCGGAGAGGTCGGGCCCGGCCAGCGGTTTGGGTGCCGACTCCGACTCGCAACCAGCGAGCGCGACGGCGATCGGAACCGCTCCCGCGGCCAGCAGGAACGATCGGCGACTGAGATGGGCGCGGCGGCCCGACGACGACTTCACTGACATTCCCCCAACTGCTCCGTTGCGATCCCGGTGAGAGTAACCGACGACGCTGTGTGCCGGCTGTGTCCCGCACGGCGGTGTCCGCCGAGCGGTCGACCCCCTGGTCAGAGCAGGGGCCGACCGCTCGGCGCGGCGGCCGGATGAGTCAGGCCCGACGCCGAGCCACCCGACGCCGCTGCGCACGGTTGAGGCCGGCACCGGAGCGGATGATCCGCGGACCGGGCTCGGGCCGGGAATCCGCGTCGTAGACACCCCGGACGAGCTGGTCGGCGGGCGTCAGCAGGTAGCCGTCCTCCCACGGGTAGCTGCCCAGTTCGTCGGGCCAGACCGCCTGTACGACCGGGGCATCCGGGTACACGGCGTTGGTGATCAGCAGGTCGGACTTGTCGACGAGTTCGATCAGCGTGACCGGGACGTTCAGCGAGTCCAGCTCCACCGCGACGCGTCCCCGGACCGCGGCCCGCCAGTCGTGCCGGTGGAAGAGGTGCCCGAGCTCGTTGAGGACGGCGCCGGCGGTCCGGGCATCGAGTCCGTAGATCGCCATCTCCGGGAGCTCGTGCAGGCGGAGTCCCGTGGTGTAGGCGAATGCGCACTCCGGCGGAACGCAGGTCGGCGAGTCGTGTTGGCACTCGTTGCCGACCGCGGTCACCGCCCAGCCGTATCGGCGGATGCGATCGAGGGTCGCACGCACCAGCGGATCGGGATGCCAGCGCGGGAGGCCGCGTAGTGCGAGGTCGTGATCGGGCATATTCGCTCCTTTGTTCGAACCTGGAGCAAGTAGAGCATGGGGGTCCGACAACCTGTCGTGAACACCTGTGCGGCATCGGTGGGTACGACGGCCCGGTCAGTGTCCCTTCATGCGCCGTGCGGTCCGCGGCAGCGCGCGGTCGGGACCCCTCTCGGTGGTTATCACTCGCAGGGTTCGGCGGTAGCCGGCCGTAGGGTCCTCGATCCCCTTGAGTGGCTGATGCAGGGGGAGCAGTGTGTACTCGTCCTGCCAGGGGTAGTGGCCGTTGTCGTCGGGCCAGACGACCTGCAGCGCAGGCGAATCCGCGAAGAGGAGATTCGCCATCAGCATGTCGTCGGTGTCGATGGCCTCGATCAGCCGCACCGGAGCGGCCATGGTGCGAGATGTCACCTCGGTGTGGGAGTGGACCAGGGTGCGCCAGTCGTGCTGGTGCAACAGGCCGGCGAGCTCGTTGAGCAGGGCTCGCGAGGTGTTGGACGGCAATCCGTACACCGCCAGTTCGGGGATGCCGTGCAACGTCAGTCCCGCGGTGTAGGCGAAGGCGCAATCCGGCCGGCTGCAGCCCACCGAGCTGCACGCGCAGACGGTGTCGACAGCGGTGACCTGCCAGCCGTCCCGTCGAATGGTCTCGATCGCCGAGCGGATGTACGGATTGGGATGCCACCGGGGCAGACCTCGGATCGCTGCTGCGTGGTCTGACATGGCTCGCTCCTTTGTTCGAGGGGTGAACTCATGGAATCACGGGGGTCCGACAAGTTCCGGCGCGCAAAAAACCAGTGGCGCCGGCGGGGTGGCCGACGCGATCATCGACCCGAATCGAATCAACCCGCCCGGCGTCGTCGGGCCCGTCCAGTGGAGGTCGTCATGGCCGGCATCATCATCGCGATTGCGATCGGTCTCCTGGTGCTGTGCGCCATCGTGCGGACGGTGCTCGTGGTCATGCACGACGACACCGGGCCGATACCCTATCGGCTCGGTTATGACACGCGAAGACCGGTGCCGTGAGGTTTGGCGTCGGGGTGGTGGTGTTGCGGATACTGTTGGCTCGCTTATGGTTTCGACGCGCGGCGGGCTCGTTCCTCGCCCGTCGCGGCTCAACCAGCGGGTGGGGAGGGTGGTTTCGACGCGCGGCCGACTCGCTGCGCTCGCCGGTCGCGGCTCAACCAGCGGGTGGGGAGGGTGGTTTCGACGCGCGGCCGACTCGCTGCGCTCGCCGGTCGCGGCTCAACCAGCGGGTGGGGTGGGTGGTTTCGACGCGCGGCCGACTCGCTGCGCTCGCCGGTCGCGGCTCAACCAGCGGGTGGAGAGGCGGCCCGGTGTTTGATGCCGAAGAGGGTGAAGAGAAGGGCGAGGACCGCGGTCACGGTGAGCAGGACGAGGCCGATGGTGTAGCTGTGGGTGGCGGCGTCGTAGGTCGCGCCCATCACCAGCGGTGGGAAGAATCCGCCGAGCCCGCCCGCGGCTCCGACGATGCCGGTCACCGCCCCGACGCGGCTCTGGGGTGCCTGCTGCGCGACCCAGCTGAACACCGAGCCCGACCCGAGGCCCATACACACGGCCATCAGCACGAAGTCGACGCCGGCGGGGATCTCCAGGCCTGGTTTGGTCACCATCCAGACGGCGAGCACGGCGGCGCCGGCGCACGAGATGGCGGTGATCAGCCTGGGGCCGAATCGATCCGAGAGTACGCCGCCGATCGGCCGGGCGATGACGGCCGCGATCGCGAATCCGGCGGTGCGCGTGCCCGCGGCCTGCAGGTCGAAGTCGTAGACGTCCTTCAGGTAGGTCGGCAGGTATGTCGAGAAGGCGACGAAGCCACCGAAGGTGGCCGCGTACAGGAAGCCCATCTGCCAGGTGATCGGAAGTTTGGCGGCGGCAACGAGTTTGGGAACCACCGGGTCGTGGTTGGGGTGCCACGCCGGTGAATCGCGCATGAACAGCCAGACGACACCGGCGACGACGACAAGCGCGATCGCGATGATGACATGCGTTGCCGTGTAGCCGAACCAGGAGACGAATCGGGGAGTGAAGAACGACGACGCGGCCGTCCCGCCCATGCCCACCCCGAAGACGCCGGTGGCGAATCCGCGCCGTGACTTGGCATACCAGGCGTTGGCGAACGGGATACCGACCGCGAAGGTGGTTCCACCGATACCGAGGAAGAAACCGATGATCAGCATCATCGGGTAGGAGCCGATGTTGCCGGCCACCGCGAGCAAAAGCACGAACGGTGCCGTCGCCAGCAGGAGTATCGGGAACATCAGGCGCCCGCCGAACCGGTCGGTGAGGGCTCCGGTGAGGATGCGGCCGAGTGACCCGACGACGATCGGGATCGCGACCAGGATCGACTTCTGGCTCGACGACAGGTTCAGGATGTCCGAGTAGCGAACTCCCAACGGGCCGATCAGGTTCCATGCCCAGAAGCTGATCCCGAAGGCGAGGGTGGCCAGAAAGAGGTTGAGGCCCTGGCCGGTGCGCAGGTCCGGTGTCGACGTCGTCTCGGAGGTCATCGTTGCCGGTCCCTGGTCCCGACGGGAGCCCATCCCCGTCGTGTCGGACGGCTACCGTCAGTGGGCACCGCGTCGCGGCTGCGGTAGACGATGTAGGGCCGGAACAGGTAGTGCACCGGCGCGGTGAAGGCGTGGACGAGCCGGGTGAACGGCACCATGGCGAACACGAGCATGCCCACGAGGACGTGGATGTGGAAACGCGCCGGGGCGGCCGACATCGCGTCGATGTCGGGGCGCAGCAAGAAGATCGAGCGGAACCACGGCGACACGGTCTCGCGGTAGTTCACACCCGTCGCACCGGGGACGGTGCCGATCAGCGTGATGTACACGCCGAGAACCAGTGCGGCGGTGAGCACGACGTACATCACCTTGTCGTTGGTGGTGGTGGCCATGAACACCGGGCCCGACGTGCGCCGCCGGTAGATGAGGATGGCCAGACCGCCAAGCGTCAAGACGCCGGCCAGCAGGCCGAAACCGGCAGCAACGATGTGGTAGAGGTGCTCGGAGACCCCGATGGCCTCCGTCCAGGACTCCGGGATCACCAGGCCCATCGCATGCCCGACGATCACCACCAGGATGCCGAAATGGAAAATTGGAGAACCGATTCGGAGCAACCGGGATTCGTAGAGCTCCGACGATCGGGTGGTCCAGCCGAACTTGTCGTAGCGGTAACGCCAGATGGTGCCGCCGATCAGCAGCAGCAATGTGACGTAGGGCAGTACTCCCCACAACAGAACGTCCATGACCTCACCTCACCGTCGTGCCCGTTGTCGTCAGCGGCAGCAGTCGCGGATCGTAGGGTTCGAGCCCGACGTTCTCGGTCGGTACCGGCGACTCCCGCATGGCGGCGACCGCACGCCGGTCGGCCGGTGATTCGCCGGGGAGGGTGGCGCACACGGCCACCAGCACGTCGGCATACGGTGAGCCCCGTTCGACCAGCGACAATCGCAGCAACTCCAGCGCCGGACGGAAGTCCTGCAGCAGTGCGCCGCCGGCGTCGGGGTCCACCCGGGCCGCGAACTCCAGAACGATCGGCAGGTGATCGGGCAACTCGCCATGCAGGTCGACGAGGAACCCGCTGTCGCGGTAGTGCTGTTTGAACTCGCCGAGTACCGTCCCGCGGCGTCGGGTGTCCCCGGCCGTCCAATACGACAGGTACAGCGTGTGTTTGCGGGACAGATCGAAGGTGTCGGTGTAGTCCTGCCGCAACGTATCCGGCTCACTCGCATCCAGGTGTGCGACGAAGCCACGCAGGAGTTCGATCGCGGGTGTGCGGCGTTGCTGACGTAACGCGTCGTCGAGAAGTCCGGTCCTCGAGAGTATCTCGTCATCGGGATAGGTGAGACACCACGACGCCACCTGGCGGATCACCGACGTGGCGGTGCCGTCGCCGCGGTTGCGCCGCCCGATCACCGCTCGCCCGTCCGGTCGGGGAAAAGGCCTGCGGGAGTTCCATTTCCGTCCCAGTTGAGCAGGTTGGTGCGTCCGGCGAGGCTCTCAGAACCGGCCGCTGTGTCGGTGGTCTGCCGCTGACGCAGCGCGTGAAAGGTCTCCACGGACACCGGCGCCGGCCGTCCGCTCGCCTCGCCGAAGGCCGACGAGTCGAACATGCCCGGCCCCTCGTCGTAGTCGAGGGCGCACCCGATCTCCTCGAGTTCGTGGGCCTGTTCGACGTGGGCGGTCGGGATCACGTACCGCTCATCGTATTTCGCCAGCGCCATCAGGCGGTACATCTCGTAGATCTGCTGTTCGGACAGTCCGACCGAGGCGGGGATGGACGCGTCGGTCTCTCGCCCAAGCGTGACATCCCGCATGTAGGAGCGCATCGCGGCCAGCGTGTGCAGCACCCGGCTGATCGTTGCGGTGTCACCGGCGGTGAACAATTCGGCGAGGTACTCCAACGGAATCCGCAGAGAATCGATGGCGCCGAACAGGTTTCCGCGATCCTCCCCGTCGTGGCCCTGCTTGGCAAGCAGATCGACGATCGGCGAAAGTGGTGGGACGTACCAGACCATCGGCATGGTGCGGTACTCGGGATGCAGGGGCAGTGCCACCCGATACTTCTTGGCCAGCGCGTAGACCGGGGACCGCCGGGCGGCGGTCAGCCAGTCGTCGGGGATGCCCTGCTCGCGGGCGGCAGCGATGACCTCGGGGTCCTCGGGATCGAGCATCAGGTCGAGTTGGGCCTCGTAGAGGTCCTTGTCGTCGGGGGTGGCCGCCGCCGCGGTGACCGCGTCGGCGTCGTAGAGGAACAAGCCGAGGTAGCGCAGGCGCCCGACGCAGGTCTCCGAGCACACCGTGGGCAGCCCCACCTCGACGCGGGGATAACAGAACGTGCACTTCTCGGCCTTACCCGATTTGTGATTGAAATAGATCTTCTTGTACGGGCATCCGGTGATGCACTGACGCCATCCGCGGCACCGATCCTGATCGACGAGGACGATGCCGTCCTCGGCACGCTTGTAGATGGCACCCGACGGGCACGACGCCATACACGACGGATTGAGGCAGTGCTCGCAGATCCGCGGCAGGTAGAACATGAAGGTCTGCTCGAAGCTGAACTTGATGGCGTCCTCGGATTCGCGGCGCAGCTTCTCGACCACTGGATCGAGTCCACCCATTTCCGGTGCGCCACCGAGATTGTCGTCCCAGTTGGCCGACCATGCCACCTTGGTGTCCTCGCCGGTGATCAGCGATTTGGGGCGTGCGACGGGAAAGTCGTCGCCCAGGGGCGCATCCACCAGCGTCTGATAGTCGTAGGTCCAGGGCTCGTAATAGTCGTCGAGGGTCGGCTGGACCGGAGAGGCGAAGAGCGTCAACAACTTCTGCAGACGTCCGCCGGTGCGCAGCCGCAGTTTGCCCTTCTTGTTGAGCGTCCAGCCGCCGCGCCAGGTCTCCTGGTCTTCGTAGCGGCGCGGATATCCCTGTCCGGGACGGGTTTCCACATTGTTGAACCACACGTACTCGGTGCCGGCGCGGTTGGTCCACGCCTGCTTGCAGGTGACCGAACACGTGTGACATCCGATGCACTTGTCGAGGTTCATGACCATGCCCATCTGGGCCATGACACGCATCAGTAGGTCACCTCCTGGCTGCGTTTACGGATTGTGGACACGATGTCGCGCTGATTGCCGGCCGGCCCGAGATAGTTGAAGGCATAAGACAACTGGGCGTAACCGCCGATGAGGTGGCTGGGTTTGACCAGCAGCCGCGTCGCCGAATTGTGGATGCCGCCACGACGACCGGTCGCCTCCGACTTGGGGACGTCGATGGTGCGTTCCTGGGCGTGATGGACGTAGCAGACCCCGGCGGGCATGCGGTGGGAGACGATGGCCCGGCACACCACGACGCCGTTGGCGTTGACACATTCGATCCAGTCGTTGTCGGCGACATCGATCGAGGCGGCATCCTGCGGTGACAGCCACGCCGTCGGGCCGCCACGTGACAGCGACAGCATGAACAGGTTGTCCTGATACTCGGAGTGGATGGACCACTTCGAGTGCGGCGTCAGGTACCGCACCGTGATTTCCCGCTCCCCGGTGGGACCGAGACGGGGTTCGCCGAACAGCCGATGCATGTCCAGCGGAGGCCGGTAGATGGGCAGCGATTCGCCGATGTCGATCATCCAGTCGTGATCGAGGTAGAAGTGCATTCGTCCGGTGAGGGTGTGAAAAGGCTTGAGCCGCTCGATGTTCACCGTAAACGGTGCATACCGGCGTCCGCCGGTCTCCGATCCCGACCACTCGGGGGAGGTGATCACCGGGACCGGCGCCTGCTGGGTGTCGGCGAAGCGGATGTGCTTCTCCTCCGAACCGCGTGCCAGGTCGTCGAGCAGGAATCCGACACGCTGCTGCAGCGTCTGGAAACCCTGGACCGCCAATTCGCCGTTGGTGGTGCCGGAGAAGGTGAGGATGGCTTCGGCTAGTTTGGCGTCGGTGTCGATGGCCGGCCGGCCGTCGGCGGCTCCGCCGAGCATGACGCCGTTGGCCTGGGCGAGTCGCTCTGTGGCGCCGGACAATTCGTAGGTGACGTTCTTCACAGTGAAGCCCAGTGAATCGGCCAGCGGCCCGACGGCGGCCAGTTTGTCGGCGATGGTGGTGTAGTCCCGTTCGACGATGCTGAACATCGGCGTGTTGCGTCCGGGTACCGCCGCGACATCGGCGCGCGACCAATCATGAACCCGTCCATGGGGTTGCGCGGTCTCACCGGGTGTGTCGTGCTGTAGTGGGACGCTCACCAGATCGTGACGCACCCCGAGATGCGTGCGCGCGAGGTCGGACAACTTGCCGGCCAGTAGGTGGAACAGGTCGAAGTCGGTCTTGGCCTCCCACGGCGGGTCGATCGCCGGCGAGAACGCATGCACAAACGGATGCATGTCGGTGGAGGAGAGGTCGTGCTTCTCATACCAGGTGGCCGCTGGGAAGACGACGTCGGAGAGCAGCGTCGTCGACGTCATGCGGAAGTCCGCGGACATCAGGAAGTCGAGTTTGCCCTCGGGTGCCTGCTCGTGCCAGACGATCTCACGTGGGCGCGGTGTGTCGGGTTTCTCGGTACCCAACACGTTGTGGTGGGTACCGAGGAGATGTCGCAGGAAGTACTCGTTGCCTTTCGCCGAGGACCCCATCAGATTGGAGCGCCACAGCACCAAGGTGCGGGGCCAGTTCTCCGGCGCGTCGACATCGGTGATGGCCGGCGTGAGTGTCCCGTCGGAAAGCCGTTGGGTCACATAGCTCGCCGCGTCGGTGGCCGCTCCGGAATCGATGGCCGCACGGGCCTGCTCGGCGACGTCGAGCGGGTTGAGCGAGAACTGCGGATAGAACGGCATCCACCCCAGTCGCGCCGACTGCGCGATGGCGTCGGCGGTGTGTTCGTGGTCGAGCACACCACGCGACAGCGGTGAGGCGAGCGAGGCGCTCGAGTAGCCGTCGTTGCGCCACTGATCGGTGTGCATGTACCAATAGGACGTCCCGGTCATGGTTCGTGGCGGGCGCGTCCAGTCCAAGGCGTTGGCCAGCGAGATCCATCCGGTGATCGGCCGGCACTTCTCTTGTCCCACATAGTGGGCCCAGCCGCCCCCGTTGCGGCCCATGCAACCGGTGAGGATGAGCAGCGTCAGGATGGCGCGGTAGGTCGCATCGCCGTGGAACCACTGGCAGATGCCGGCGCCCATGATGATCATCGACCTGCCCTCGGATTCGTCTGCATTGGAGGCGAATTCGCGGGCGATTCGGATCGCCGCGTCGGCCGGGACGCCGGTGATCTCGGCCTGCCAGGCCGGCGTGTACGGACTGGTGACGTCGTCGTAGTCACGCGGCCAGTCGCCGGGGAGGCCCACGCGCGCGACGCCGTACTGGGCCAGCATGAGGTCGTAGACGGTGGTCACCAGGTGGCCGCCGACGCGTCGTGCCGGTACGCCGCGTCGCAGCACCGAACCACTGCCGTCGGGTGCGTCGAAGGCGGGGAAGTAGACGACGACCGGCTCGGCGTGATCGCCGGCCGCGCTCAGCGCCGGTGTCACGCCCTCGAGATCCAGATTCCACCGTCCGACACCGGATTCCGCGTACCGGAAGCCCATGGATCCGTTGGGAACCACCGGTTGCGCGGTCTGCTCGTCGAGCACCACCGTCTTCCAGACGTCCTCGGGCGCCGACGCGTCGAGGGCACCGAGTTCGTCGGCGGTGACGAATTTGCCCGGTACGCAACCGTCCTCGTGCTCATCGAGGTGGATCAGGAACGGCAGGTCGGTGAACCGCCGGACGTAGTCGTCGAAGAACTCGGTGCGCCCCCGCACGAAGAACTCGGTGAGGATGACGTGCCCCATCGCCATCGCGAGCGCGGCGTCGGTACCCGCCGCAGCCGGCAGCCACTCGTCGGCGAACTTGGTGTTGTCGGCGTAGTCGGGGCTGACCGTGACGACCTTGGTACCGCGGTAGCGGACCTCGGCCATCCAGTGGGCATCCGGGGTGCGGGTGACGGGGATGTTGGAACCCCACATCATCAGGTAGGTGGCATCCCACCAGTCCCCGGACTCGGGAACATCGGTCTGATCGCCGAAGACCTGCGGGCTGGCCACCGGGAGATCGGCGTACCAGTCGTAGAACGAGGTCATCACCCCGCCGATCAACTGGATGAACCGGGTGCCGACGCAGTGGCTCACCATCGACATCGCCGGGATCGGCGAGAACCCGGCGCACCGATCGGGTCCGTAGGTCTTGATGGTGTGGACATGCGCGGCGGCCGCGATCTCGATGGCCTCGTCCCAGGTGACCCGCACCAATCCGCCCTTGCCGCGGGCCTGCTGGTATGCCCGGCGCCGGACCGGGTCGCCCACCACGTCGGCCCAGGCGAGCACCGGGTCGCCGACGCGGGCCTTGGCGGCGCGATACATCTCGACGAGAACCCCACGGGCGTACGGGTGGCGTACGCGGGTGGGGGAGTAGGTGTACCAGGAGAAGGCGGCGCCACGCGGACATCCCCGCGGCTCGTACTCGGGACGGTCGGCACCGACGGACGGGTAGTCGGTCTCCTGGGTCTCCCAGGTGATGATGCCGTCCTTGACATAGACCTTCCACGAACACGATCCGGTGCAGTTCACGCCGTGTGTGGACCGGACCACCTTGTCGTGGCTCCACCGGTCGCGATAGAAGACGTCGCCCGCACGGCCGCCATCGCGGAACACCGCACGGCCGTCATCACTTTCGTCCCACCGGGTGAAGAATCTGCCGATGTCGAGGAGGGCCTTCGCCGCGTTGCCGTCAACTCCAGGTGATCGGCCCATGGCTCGACTATACGATCACGCACGGTGGCGTGTCCGCCGATTGGGCGAGTGTTGTCCTGCCGGTGACCCGCCGTTGGCCCCGTTACTTGTTGTTGACCTACCTCACCATCCGTCTTTCACGACGGTGAGAAGTACGGCGGAATCGTGTTGCGCCGAAAGCTCGTGTCGCTCAAGGGGAACCGAGAGCACATCGCCATCGATGCCGACCGCCGACTGGTCCCCGGCGGTCAATGTGACATGACCGCGCAGAACATGGAGGGTAGCCTCACCTGGCCCCTGGTGTTCGGCCAGAACCGAACCCGCGGTCAGCGCGATGACGGTCTGCCGAAGCTTGTTGTGTGAATTGCCGTGCAGCGTATGGGCGGCGCGGCCGCTACGGGCGGAGTGGGCCGTGCTCAGCAGTTCGTCGACCAGAGCGGGCAGAGAAGTCGAGTCCATGTGTTCACTCTGCCACTCCGGTCGCGAGTTCTCGCGTTGTTGACGGGGTCAGGTGGCGGGTACGCGGAGGATGCGGTCATCGCCGGCGATCGGGCTGCCGCGCCCATCGGTGTTACTGGTCGAAACCCACAGCGAGCCGTCGGGGGCATGGGCCACCGCACGCAGCCGGCCGAGGGTGCGGGTGAAACGCGCGGTGGGGGTGCCCACGGTGTCCCCGTTCAGCGGCACACTCCACAGCCGTTGACCCCGTAGTGCGGCGACATGGGCGCGGCCACCGGCGATCGCCAGGCCGGCGGGGGAGGCCTCGGCGGTGGACCACGTGACCTTCGGTGCGACGAGGCGGGGATCGTCGGAGTCGCCTTCGGCCTGCGGCCACCCGTAATTGCCGCCGGCGACGATGAGGTTCAGTTCGTCGCGGCCGTTCTGCCCGAATTCGGTGGCCCACAGACGTCCCGCGCCATCGAAGGCGAGTCCCTCGACATTTCGATGACCGTAGGAGTACACCTCGTTGCCGAACGGGTTGTCGCGCCACGGCCGCCCCTCGCGATCGACACGCAAGATCTTGCCGTTGCGCGCCCGGACGTCCTGTGCCACATCGGGTTCGGCTGCATCGCCGACCGCCACGAACAGGCTGCCATCCGCGCCGAAGACCAGGGCGCCGCCGTGATGATTGGTTGCGGTGTCGAGTCCGGTCAGGAGTGGACGCGGGGGCCCGAGGCGCCGACCGTCGAAATCCATCCGAACCAGCCGATTGTCGGAAGCGGTTGTGTAGTAGGCGAACACGGTGCTCTCGTCGCCGGGTGCGAGCGCGATGCCCTGTAATCCGCCTTCGCCGCGCGGGGCCGCGTCGTCGACGCCGCCGACGGTTCGGACGGTCCCGTCGGGGCTGACACGGACGATGGTGGCGTCGTCGCGCTGGGAGATCAGGGCGTCGCCGCCGGCGAGAAAAACGATGGCCCACGGCACATTCAACCCGCCGGTCACGGTGGTGACGCCGGGCGGCGGCGTCGACGGTGGCGCAGCCTGCTCGGCGTCCGTCGAGCAGCCGGCCACCATGCCCAGCCGGCGACGGCGCCCGCGGTGAGGAAAGCGCGACGATTGATGCTCACCCTTCCAGGGTGCCCGAAGTCGGCCCGAGGCCCGTCAGTTCGGTCCGTACACCGCGGCACGTTCGACGGTCAGCAGACTCTCGGCGTGATGTTCGGCGTGGTAGGCGTCGCCGCCACCGCGCACCCCGAACAGTCGCTTGCTCCAGATCAGCCACACCACCGCCGCAAGATTCACGGCGAGCAGCAGAATCCGCACCACCGTCACGCGTTCGGTGAGTTCATAGATCTCGATCGGCAGGAACAGGGTGGTGACGATGACCGCGAAGTATTCACCCCAGCGCCGCATGAACCACAGGCCACCCGCTTCGATGAATTGGCTTGCAGCGTAAGCGATCAGCGCGGTGCCCACCCAGACGATGGTGGTGCTGGACAGCGAAAAGGACCGTTCGATCCACTCGACGACCTTGGAATCGTCGATGTTCCAGCCGATCTGGTCGGCGAGCGGACGCAGCAGCGGCATCTCGGACTCGAACTTCGTGCGGATCGACTCCTGCCTGTGGCGCAGCGAGATCACGATGATCCTGGCGGCGAGGAGGAATAGCCCGCGCACGGCGCGTTCGGCCGCGAGCAGCCGCATGATGACGAGGTCACGCAGCAGTGCGCCGCGCGGCACCTCGGGTGCGTGGTCGGCCGGGCCGCTGCGACGCGGCTCGCCGGGGACGAAGGTTCCGCACCGCAGGCACCGCCACGATTCGCCGGCCGGCGTGTCGACGTGCAGCCGGGCGGCCAGCGCGGCTTCGTCGGGCGCGTAGGTCTCGTGTCCGCGCAATCCGCAGGACAGCAGTTCCCAGTTCACGCAGACAGCGTAAGTGCCGATACTTCCCGTGGTAGGTCGATCATCTGACCGCGCGAGGCCGGTGGTGCCGGATACTCTGCGCGAATGTCCACCAAGATCATCGCGGCGCTCTGGGACTCCGAGGTCGACCTCACCTCCGACACGGTGGCGGCCGCCCTCGCCGATGCGGGAGCAAGCCGAGTGCAGGTAAACGTCTCCGACGGTGCGGTCGCCGGCGCGATGCGGATCAGCCACCTCGACCCGCCCATCGAGGCCGTGGTCGGTGTCTGGTCCGATCGGGTCGAGGACGTCGTCAGTGCACTGGCCGCGATGGCCGGGCGGGTGGCCGCCTGGCGGGTCACCGAACGCGCACCGCTCGATCCGCGGCTCCCGGCCGACGGCACGCGGATCGACGCGCTGGCCAACATCGCCTTTCTGCGCCGGCCGGCGGACCTGTCCCGCGAGGAGTGGCTGCGGATCTGGCTCGAGGAGCACACCACAGTGGCAATCGAGACCCAGGCGACCTTCGGCTACTACCAGAACGTCGTCGAAGCACCACTCACACCGGATGCCCCGCACGTCGACGCCATCGTCGAAGAGCTGTTCCCGATGGCTGCGATCACCGACATACATGCCTTCTATGGCAGCGGGGGAGATCAGGCAGAACTCGAGAGCCGGATGACACGCATGCTCGACAGCGTGCAACGGTTCGGGGCAGACAAGAACCTCGACGTCATCCCGACGTCACGGTACGCCCGTCAGGCCCGTTCCGGGGCGCGCCCGCTCGCCACGTGAGCGCACATGGGGATGTCCAGGGAACCGTCGGGGTTCCGGTACTGCTCGGTCAGTGAGGCGATCGTTGAGCGCAGTGCCGAATCCTGCTCCGCGGAGAATCCTCGGCGCGCAGCTGCCAGGGGCGGAGCCAGGGCGAGGACCATGTCGACGTGCTCGGCGTCATCCCGGTAGTGACGCACCCCGCGGTGGGTCTCGACCGACACAGAGGAGAACCCCGCGGCGGCGAACAGGTCCCGCAGGATGTCGGGATCGGGCAGCGAGAAGGGTTCACCAGGGCCCACCGGCGGCCCACCCGCGACGAGGCCCTGGGTCATCGCGGCCATCCCGACGCTGGTGAGCCACGGATTCTCGGTGAGCGGACCCCAGACGGTGGTGACGAAACGACCGCCGGGGCGTAACACGCATCTGATGCTCTGCAGGGCGCGGTCGGGCTGCGGTGACATCATCAAACCCATGCGAAACACGACCACGTCGGCACTGTCGTCAGCGAGCGGTAGGTCGGTGACATCGACACCGCCGCGGACCGACGTATTGGTCAGGTCCGCCAATCGGGCGGTCTGGACCCTGGTCATCGCCGGAGCGATATCGGTGGCCAGCAGATGGCCGTCGGGGCCGATGTCCGCTGCTAGGAGACGGGCGAACTCTCCACTGCCGGAACCGAGTTCGAGTACATCGAGGCCCGCCAGCGGCGGCAGGGCGGCGCAGATCAGGGCGCTCAGGTCGGCCTCGATGCGCTCGATGGTGGGACCGTACCGCGCCCACCCGTCGGCGGCCACGTCCCACAGTGCCGCTGCTGTATTCGCTGTGATGTTCGTGTCCATCTCAACACCTCGATACGCTTCGGATGTATTCAATACAGTTGGAGTGTATTCGTGATGGGTGAGGATGTCCAGACCGGTCGTGTCTATCGCTCGACCCGTCGCGCAGAACAGGCCCGGGTCACTCGCATGCAGATCCTCGGCGCCGCCCACGATCTGTTCGTCTCGCGCGGATATGCCCGGACGACGATCGTCGACATCGCCACGGCGGCAGGGGTTTCCAAAGAAAGCGTGTATGCGATCTTCAAGAACAAGGCGACCGTGCTCGCGCGGGTGTGGGACATCACCATCGGTGGCGACGACGAGGACGTGGTGTTCCACGAGCGGCCGATGATCGCCGAGATACGCCGCGAAACCGACCTCGCACGCAGACTCGACATGCAGGCACGTATGGCCACCGCGGTCGCGCGCCGCATCGCGCCGCTCGTCCTCGCGGTCCGCGGAGCAGCAGCCTCCGAACCCGCTGCGGCCGACATGCTCGCGGAGATGGATCGGCAACGCTACGTGGGAATCGGCCACATGGCCCGTGAGGCGGCCGCAACCGGCCGGCTGGCAATCAGCGAATCCGAGTGCCACGACCTGATGTGGGCGACCAGCGACCCGACGCTGTGGCAGCGGCTCGTGGCGGAGCGCGGCTGGTCCGATGAACGGTATGCCGCCTACCTCGCATGTATGTGGAAAGCGGCGTTGCTGGTCGGGCCGGACTGACGGCGATGACGGCGACGTGGTTGGGCTGATGCGGCCGATTTGGGTCTGTGCTGGGAATTCTCTACACTAGACCGGTTGCCTGTGCACCTCAGGTGCCGCAGGCCGCTCAAGTACACAACTGAATAGTCTCCGGTGCCGGCGAAAAGCCAAGGGCATCGGCGGCGAGAACCTAAGCACAACTATCCACTTCGTAGAAGGCCCACCGCAGGTCAGGGAGATTTCTCCCTCGTCGGCGCTGTATGGGAACCGCTACGAGAAAGGTTGACGGTCAACCATGACCATGACTGATCCGATCGCAGACTTCTTGACACGTCTGCGCAACGCCAACTCGGCGTACCACGACGAGGTGACACTCCCGTCGTCGAAGATCAAGGTGAACATCGCCGAGATCCTCAAGCGCGAGGGCTACATCACCGACTACCGCACCGAAGACGCGGAGGTCGGCAAGAACCTCGTCGTTTCCCTCAAGTACGGCCCCAGCCGTGAGCGCTCCATCGCCGGACTGCGCCGCGTCTCCAAGCCGGGCCTGCGGGTCTATGCAAAGTCCACCAATCTGCCCAAGGTGCTCGGCGGCCTCGGCGTGGCGATCATCTCCACGTCCTCGGGTCTGCTGACCGATCGTCAGGCAGCCAACCAGGGCGTGGGCGGCGAAGTCCTCGCCTACGTCTGGTGAGGGAGGGGTAACAAGACATGTCGCGTATCGGTAAGAACCCCATCGAGATCCCTTCCGGTGTCGACGTCACCGTCGACGGCCAGAACGTGAAGGTCAAGGGCCCCAAGGGTGAGCTCGCGCTCACCGTGTCCGAGCCCATCACGGTCGCCAAGGAGGACAACTCCATCTTGGTGACCCGCCCCAACGACGAGCGTCGCAGCCGTGCCCTGCACGGACTCTCGCGCTCGCTGATCAACAACCTGGTGGTCGGCGTGACCCAGGGCTACACCACGAAGATGGAAATCTTCGGTGTGGGCTACAGGGTCCAGGCCAAGGGCCGCGATCTCGAGTTCGCGCTCGGATACAGCCATCCCGTGCCGATCGAGGCTCCCGAAGGCATCAGCTTCGCCGTGGAGTCCCCGACCAAGTTCTCGGTCTCGGGTATCGACAAGCAGCAAGTCGGCCAGATCTCGGCGAACATCCGCCGCCTGCGTCGTCCGGATCCCTACAAGGGCAAGGGCATTCGCTACGAGGGTGAGCAGATCCGTCGCAAGGTCGGAAAGACGGGTAAGTAAGCCATGAGTGATACAGCCACCAAAAAAGTCCGCAAGCCGCTCGGCAAGGACGTGTCGACCCGTCGCCGCACCGCGACCGTCAACCGTCACTTCCGGCTGCGCAAGAAGGTCAGCGGAACCCCGGAGCGTCCCCGCCTCGCGGTGAAGCGTTCCAGCCGCCACATCCACGTCCAGCTCATCGACGACCTCGCCGGCAAGACGCTGGCCGCGGCCAGCTCGATCGAGGCCGACGTGCGTGCGGCCGGCGGCGACAAGTCCGCCCAGGCCAAGAAGGTGGGCGAGCTGATCGCGGCCCGCGCCAAGGCTGCCGGCGTCGACGCGGTCGTGTTCGACCGTGGCGGCAAGGACTACCACGGCCGGATCGCCGCGCTCGCCGACGCCGCCCGCGAGGGAGGCTTGCAGTTCTGATGACCATCTACACCAGCAATACCCACATGACCGGAGGGAACCTCTGATGCCCGGACGTCAGCGTGACGGCGGAAACGGACCCGCCGGTAACGACAACAACAACCCCAATGCAGGCGGCAACGACCGTCGCGGTGGTCGCGGACGTCGCGACGACCGTGGTGGCCGCGATCGCGACCAGGACCGCAACCAGCTCGAGCGCGTGGTGACCATCAACCGCGTCTCGAAGGTGGTCAAGGGTGGTCGTCGGTTCTCCTTCACCGCTCTCGTGGTGGTCGGCGACGGTCAGGGCATGGTCGGCGTCGGCTACGGCAAGGCCAAGGAAGTTCCGGCCGCGATCCAGAAGGGCGTCGAAGAGGCTCGCAAGAACTTCTTCCGCGTGCCGCTGATCGCCGGCACCGTGACCCACCCCGTCCAGGGTGAGGCCGCCGCCGGTGTCGTGATGCTCCGCCCGGCCAGCCCCGGTACCGGTGTGATCGCCGGTGGCGCGGTGCGTGCCGTGCTGGAGTGCGCGGGCGTCCACGACGTCCTCGCCAAGAGCCTCGGCAGCGACAACGCGATCAACGTGGTGCACGCCACTGTTGCCGCGCTGAAGATGCTGCAGCGTCCCGAAGAGGTCGCCGCACGTCGTGGTCTGCCGATCGAAGATGTCGCACCGGCCGGTATGCTCCGCGCCCGTGCCGGACAGGGAGTCTGATCACCATGGCAGAGCTGAAGATCACCCAGGTCAAGGGCACCATCGGTACCAAGAAGAACCAGCGTGACAGCCTGCGGACCCTCGGCCTGAAGGGCATCCGCAAGTCGGTCACCCGCGAGGACACCCCGATCAACCGCGGTCTCATCAACGTGGTCCGGCACCTCGTGACAGTCGAAGAGGTTAAGTAATGACCATCAAGCTCCATCACCTTCGTCCCGCTCCGGGCGCGAAGACCGAGAAGACCCGCGTGGGTCGCGGTGAGGGCTCCAAGGGTAAGACCGCCGGTCGCGGCACCAAGGGCACCAAGGCGCGCAAGAACGTGCCCGCCGGCTTCGAGGGCGGCCAGATGCCGATCCACATGCGGCTGCCGAAGCTCAAGGGCTTCACCAACCGCAACCGGGTCGAGTACCAGGTCGTCAACGTCGGCGACATCGCACGTCTCTTCCCGCAGGGTGGCACCATCGGCGTCGACGAGCTCGTCGCCGCCGGTGCAGTGCGCAAGAACCAGCTGGTCAAGGTGCTCGGCGATGGCGACCTGAGCGTCGCGGTCAACGTCACCGCAGACAAGTTCACGGCGTCGGCCAAGGAAAAGATCGCCGCTGCCGGTGGCAGCGTCACCGAACTCTGACGAACGCTCGACCGCCTCATCGGGTGGCAGCCACACCGGCTGCCACCCGACATGGCGGTTTTCGGCGCTGCTGTAGAGTTCAAGCGTTGTCTGCGGCAACAGTTTCTGGGCGCATCCATAGATCACTGTCGATTGCCGAGCACACGGGGGCCGGATCTCTTGATCCGGAAGGCACCTCGCGTGGTCGTTACTAGGAGGAGTTAGTGCTTTCCCCCCTCTTCGCGGCCTTCCGGACGCCCGACTTGAGGAAGAAGATCCTCTTCGTCATCGGCATCATCATCCTGTATCGGCTCGGTGCGACCATCCCGTCTCCGGGAGTCAATTACCAGGCCGTGCGGACGTGTCTGGATGAGGTCTCGCGTGGTGACTCCAGCTCGGTGTACTCGCTGATCAACCTCTTCTCCGGTGGTGCGCTGCTGCAGCTGTCGGTCTTCGCGATCGGCATCATGCCCTACATCACCGCGAGCATCATCGTGCAGCTGCTGACGGTGGTCATCCCGCGGTTCGAGCAACTGCGCAAGGAAGGCCAGTCCGGCCAGGCCAAGATGACGCAGTACACGCGCTACCTCACCGTGGCGCTCGCGTTGCTGCAGTCCACCGGCATCGTCGCCCTCGCCGACCGCGGACAGTTGCTGCCCAGCACCTGCTCGACGAGTAGCGAGGTCCTGGCCAACCAGAACATCTTCGGCCTGTCCATCATCGTGCTGGTGATGACCGCCGGTGCGTGTCTGGTGATGTGGTTCGGCGAGCTGATCACCGAACGCGGCATCGGCAACGGCATGTCGCTGCTGATCTTCGCCGGTATCGCCGCCCGTATCCCCGCCGAGGGACGCACCATCCTCAACAGCCGCGGCGGACTGGTCTTCGCGCTCGTCTGTGTGGCCGCCCTGCTGATCGTGGCCGGTGTGGTCTTCGTGGAGCAGGGTCAGCGTCGCATCCCGGTGCAGTACGCCAAGCGGATGGTCGGGCGCCGGATGTACGGCGGGTCGTCGACCTATCTGCCGCTGAAGGTGAACCAGGCCGGCGTCATCCCGGTGATCTTCGCGTCGTCGCTGCTGTACCTGCCACAGCTCATCGTGGAACTGACCCGCGACCCGGAGAAGGTGTCGTCGTGGCAGACGTGGGTGACCGATCACCTAGCCAACCCCAGCGACTGGGTCTACATCGCCGTCTACTTCGGCATGATCATCTTCTTCACCTACTTCTATGTCGCGGTCACCTTCAACCCGGAGGAGCGCGCCGACGACATGAAGAAGTACGGCGGCTTCATCCCCGGTATCCGTCCGGGGCAACCGACCGCCGACTATCTCGGTTACGTGCTAAGTCGCATCACGCTGCCGGGTTCGATCTACCTCGGTATCATCGCCGTACTGCCGAACCTGTTCCTCGAGATCGGTAACAGCGGTGGTGTGCAGAACCTGCCATTTGGGGGCACGGCCGTCCTGATCATGGTCGGTGTGGGTCTGGACACGATGAAGCAAGTGAACAGTCAACTCATGCAACGCAAGTACGAAGGATTCCTCAAGTGAGACTCGTCATTCTCGGCCCCCCCGGAGCAGGCAAAGGTACCCAGGCGGAACTGCTGAGCGAAGCGCTCGGCATCCCGCACATCTCCACCGGCGATCTGTTCCGCGCGAACATCTCTCAGGGCACCGCCGTCGGTGTCGAGGCAAAGAAGTACCTGGACGCCGGCAATCTGGTGCCCTCGGAGATCACCGTCGACATGGTCCGCGCACGCGTCGGCGAACCCGACGCCGCCAAGGGATTCATCCTCGACGGTTTCCCGCGGTCCACCGAGCAGGCCGACGCGCTCAAGGAGATTCTGGCGTCGCTCGACAGTTCGCTGGACGCGGTGCTGTCCTTCGAGGTCGACACCGACGTCGTGGTCGACCGGATGCTGGCCCGCGGCCGCGCGGACGACACCGAAGAGGTCATCCGTAACCGGATGGCGGTGTACACCAAGGAAACTGCTCCGCTGCTCGCCTACTACGGCGATCAGGTGAAGACCATCGACGCGGTCGGCGACATCCAGGACGTGCATCAGCGCGTGCTGAGCGCCCTCGGCGCCGGGGTTTCCTGACCGGTCACCACGTTGTCTCGCATGGGTTTCCGCAAACGGAAGCGGGTCCCGTTCCGCAGTCCCGGGGAGCTCGACGCGATGGCCGCCGCGGGCGCCGTGGTGGGTGCTGCGCTGGTCGCGGTGCGCGCCGCGGCGAAACCCGGGGTGAGCACACTCGATCTCGACGAAGTGGCCGAGTCGGTCATCCGCGAGGCGAACGCCGTGCCGTCCTTCAAGGGCTATCACGGCTTTCCCGGATCGATCTGCAGTTCGGTCAACGAGGTCGTCGTGCACGGCATCCCATCGTCGGATGTGGTTCTCGCCGAAGGTGACCTGGTCTCCATCGACTGTGGCGCCATTCTCGATGGCTGGCACGGGGATTCGGCGTGGACCTTCGGCGTCGGCGAACTCAGCGAGGCCGATTCCGACCTCTCGGAGGTCACCCGGCTCTCGTTGGAAGCCGGTATCGAGGCGATGGTCGACGGTGCTCGTCTGACCGACATCTCTCATGCCATCGAACTGGGAACCCGCAGTGCCGAGCGGAAATTCGGGCGCAGCTTCGGCATCGTCGACGGCTATGGCGGGCACGGTATCGGCCGTGAGATGCACATGGATCCGTTCCTGGCCAACGAGGGTGAACCCGGACGTGGCCCCTACCTCGTCATCGGGTCGACGCTGGCGATCGAACCGATGCTCACCCTCGGTACCACCGAGACCACCGAGCTCGATGACGGCTGGACGGTCATCACCGACGACGGATCACGTTCGGCGCATTGGGAACACACCGTTGCCGTGACCGCCGACGGTCCGCGGATTCTGACGACCCGGCCGCAGGATCACAACGTCCGGCCATGAGTTCCGTATGACGTTTGGTCCGGTATCGGTCCAAACGTCATACGGAACTGTCCTGGGTGTGTCGGGACTCAGGGCGGTGGGTGCCGTCAGGCGAAGTGCGACTTGTAGATCTGGCCGTGCACCCCGACGGTGCGGTCGACGACCTGTGAGACGCTGAAATCGGCCGCCGCCGACAGGTAGGCGTAGGCGATCGCCCGGTCCATGCCCTGGTCGTGTTCGAGATAGTCGAGCGCATTGACCACTGCCCGCCGCATCGCGACGTCGAGATCGCTGCTCTGCTCGCCGCCACCGGACCCTTCGGGATCCGAGAGACCGATCGGAATCCATGCCTCGGCGGTCTCGGCGAAGGGATAGTGGTAGGCGACGCTCGGGGCGTCGCCAGATCCCTTCTTGCACACCGTGAGTCGGAAGGTTCCGCGAAGCGATCCCTCCATGGCGGTCAAGGCTGCCTCGCCGTCACCCATCGCCATATGGGGGTCGCCGACGTAGAACAGCGCACCAGGTGCGAAGACGGGAAGGTAGAACGTCGACCCGACGCCGAGGTGACGGATGTCGATGTTGCCGCCTCCGAGCGTCGGGGGAATCGAATTCGACACGGCGGCAGTCGGATCAGGGTCGGTGGAGTAGGCGACACCCATCATGCCCATGAAAGGTCGCAGACCGAAACGTGCTGTGCCGGTGGTGCCGACAGGCATCACCCCTTGCCGTCCTCGATCGGTGTGAACACGGAGACGTTGCCGAGTTCGGTAGGGGAGGCGGCATTCTTGTTGTCGGTGGCCACCGGCGGCATGATCTCGGCGGCCGTGATCCCGGCGGGCGGGCCGTCGGCGGTCCGGGCCAGCGCGCCCTTGCCGTGTCGACTCGACACCACACCGTAGGGGACGCGGGGAACAGCGGCCAGGTTTCGATCTTGATCACGTCACCCGGTTCGGCACCCTCGACGAAGACGGGCCCCGTCACGACGCGCGGGCCGTCTTTGGCGAAATTGCGTGGCGTGCGGTTGTATTCGGCGGCGACCGCCTTGACGTCGTCGAGGATCTTGTCCGACGCGACGCCGTGGCTGCCGAACCATGTGTTCGGATCTCGCCCTTGATCTTCGAGGATTCCCTCATGGGATACGGCGTCGATGGTGATGGTCTGACCGGAGCGCATCCGGATGACCGGTGTGCTGTGCACGTTCGGGACATAGCCCACAACCCCTGGTCGGGGACCGATGCGAGGTAGAGATCACCGGGGCGGTCGCCGCTGCCGGGCTGCAGGATCGATCCGTCTCCGAGGGTCAGGGTGGTCGACGAACTGCCGGTTGACCCGGCCCCGTTGTCGGTGGAACAGGCCACGGCCGTTGCGGCGACGCCTGCTCCTGCACCTGCCACCGCGACGGCGCGGAGGAAGTCACGACGACCGAGCCGTTTGATGAAAGCGGCCGCGGTGACGGGGGTGTGGTTGTGGGTGTGCGTCGTGCTCCAGATCGAAAAGGGCGTTATGTAGGACGCCCGTACTCAATCAGCGGCCCGTTTCGCCCGGATTGTCGGTCTGTGAACGTGAGATTTCGCGCCACGTGCTCGGGATCAGGGTGACGCGCCGGCGACGCGCTGCGCGTGGGTGTAGACCACCATCGACTCCCCGCGGGAGAAACCGATCAGCGTGATGCCCTGTTCGTCGGCGAGGTCGGCCGCCAGCGACGACGGCGCCGACACCGCACACAACATCGGGATTCCGGCCATCGACGCCTTCTGCACCAGTTCGAAGCTCGCGCGACCGGAAACCTGAAGGACAGTGCCGCGCAACGGAAGCCGGTCCGCGAGGAGCGCCCACCCGATAACCTTGTCCACCGCGTTGTGCCGGCCGACATCCTCGCGGAGAACGAGCAACTCGCCGGTGCCGACGTCGAAGAGTGCCGCGGCATGCAGGCCGCCGGTCTTGTCGAAGACTTTCTGCCCCGCCCGCAGACGCTCGGGCAACCCGAGGATCCACTCGTCGGAGATCGTGACATCGTCGTCGGCTGTCGTGAAGGCCGACGCCGTGTGAACCGCGTCGATGCTCGACTTCCCGCACACCCCGCACGCGCTGGTCGTGGTGTTCAGGCGGATCGCCGACAACGGGAGCGCCGCGACGCCGGCGGCTGTGGTGACGTCGAGGACGTTGTAGGTGTTCTGACCGTCGGCGTCGGTTCCGGCGCAGTAGCGGGCGGTGGAGAAGTCGGTGGCGCCGGTGATGGCGCCTTCGGCGACCAGGAATCCGGCGGCCAGCTCGACGTCGTGGCCGGGAGTACGCATGGTGACCGTCAGCGTCTGCCCGCCGACCCGGATCTCGAGGGGCTCCTCGACGGCCAGGACATCGGCGCGTTCGACCGGGGAGTGTCCCTGCCGCATGCGGATCACGCGCCGGCGTGCGGTGATGCGTCCCATGTCTCCACGGTAGTCAGACGTCGACGATGATGGTCACCGGCCCGTCGTTGACCAGCGACACCTGCATGTGCGCGCCGAAGGTGCCGGTCGCGACGGTGGCGCCGAGTCGTCGTAGTTCGGTCACCACTGCTTCGACGAGTGGCTCGGCCACCGGACCCGGCGCGGCCGCGTTCCACGACGGGCGACGGCCCTTCGCGGTGTTGGCGTAGAGAGTGAACTGGCTGATCGCCAGGATGGGGGCCGCGACGTCGGCGGCGCTGCGTTCGCCGTCGAGGATGCGCAGACGCCAGATCTTGTCGGCGAGCTTCGCGGCGTGGGCGGTGGTGTCGTCGTGGGTGACTCCGATCAGCGCCACCAATCCCTGTGTTCCGCCGTCCAATTCGAGTTCGCCGACGACGGTCCCGTCGACGGTCACACTTGCCTGACTCACGCGCTGGATCACTGCTCGCATGTGGCCACACGTTAGCGGCGACGACTCGTCACGGTTACATCCATGGGTAAGAAGGCGAGGCGTGGAAAGCAGTCGGCACGCGAGGGGGAGGCTCGGCGTCGTCATCTGCACGTGGTCCGTGAGCACGCCGAGCCCCACGCGCAATCGGTTCCGCCGCAGCTCGAGCCGATCAGGAGGTCGTTACGAATCCGGCGTCGGGACCGGCTGCGCGGACTGGACTGACCGGATCGGAATAGCTGCCGGACGTCCCGGGTTGGCCAGAGCATGACGACATCATCGGAGAAGTCTGCGCACATCCAACGATTCGGTACGCACGGCACGTGGGGCTGGTTCGGTCAGTTCTCCCCTGAGGAGGCCGCCCAGATCGAGGAACTCGGCTACGGCGCGATCTGGCTGGGTGGTTCGCCCAAACATCTGCGGCCCGTCCACAAGGTGCTCGCAGCGACACAGAACATCACTGTGGCCACCGGCATCGTGAACATCTGGAACACCGATGCCGCGACGATCGCCGGCGAGTACGCCGATCTGGAAAATGAGTTCCCGGGTCGCTTCTACCTCGGGATCGGCGCCGGTCATCCGGAGGCCACCGCCGAATACACCAAGCCGTACGACGCGGTGAGCCGCTACCTCGACGTCCTCGACGAGCACGGTGTACCCGCCGAACGCAGGTTGCTCGCCGCGCTCGGCCCGCGCATGCTGCGGCTCTCCGCTGACCGCGCGCTCGGCGCGCACCCCTACCTGACCCCGCCGGCGCATACGAAGATCGCCCGGGAAACCCTCGGCGAGGGGGTCCTGCTGGCACCTGAGCACAAGGTCGTCGTCGATACCGATCCGGCGGCCGCGCGCGCGGTCGGCCGCCCGCCGGTGGATCAGCCGTACCTGCATCTGCGCAACTACACCTCGAACCTGAAGCGACTCGGGTGGACCGACGCCGACATCGAGAACGGCGGCAGCGACGAGCTCATCGACGCGCTGGTGGCACACGGAGATGCGGCCGCGGTTCGACGGCAGGTGGACGAGCATCTTGCTGCCGGCGCCGACCATGTGGCGGTGCAGGTCCTAGGGTCGGAGACTCCCGTCGAGCAACTGGCCGCGATCATCAAGGCGTGACCGCGGGCGTCGACAGCCCTTCTCGACCGCCCGCTCGCCACCCGTTCAGTTCAGTTCAGCGCATAGGTCACGGTGACCGAGAAGGTGAGCCGCTGCTGTCCGGGCTCCAGCGGAACCGGCGACGACGCCACGTCCCGCTGGTAGGGGGCGGGTTGTTCGTCGCCGCTCGTCGTCTCCTTGATGGTGATGACCTGACCGAGTGAGTCGTCGGCGAGGGTGGCGTACTGCTCGGCTCGGGTGCGGGCGTCGGTGAACGCGGCCTCGCGTGCCCGGCTCATCAGGTTCGAGTTGTCGTCGATGGCGAAGCTGACGTTGCTGATGCGAGTGTTGTTGCCGCCGGCGTCGACCGCGGCCTTCAGCACGCCGGAGGCCTTGGGGAGGTCGCGGATGATGACTCGGATCGTGTTGGTGGCCTGATACCCGGTGATCTGACCGGCACTTCCGGGAACCGGCGACGCGTACTGCGGGCTGAGCGTGACCTGCTGGGTCTGGATGTCCGTGCGGGGGACACCGGCGCCGGCGACAGCATCGGTGACCACGCGGACCCTGGTGTTGGCCTCGTCGAGGGCGGCGGACACGTCGGCGCCGGTCGCCTCGATCCCGATGTCGGCGCGCAGCGTGTCGGGCGTGCCGCTCACCGTTCCCGAACCCACCACGGTGACGGTGCGTTGCGCGGTGTCCGAGGCGTCGTCACCACACCCGGTCACCAGCGCCGCGACACCGACCATCGCTGCCACGCCGATGCCGGCGCGACGCACGGTCATCGGACCGGTTCCTTCAGCAGCATGGAGACACCCCAACCAACCAGCGACACGACGATCGCGCCGAGAATCGCCGACCAGAAGAAGTCGTCGACCTCCAGGCCCCAGTGCGTGGTGTTCCGGGTGATCCACGCGGTGATCTCCAGCATGAAAGCGTTGATCACGATGTGGATCAGCCCGAGGGTGAGAATGTAGAACGGGATCGCGAGGATCTGCACGATCGGTTTGATGATCGCGTTGACGACGCCGAAGATCACGGCGACCACCAGGACGATGCCGAGCTTCTCCCAATTGTTGGAACCGCCGACGAAGTCGACACCAGGAACGATGAGCGAGGCGATCCACAGCGCGAAGCCGGTGAATGCCGTCTGAATCACGAACGCCTTCATGGGCATAGTGTGCCAGGGGCGTTCGGATCGGGTCGCGCGCTACGGGTCTACCAGCGTGGCGGCGGACCGGGCGGTATCGAACCGGGAGGTGGCATCCGTCGGGGATCAGGCGCGCCGGGTGGTATGTGAGCCGGTCCGGTGGGGAACGGGCCAGAACTGCCGGGGGCCGAAGGGGATTGGTGCCCGGGGAACTGTTTGACCAGCCCGGGTGGCGTGGTTGCATGGACCGGGCCGGGGCGACCGGTCTGGGGCGCCGCCGGCCCCGGCGCCATCCCGGCCGGTCCACCTCGCGCGGCGAGCGCCTGGTTGACCGCCGGATCGCCAAGTCCGCCCAGGTAATTCAGCAACCCCGGCTCGGTGCTCGGGTTTGCTGCGACGTAGGGCCGCAACGGTGGCGCGTTGTTCACCATGTGCACCAAGGTGTCCGACGGTGTCCGCGGGTCGAGTGCGACCTGGACATCACCAGGTGACGGCTGGGCCGGGCTGCCCCGCCTGCCCGGGCCGCCTGGCCCGGCTGGTCCGCCGGACGCGGCGGACTGCAGGTACGCCACGATCTGGTCGCGCCGGGGCCAGCAGAAGCGGGCGATCGCGCCGATGATCGCCGCGATGATGATCAACACGATCGGAGCGGAGACCTTGAAGCCCTTTCCGCCACCGCCGCGACCCTTGGCGAGGACATCGGTGTCGACCGAATCGGGGGAGAGGGATGTGGGATCGAGGGTGGCCAGCAGCTCCAGCATCATGACGTGAGGTTATGCGGCTGCTGATGTGCGCCATAGCCTCCGAGCAGATGAATCGCACCCTCAACCGGCCGGCGCAACCCCGTCGATCTGGTACGCGGCGGGCGATCACGAGGGCGCGGACGGCGTCGTCGGACAGCGGGTTGGTGGGCTGGAACCGAATGGTGCCCTTGGCCATGTCGAAGCCATCGAGCATGGGTGCGACCGCGTCGACGGCGGCCGGGCTGAACGGGTAGACGCCGATGTGCTTCTTGGCGCGCATCACCGAGAGAAGTGGTTTGCCGTTGTAGATGAGTGCCGGCATCCCGTAACCCTTGCCCTGCTCCGTGCCGGGGACGGCGTCACGCGCGAGCGTGTAGATGCGCTCGATCACCGCCCGGTCATCGGTACCCAACTCGCCCAGATAGTCATCCACGGTGCCTATCACGATCTCCTTCGGTCAGCGTGCGGTGTCACCGAGAATGTCCACCAGCGCGACCCACGAGACACCGACCGGGGCCTTCACGATTCGCTCGATGTTCACCGACATCGCGACGATGATGAGACCCGCGAAGGCTGCGGTGGCGCCGGTCATGGCCACGGTGAAATCGCTCCACGCCTCCAGGGACTCGTGCACAGCAGCAACGTTATGACAGTGGCCGGGTTTGCCGCTCGCTGTTCGGCGGTGAGCCCGTCGTCGGGCGGTTTGGAGTGTTCCCGCAGTTCGCGTAACATGGAACGTCGGTGCGCGTCCCGTGCCGGGTATCCCCGTGGGTTCACGTTGGTTTCCGGCCCGAGCAGCGCCGATGGCGCGACGCAAGCGACGTGCCAACACACTAACGGATAAGCACGGATTCAACCGGGCAACACCGGACGCCGACGTCTGGAATGTCGCGGCGGAAGCCAGGATCGCGGAGGACATGGCGAAGAAAGACGGGGCCATCGAGGTCGAGGGTCGAGTGATCGAACCCCTGCCCAATGCGATGTTTCGCATTGAGTTGGAGAACGGGCACAAGGTTCTCGCTCACATCAGCGGCAAGATGCGGCAGCACTACATCCGCATCCTGCCGGAGGACCGGGTCGTCGTGGAACTCTCGCCCTACGACCTCGGTCGTGGGCGCATCGTTTATCGGTACAAGTAGGACTTCCTCTCCCGAACACGGGTGAGGGCAGCACGGGTGCGGCTTCGTCGTGCCCGGACATCCCAAGGAGAAGCGGACGTGAAGGTTCAGCCGAGCGTCAAGCCGATCTGCGAGAAGTGCAAGGTGATCCGCCGTAACGGTCGGGTCATGGTGATCTGCGAGAACCTGCGCCACAAGCAGCGTCAGGGCTGATCAGCGCTCCACGGATCGCTTGAGACGACAACTGAATAACGACCAGAAGAGCTGATCAGATCTTTGTGAAGCCCTCTTGGCACCAGCGTCGACATACGGGTCGGCGCCCACCTCCGGTTTCAGAGGCCGGAGCCCGGCGAGAGTTCCGGGACGGACCAGGAGCAGACCTCTGAGAAGTAAAGGAAAACCGCCACATGGCACGTGTTGCAGGTGTGGACCTCCCCCGTGAGAAGCGGCTGGAGATCGCACTGACCTACATCTATGGAGTGGGACGTACCACCTCCAAGGAGATCCTCGAGGGGACCGGGCTCAGCCCCGACCTCCGCGCCAAGGATCTCACCGACGCAGACGTCGCGAAGCTGCGTGAGTACATCGAGGCCTCGGTGAAGGTCGAGGGTGACCTGCGCCGCGAGGTGCAGGCCGATATCCGTCGCAAGATCGAGATCGGCTGCTACCAGGGTCTGCGCCACCGTCGTGGCCTGCCCGTCCGTGGCCAGCGCACCAAGACCAATGCCCGCACTCGCAAGGGCCCGAAGAAGACCATCGCCGGGAAGAAGAAGTAATGCCTCCTAAGTCACGTAGCGCAGGCCCCAAGAAGGGCGCACGCCGTCGCGATAAGAAGAACGTCCCGCACGGCACCGCACACATCAAGTCGACGTTCAACAACACCATCGTGTCGATCAGCGACCCCAACGGCAACGTCATCAGCTGGGCGTCGTCGGGTCACGTCGGATTCAAGGGCTCGCGCAAGAGCACCCCGTTCGCGGCTCAGCTCGCGGCCGAGAACGCTGCGCGCAAGGCCCAGGAACACGGCGTCAAGAAGGTCGACGTCTTCGTCAAGGGACCGGGCTCGGGTCGTGAGACCGCGATCCGTTCCCTGCAGGCAGCCGGCCTCGAGGTCGGCACCATTTCCGATGTCACCCCGCAGCCGCACAACGGTTGCCGTCCGCCCAAGCGGCGTCGGGTCTAGCGGGAAAGGGAGGAACTGAACTAATGGCTCGTTATACCGGCCCCGCAACCAAGAAGTCCCGTCGCCTTCGGGTCGACCTCATCGGAGGAGACCAGGCGTTCGAGCGTCGCCCCTACCCGCCCGGCCAGCACGGCCGTTCGCGGATCAAGGAGAGCGAGTACCTGCAGCAGCTGCAGGAGAAGCAGAAGGCCCGCTTCACCTACGGAGTGCTGGAAAAGCAGTTCCGTCGCTACTACGAAGAGGCCAATCGTCGTAACGGCAAGACCGGCGACGAGCTGCTGCGCATCCTCGAGACCCGTCTGGACAACGTCGTGTACCGCGCCGGCCTGGCCCGGACCCGTCGTCAGGCCCGCCAGATGGTCAGCCACGGCCACTTCACCGTCAACGGTGTGAAGGTCGACGTGCCCAGCTACCGCGTCGGCCAGTACGACATCATCGACGTCCGGCCGAAGTCGCTGCAGACCGTCCCGTTCCAGATCGCCAAGGAGATCCAGGGCGATCGTCCGGTTCCGGGCTGGCTGCAGGTGGTTCCGTCGACGCTGCGCATCCTCGTGCACAACGTGCCCGAGCGCGCTCAGATCGACGTGCCGCTGACAGAACAGCTCATCGTCGAGTTCTACTCGAAGTAATCCGCCGAACAGCAACAGCTGTCTCGGTTCACCTCGAGGCCATCAAATAGCGGTTGGCCAAAGGAGAAAACGAAATGCTCATCTCACAGCGACCCACACTGACCGAGGAGATCCTCGCCGACAACCGGTCGAAGTTCGTCATCGAACCGCTCGAGCCCGGCTTCGGCTACACCCTCGGCAACTCGCTGCGTCGTACCCTGCTCAGCTCGATCCCGGGTGCTGCCATCACCAGCATCCGCATCGACGGTGTGCTCCACGAGTTCACCACCGTCCCCGGGGTCAAGGAGGATGTCACCGACATCATCTTGAACCTCAAGGGCCTCGTGGTGAGCTCCGAAGAGGACGAGCCGGTCACCATGTACGTGCGTAAGCAGGGTCCGGGCACCGTCACCGGCGCCGACATCGTGCCGCCGGCCGGCGTCACCGTGCACAACCCCGATCTGCACATCGCCACCCTGAACGACAAGGGCAAGCTCGAGATCGAGCTCGTCGTCGAGCGGGGCCGCGGCTACGTCCCGGCCGTGCAGAACAAGGCGTCGGGTGCCGAGATCGGCCGGATTCCGGTCGACTCGATCTACTCGCCGGTGCTCAAGGTGACCTACAAGGTCGAGGCCACCCGTGTGGAGCAGCGCACCGACTTCGATCGGCTCGTGCTCGACGTGGAGACCAAGAACTCGATCAGCGCGCGTGATGCGCTGGCGTCCGCGGGCAAGACCCTCGTCGAACTCTTCGGGCTCGCCCGGGAGCTCAACGTGGAGGCCGAGGGCATCGAGATCGGTCCGTCGCCGGCCGAGGCCGACCACATCGCGTCGTTCAGCCTGCCGATCGAAGATCTCGAGCTGACCGTCCGGTCCTACAACTGCCTCAAGCGCGAGGGTGTGCACACCGTCGGCGAGCTGGTTGCCCGGACCGAGTCGGATCTGCTCGACATCCGCAACTTCGGGCAGAAGTCGATCGATGAGGTCAAGGTCAAGCTGCACGCTCTGGGTCTGTCCCTCAAGGACAGCCCGGCCAGCTTCGACCCGTCGCAGGTCGCCGGTTACGACCCGGCCACCGGCACGTGGTCGGATGACGCGTCCTTCGACGCCGATTCCGGTGAGGATTTCGCAGAGACCGAGCAGCTGTAAAGGCTGTCACCCTAACCCTGACTTCGCCGTCGTGAGACGGGAAGTTCTTCTAGGAGAAGAGAAATGCCCAAGCCCACCAAGGGTGCCCGCCTCGGCGGGTCGGCCAGCCACCAGAAGGCAATGCTGGCGAATCTCGCCACCTCGCTCTTCGAGCACGGTCGAATCACCACCACCGAGGCCAAGGCCAAGCGGCTGCGCCCGTACGCCGAGAAGCTGATCACCCACGCCAAGGCCGGCAAGCTGGCCAACCGTCGTGAGGTCCTCAAGGTGATCCGCGACAAGGACGTCGTGCACACGCTGTTCGACGAGATCGGCCCGCACTTCGCCGATCGCAACGGTGGATACACCCGCATCATCAAGACGCTGCCGCGCAAGGGCGACAACGCCCCGATGGCCGTGATCGAGCTGGTGCGTGAGTCCACCGCGTCGAGCGAGGCAAGCCGCGCAACCCGCGTGGCCGCTTCGAAGAAAGCCGCAGAGGACAAGCTCGACGCGACCGAAGAGGTCGTTGCCGAGGATGCCCCGGAGAACGTCGTCGAGGCCGTTGAGGCCGACGCCGACGACGCGGCCGTCGAGAACGCCGACGCCGTGGCCGAGGCTGTTGACGACGAGTCGACCGCCGCCACCGCTCCCGAGGCCGAGGGTGCCGACGTCGACGGCGACGACAAGAAGTAGTCCGCAGGGCTACTCGTACTCATGACAGAACCCGCTGTCACCGATGCCGGTGACAGCGGGTTCTGTCGTTTACGCCTCGATGTCGGTTACGAAGGAACCGATTTCGCGGGCTGGGCGCGGCAGACGGATCAACGGACGGTGGGCGCCGTTCTCGAGGACACCCTGGCGACGGTGCTGCGGATTCCGGTGCGGCTGACCGTCGCCGGGCGCACCGACGCCGGGGTGCACGCCACCGGGCAGGTGTGCCATACCGACATTCCCGTCTCCGCGCTGCAGACACGCAGTATCGGCGGTGACCCGTCGCTGTTGGTCGGGCGCCTCGCGAAGATGCTGCCCGACGATGTCCGGGTCAAGGAAATCGCCTCGGTGAGTGGCGATTTCGACGCCCGGTTCTCGGCCCTGCGGCGCCACTACGAGTATCGGCTCACCGACGCCCGCTGGGGTGCGGAACCCATCCACGCGCGCACCACGGCCACGTGGCGTCGGCCGCTCGACGTCGATGCGATGAACGCCGCGTCAGCCTCACTGTTGGGGCTCAACGACTTTGCCGCGTTCTGTCGTCGTCGCGAGGGTGCCACGACGATCCGGGATCTTCAGCAGTTCTCGTGGACACGGCACGCCGGCGGGGTGCTGGTGGGGCAGGTGAGCGCCGACGCGTTCTGCTGGTCGATGGTGCGCTCACTGGTCGGGGCGGTCGCAAGTGTCGGCGATGGCCGTCGCGATATCGACTGGTGTCGTGGACTTCTCGCCGAAACACAGCGCAGCAGCCAGGTCCCGGTCGCCGATGCCTGCGGGTTGTGCCTGGTGCGTGTCGACTATCCGGCCGATGATGAACTCGCCGAACGCAATACGGTCACCAGAGACGTGCGACGGGCCGGCGGGTGTTGCGGCGGGTGAATTGTCGTCAGGATCGCAGTTTGTAACCGCGGCTGTCGCGCACGCTGCCGGTGAACATCATGACCGCGTCGACGAGTGCCCAGATGCTGACCGCGAACAGCAGGATGAACCCGACGAAAAAGATCGCGAGTAGCCACCCGACGATCGTCAAGCACAGCTGTGCGGCACCGACGCCGCCATGCCCGAGGTAGAACCTGCCCACGCCGAACCCGCCGAGAAACAGCTGCAGGAGACCGGCGGCGACCTTCGATTTGTCGGACAACGGTTCACCGGTCAGCGGGTCCCGGCCGAAGGGGGCCAGGGGATCGGCAGCGCCGGGGTAGAGACCATAGACCGGCGGGACCGGAGCCACGAAGTAGGCGGGCTGCGGCACGCCGTACACCGACGGCATCCCGGGATGGGGTGCCGGGTAACCGGGTTGGGCGCGATAGGTCGGCGCCAGCGGGTCGGAGTTCCCGTCGTCGAACGGTAGGTGCGAGGGGTAGGTCACCCCGGCATCATGTCATGCTCAGCCGAGGCTCTGCGCATAGTTCACCCGCTGGCCGAGGTCGCTGACGGTCAGTGGTGAGTACACCGGGATCGACGTGGAGTAACGCAGGCCCTCGGCTTCGACGGTGATCTGCACGTAGCCCTGGGTGCGGTCCTCCTTGACCAGCAGGAACAGCAGTCCGAGCCCGCAGAACAGCAGCGCGGTCACGATCGCGGTGATGAGCGCCCATTGGGGTATGGCACGCGTGTTGTAGGTCTGGTTGACAAAGGTCCAGCGCGCGCCGGCGATGGGTGCGGTGCCCGCGGGGGTGATCACGTGGGTTTGCGTGCACTGGATGGGTCCGATGGCGACCAGGACCGGCTCGCCGCCGGTCGGGACGGGCGCGCCGTAACCGGCTCCCGGGAACGACGATTCGCCGAAGGCCGACGAGGATCCCGCGTACGGGTCGTACGGATACGTCATGCCCCATGGTGGCACATTCGTGGGCGGGGACGGGTGGGTGCCGACGGTGTCAGGTGGCGCTGCGTTCGTCCTCGATCGCCTCGAGTACCGCCTCGACGGTCTCGTCGTCGCCGACGAATTCGTCGAGTCGCTGGCCCTCGGAGAGCAGATGACGCCAGTTGAGCGGGTCGAAGACGACGGGCTCGTGCGTTTGCATGAAGTCGATGACCACGCGGCAGAATCGTTCGGGGTCGTCGTGGAACGGGAAGTGTCCCGAGCCGACGAAGGTCTCCAACTGCGAGTGTGGGATCGCGGCGTGGGCGAGTTCGGCGTGGTGGTAGGGGATGACGGTGTCGTCGTCGCCCCAGACGATCAGCACCGGTAGCCGCTCGGTCAGATAGCAGCGGTCGAGCATCGTGATCGATTGTCCGCGCCAGTCCACCACGGCCCGCAGCGTGCGCAGGAACGCGGCCGACGCCTTGGCGTCGGCGAGGTCGGCGAGCACCCGGATGAGGTCCTCGTGGTCATTGAGGACCCGTCGGGGAGCGATGGAGTCGGGCAGTGCCGTCTGCAGCGGCACCCCGACCACGCCCTTGGCGGCGAGTTTCAGACCAGGAACCACCCCGGGGACGCGCAGCATCGACAGCAGCTGGTGGGCCACCGGCATCGAGATCAGACGCAAGGCCGGGTGCACGTCACGGGTGACGCCGCCGGCGGCGACAAGGACGAGACGTTCGACGAAGCGGGGGAACTGATAACAGAACTGCATGGCGACACCGCCGCCGAGCGAATGGCCGACGACGGTCACCTTGGTGTGGCCGAGTACCACCAGCAGGTCGCGCATGCCGTTGGCGAAAGCGGGGACCGAGTAGTCCGCACGCGGTTTGTCCGATTTGCCGTGGCCCAGCAGGTCGGGGGCGATCACCGTGTAGTGCTGGGCGAGGATCGGGATGACCTCATTCCAGGTGGACGAGTTGTCGCCGATGCCGTGGATGAGCAGCAACGCCGGACCGCTCCCCGCGATGCGGTAGGCACGCCGGTACCCGTGAATGGTGTGGTACTCGGTCCGCACGTCGGTGTCGGTGACCGGGCGCAGTACCGGCCCCGGGGGCTTGGTCGACACGGCTCACTCCTCGGTCATCACGACGGCGTGCACTCGTTCATGGACGTCGCGCCGACGCCCTGACCCCCGAGTAAACAGCACACTGGGACGATTCGCCCGGCATGTTGCATCGAGTTAACGTGCCCGGGCACCCGGTACCAAGTGTCCCGGGTGTGAACAACCGCTGACAACCCCCCAACCGGCCAGGTCGCGGACCGATCGGCGTGTTCGAAGGTGACTACGCTCGACGGTGATGAATCCGTTCGATATCGACACCTTCCTGGCGACCGGTGGCCTCGTCGGGCTCTGCGTGCTGATCTTCGTGGAGACGGGCCTGCTGATCGGGTTCATCTTCCCGGGCGACTCGGTCCTGTTCACCGCCGGCGTGCTCGCGGCACAGCCGAATCCCTACGCCCCGGTGTGGTTGCTGTGCGTGGCCGTCCCGGTGGCCGCCATCCTCGGCGACCAATGCGGCTACTTCATTGGCCGTCGCCTGGGCAGGGGTGTCGTCGAAGGGCGGTTGATGAAGACGATCGGCCCCGAGTACGTCGCCCGCACTCACACCTACTTCGACCGCTTCGGTGCGCTCACCGTCTTCTTCGGACGGTTCATCGGGATCGTGCGGACCCTGACACCGCTGGTGGCCGGATTCAGCGGCATGTCCTACCGGCTCTTCACCCTGTTCAGCGTGCTGGGCAGCATTGTCTGGGCCGCCGGGATCATCCTGCTCGGCTACTTTCTCGGCAACATCCCGATCATCCGCGACAACATCGAGATCTTCATCATCGCCTCGGTGCTCACGATCGTCGTGCCGACGTTCATCCATCTCGCCCGACGCTGGTGTGCTTCGCGACGGGCGTCGTCGGAGGGCGCCGGCGCCTGAGTCGTCACACTCCCGCGGTGACCTCGGCAAAGGCGCCGCGATACTTCGCCGCCGGATGTCGGTGGTTCAGCAGGTCGGAACCGAACAGTTTGGCGCGCGCGGTTCCCGGCGCGTACTCGCTTTGGGCCAGACCGCGCTGCTGTAGCACCGGCATCACGTGGTCGATGAATTCGACGTAGCTGCCCGGGATGGTGGCATTGACGACATTGATGCCGTCCACGCCGGCGTCGCGCCACCGCTGGAGTTCGTCGGCGATCTGTTCGGGGGTGCCGACGACCCGCGAATTGCGGCCCTGGAGCCGACCGAGATCCTCGATGGTCGCCTCCCGGCCGTCGACCGAGTCGCGTACCCAGTCCAGGACGCTGCGGATGCCCTCGGTCTCGATGGCGCCGAGCGGGGTGTCGAGTGGATGGCTGCCGAAGTCGATGCCGATCGCGCCGGACAGATGCGCGATCATCGCGTCGAGGTCGATGTTGTCCTCGAGCTCGGCTTCCTTGCGTCGCGCCTCCTCCTCGGTACTGCCGATGACGAAGTGCAGACCCTGGAAGAAGGTGAGGTCATGCGGGTCGCGGCCGTAACGCGGCAGCCGGGCGCGGGTGTCGTCGACGAGGAGGCGTGCGGCTTCGGGGTTCGGCGTGATGATGAACTGTGCCTCGGCGTTTCGCGCGGCGAACTCGCGGCCGGCGGGTGACGAACCGGCCTGGAACAGCACCGGTGTGCGCTGCGGTGACGGGGCCACGAGGTGTGGTCCCTCCACCCGGTACCGCTTTCCTTCGTGAAAGATCTTGTGCACCTTGGACGGATCGCCATGCAGCCCGCGTTCCTTGTCGGCGAGCAGGGCCCCGTCGTCCCAGGAGCCCTCCCACAGTTTGTAGACGACGTCGGCGTACTCGTCGGCCCACACGTACCGTTCGTCGTGTTCCTCGAGGTCGTCGTAGCCGAAGTTTCGGGACGCGTTGGCCAGGCCGTTGGTGACGATGTTCCAGGCGATGCGCCCGCCCGAAGCATGGTCGAGGGTCGAGATCTTGCGGGCGAAATTGAATGGATGGTCTTGCAGAACCGAACTCGTGATGGCGATGCCGAGATCGGTGGTGTTGTAGGCGATGGCCGAGGCGATCACCGACGGGTCGTTGGACGGGATCTGCAGTCCCGCCTGGACATACTTGCGATAGCCGCCGTCGTAGTCGCCGTAGAGGCCGGTCACGTCGGCGAAGAAGATGAAGTCGAACTTCCCGCGTTCGAGCTCTCGGGCCAGGCTCACCCAGTGTTCGAGCGAGTTGAAGTTGGTCTGCTGCGCCTCCTCGGTCCGCCAGAGGCCCTGCAGGATATGGGAAGTAGTGTTCATCACGAAGGCGGAGAAGCGCAGTGGTGTGGCCGTCGGCTGGTTCATGGTTGATCCGGTTCTCGTAAGCGTAGGGGATGGGGCAGTGGCTATTTGATGATCAGCTTGCGCTGAGAGGCCATCGTGAAGACCGCGGCCACCACGATGACGAGTCCCTTGATGATGGTCTGGGTGTAGTCGGCGGCACCGATCTGGTTGAGCCCGTTGGACAATACGGTGAGGATGAGCACGCCGAGCACGGTGCGCCCGACGCTGCCGACGCCTCCGGACAGGGCGGTGCCGCCGATGACGATGGCCGCCACGGAGTCGAGCAGGATCGTCGATCCCAGTGTCGGTCCGGCAGCCCCGAGTTGTGCGGTCAACAGCAGACCGGCGAGACCGGCGGTGATGCCGGAGATGACCAGGTGAACACCTTGACCCGCCGGGTGGAGACGCCGGCGAGCGCGACGACGCGCTCGTTGCCGCCGACCGCATAGGTGTACAGGCCGATCCGGGTGCGGCGCGAGAGGAACCACACGATTCCGAGCACCACGAGGGCGATGAGTGCGGCGTTTTGTAGGTTCGGGATCAGCTGTCCGACGGCGAGATTGCGAATTCCGGTGTCGGTGAAGTTGATCGTGGAACCCTCCAGGATGGTCAGTCCGATCCCGGCGAACAGCGACAGTGTTCCGAGTGTCGCGATGAACGACGGCACCCGGCCGAAGGCGAAGACCACACCGTTGAGCAGACCGATGAGTGCGCCCACGCCGACCGCGATCGCGATGGCCAGCGCGGGATTCGCGACGCCTTCGCGAATCAGATAGGCCACCACGGTCCCGGTCAACAGGGCGATCGAGCCGACGGACAGATCGATGCTGCCGGCGATCACCAGGGTGGCGCCGAGGGACGCCAGCAGCAGGATACCGGCCTGCCCGCTGATGAGTGCGAAGTTGGCGGGACTCCGAAAGGCTTCGGCGCGAAGGGAGAAGTAGCCGATGAGAGCGATGAGCGCGAGGAGCGGTAGCACGTCGCGTGCGATATTCGGTTTGCGCAGCGCCGCGATGAGTTGTTCTCGCTTCGGTAGTGCGAGGGCGGGCAGGGTGGAGGGGCGTTGAGCTTCGGTGGTCACGGGGTCATCCGTTCGTGGTTGTGGCAGCAGTGGTCGTGGGAGCTGTTGTGGCCGTGGAGGTGCCGGCGTCGTAGCCGGTGGCCGGCTGGGCGGGGGTGCCGGGGAGCATGAGCGCGACGAGGTCGTGCTCGGCCGGTTTGGCATCGGCCGGGGCATCGACGACGGTGACGAGCCGGCCATTGGTGATCACGCCGATCCGGTGGGACAGGCCGATGAGCTCGGGCAGGTCGTCGCTGACCAGCAGGATGGAGGTGCCGGCTGCGGCCGCGGCACGAAGGAGGTCATAGATGCCCTCGCGGGCGCCGGTGTCCACACCCTGGGTGGGGGCGTCGAGGATGAGCAGGTCAGGGTGCCGCAGCAACCACTTGGCCAGCAACACCTTCTGCGCGTTGCCCCCCGACAGCGACGACACCGGGGCGTCGATGCTCTCGGCGACGATGCCGAGTCTCTCCACGTACTCCTGCGCGACCTTGCGGGCTCGCCCGACCGCCCACAATCCGACCCGGCGTGTGGCGAATCTGTCGTGCAGGGAGGCGAGTTGGATGTTGTCGACGATCGACGCGGTGGTGATGAGGCCCTTCTCGGCGCGGTCCGGTGGGACGCAGGCGATGCCGGCCGCGACATGCGCGGCGATGCCGCCGTCGACGGGGCTGCCGTTGACCGTGACGGTCCCCTCGGTGCGGGCCACCGCACCTGCGACGATCTCGCCGAGGACGCGTTTTCCGGAGCCCTCGGTGCCGGCGAGCCCGAAGATCTCACCGGGCAGAACCTCGAAGGTGGCCTCCCGCAACACATCCGCACCGGCGAGGTCCCGAACCGCCAGGCGTGGACGTTGCCCGGCGTCGACGATCGTCTGTGCCCCCGCGCGGTAGTAGTTCTCGGTGCGGACGCGCCCGACCATCAGGCGGTGCAGCTGGGTCTCGTCGGCTCCCGTCGTGTCGCGTTCGGCGATGGACTCGCCATCCTTGAAGACGGTGACCCGATCGGTGGTCGCGAGGATCTCCGGCAGCCGATGTGAGACGAACACCACCGCGGCCTGCCCACGGAGGCGCTGCAACAGACGCAGGAAGTTGTCCTCGTGTTCATGGTCGAGTGCGGTGGTGGGCTCGTCGAAAAGCACCACCGGACGCTCGATCTCGAGGGTGCGGGCGAGTGCGATGACGCGTGCGATGTCCAGGCTCTGCTTCTGTCCCGGCGACAGTGAACCCGTTGGGGTGCGTGCGTCGATTCCGTCGATGCCGGCCTCGTCCAATGCCTCGTCGGTGGCGCGGATGAGCGCACCCCGGTTGAGGAAGCCGCGCGAGGTGAAGAGCTTCTCCCAGCCGAAGAAGGTGTTCTCGTAGACGGCTAGCTTGTCGATCAGGTTGGCCTCCTGGAACACCCGGAAGATGCCCAGCCGGTTGGCTTCCTGATAGGTCTTGGGCGCGATCTCGGTGCCGTCGAGGGTGATGGTCCCGGAGTCGTAGGGCAGCACGCCGGACACGATGTTGAGGATCGTGCTCTTGCCCGCCCCGTTCTCGCCGATAAGGCCGACGACCTCGCCGTCGCCCACGGTCAGGTTCACGCCTTTGAGTGCGCGGTTGGCGCCGAAGGACTTGACGATGTCGCGCACCTCGAGGCGCGCGGTGCCCGATGTGGTGTTCATGCGTACCTTCCATAGGGGGAGGGGCCCAGTACCGGGGACCGGTAGTGGTCGCGGTACAGGGCGCGGATGCGGTCGAAGTCGCCGTTGCGTTGCGCCGCGAGGTAGGCCTCCGGATAGGTGTAGCCGTCGGGTTTGGGTACCCCCGGCCAGATGTGCTCGAGGTCCTCGATGGGATAGGCGTCGAACTGCAGGTCGAAGTCGCGCGGATGCTCGGTGCGGGAGAGCAGCTTCACGTCGAAGGACTGCCCGATCGGCGCGTCGACGTAACGGGCCTTGAACTTCGCCACGTTGTCGCGGGTGATGATCTCGGCGTGCCAGCCGTACATCCGTTCGGCCGGCTCGGGTCGCCATCCGCGCAGCCGATCGTGGAATTGGGCGACGGTGACGAAGGACGGGTAGGCCGGGACGTTACCGGTGGTCACGAGTTGCCGGCCGCTCACGACGCGTTCGATGCCGGCGGTGGAGCCGTTGGCGCCCACCACGAAGACATCCTTGCCGGGAACCTTTCCGGCGGCTTCGATTCCGGCGACCACACCGGTCGCCGCGTCGTCGTTGACGGCGACGATTCCGACGGTGTCCGGGTATCGGGTGAGCAGGGACGTGGTCGCCCGCTGGGACAGATCGGCGTCGTACTTGGCGTGCAGTTCACCGGCGAAGCGGATTTTGGGATACTTGGCCAGGGTGTGGTGTACGGCGAGTCGGCGCTGGACCTCACAACCGTCGATCGACGGGTAGTAGCCGCCGACCCGCACGACGGTGCCCTCTTCGCCGATCTGTTTGGCGAGTACGTCGACGGCCTTGCCGACCGATTCGTACTCGTCGGGGATCAGGAAGGAGTTGTAGTCGGGACCGTATTGATCACTGTCCCAAGGGGTGGACCAGGCCGGGGAGTTCCACGCCGCCTGGAAGAGCACTCCGCTGCGGTTGGCGCCCTGGGCCAGTGTCGGCAGTGCGCCCGCGTCGTTGAGACCCACGAAGATCGCGGTGGTCTTCTGCGTCAGGAGCTGGTTGAACTGGTTGGACTGCACGGCCGCATCGCTCTTGCCGTCCAGTACCACCGACTTGTACCCGAGCTGTTCAGCGGCGGACTGGTAGGCCTCGGCCCACTGGACCTGGTAGTCGCCGGTCGCCGACCAGTTCAGTAGCGCGAACTGGCCATCGGTGTAGGCGACTGCGCCGGAATGGGTTTCACCCCGGCCGACGGCCGCGAGGGGCGCCGCCGGTGGCGAGCGCCGCGCCGGTACCCGCGAGCAGTTTGATGAACTGTCGCCGGCCGAGTCCGTCGGTGTCGAGCTTCTCGAGGACCGAGTCGATGGCTCGGCGGTTGTCGGGATCACGTTCGTCGATCTCGTTGGACATGATGGGTTGCCTGCCTTGAGGTGTGAGAGGTGACAGGCGATCAGAAGTATCCGTTGGCGGGCAGGTCCTGGTCGAGCAGCACGTGGGCACCGACGGCCTGCGCCTTGAGCCGGGCGGGATTGTGCAGCGTGATGGTCCGGATGTTGCGCCAGTGCCGATCGAGATCCTTGCTCCGGCTCGACGCCGACGCGCCACCGGCCTCGAACAGCAGGGTGGCCGCACGCGTACCGATGTCGTCGAGCACCACCTTGGCCTTGGACGCGGCGAGTGCCGCAGCCTGTGCCAGCGCCGGGTCCTGGATGCCGTCGACCGCGGATTCTGCTGCAGCATCAAGGCTTTCGGCGGCGATGAGCACGGTGCTCTCGGTGACAAAGGCCAGTGAGGCGAGCTCGCCGACCACCTGCTGCAACGACGGGTCCTCGGCGGGCACCGGAGCGGATGCGTGGGTGAAGTTGCGGCTGCGGCCTTCGACGAGGGCCTTGGCGTCGGCCACGATGGCACGCAGAATGCCGGCGATCACCGCATGCAGGTAGAGCTGGACAAACGCACCCTGCGTGGACTTGGCCTGCGGCTCGTCGAGCGGCACCTCCCGCAGGAGGTCCTCCGGATAGACCGCGACATCGGTGAATCGGGTTGTGCCCGAACCGGTACGACGCTGACCGAAACCGTCCCAGTCGTCGAGGATCTCTACGCCGGCGCGGTCGGTGGGGATCACGATGGAGGTCAGGGTGGTGCCCTTGACGGTCCATACGCTGACGTAGTCGGAGAACAGGGTGCCGGTGGTATAGAACTTCTCGCCGTTGAGGACGAAGTGGTCGGCACCGTCAACCGGCGCGAGGGTGGTGTTGAACTGGAAGTCACCGGCGGCTTTGGTGCCGCGTTCACTGGTGGCGTTGCCGAAGACCTTGCCATCAGCTATCAGGTTCAGGAATCTGTTGGCGTTATCGGTGCCGAGGAGCAGGAATTCTTCGGTGAGCCAGAAATGGGTGCGGTAGATGTGGGCAACAGTGGGGTCGGCGGCCGCGAGATCGATAATCGCGGAGAACAGTTGGCGCAGTGAGTATCCGGCACCACCCGCCGCGACGGGCAGCCGGAGCTTCCCGTAGCCGGACTCGGCGATCTGCTTGACCTGATCGAATGGGTTGACATTGTCGAGCTCGCGTGTGACGACGCCCTCGGCGACTCGTGCGAGGACGTCGGGGAATTCGAAAGATCGGGTGTCGCGGTCGAGTCGTGGACCTGGGTCATGGTGGGCTCCTCGTGCTGTCGACGCGTGCGTGAACCCCGAAGGCCGACGGGCTCGGCTTCGGTACTGTTGTCACACAGCAGGTTTGGTCAGCCGCGCGAGAACTGTGCGCGACCGCGGTCTGCGACGAAACTACGGTGAGATGTGCGGGAGGGAAACCAATCGGTGCAGGCCGCGCAAAAGGGTGGTGTGCCGCGTTCAGGCGTCGACGCCTTTGGGGGAGATCCATTCCGGGAATGACGGCGGTGCGGGCGGGTCGATGGCGATCTGGTTGTACCAGGACCACTGATCGGTGGGAGCATTCGGTGGCCCGAATGTGAGTCCGGAGGTGCCCGACCACCCGGGGAAGAGTTGGTGCCACCAGGCCATGCATTCGGGTTCGGTGCCGAACCTGCGGGTGATGGTGCCGTCGCGGTCTTTACCGTACAGATCGTAGATCGCGTCAATACGCCAGTTGCCGAACGCATTCCAGGACGGTTGGTTGCTGCCGGCCGGGGCGTGGCGATCGGACGCCCTGTCGCGCTGCCCGGCAGCACCCGCCGACGCATCAACGGGCTTGACCAACTCCACATCCAGAGTACGAGGCCGAGTTTTACCGATGAAGGTGCCGGGGCCGGTGTCGGGTAACGGAGGCCAGTGTGGTTTGACGGCACGTTGCAGGGTGCAGACACGGGCGCTGATGCGGGTATCGGTCGCTCGAAGCGTGGCGATGTGGCGAAACAGGACTTTGTTTTCCATGGATGGGAGGTTGTCGGGGCTCGGGGGTTGATGCGGGCTGCCCCAATAGCCGAAGTAGGCGCGCGCGCCGGCGACGGCATCGGCGAAGCCGGGGAACGAATGCTCGACGCCGGCCCAGGCGGCCATCTCACCACCATCGAAGGCGGCACGCACCAATTCGCCAGCACGCTTCTGCACGTCGATGCCGTCGGCGGCGGACCAGATCATGGTGTACGGGATGGCCGGGCGGGTTGGCTCGACAGGTTCGGGAGAATCACCGGAACACCCGGCCAGGAGCATCGCAGCAATGAGCACGACAACAGGGGCGACCAGGGCGCGCGACCAGAGGCGCCTCATCGCCGCAAGCTCCAGTTCGACGGATCGAGCTCCTCGGATTCATCCCACACGGCCCCGTAGTCAGCGGGAATGTTTGCCGGGTTGCTGTTATGCGTTCGCTTGGCAATCTGCTCGAGAACGGTACGTATGTCGATGTCGATTTGCTCGGGATTGTTCCCCGCGGTGAGGATCTGTTCGCGAGTCCTCAACGAGCCATCGGGATTGAACCAGGAGGCTTCACCGAGTCTGCGCGCAAGCTCGGGGTCGAGCTGCGACCGCACATCGCCGGTCGTGGCAGCTAGAATCGCGGCGCGAATGTCGCCTACTCGACTGCCCGTCAGGCTGGCATCACCATGCAGCTGCTGCTTGTAGTCCTGCGGAGCAAAGTCCTGTCCCGATGGCTCCGCGCCGAGCAATGCCTCTTTCAGATTCTCAGTGACGTGTCCGAGCAGGATGTCCGATCCGGGAGCCTTGTCGGTCAGCTTTCCGGTGAGGAGATCCGACGCGCTGAACACATCGTCGATGATCAACTTCTTCAGCTGAAAAGACTTCTGGGCGGCGTCGAAATCGTTGGTGGCCAGATCATGTGCAGCGTAGAGCAATCCTTCGTCGGCGAGCCCACGCAGGTGTGCGATCAGCGCCAGTCGGTGTGCCGCGTCGCCGGCATTGGGGTTGGCCGCATAGTCGACGGTCTCTGCCGCAATCTGTTTGTACACCTCCCCGTAGAAGGTCTTGGCTGCCGTCTCGTCGGTGGCGAGCAACCCGAAGATCCTCGAGGCCCCTTCGTAATTGCTTGTTGGGTGGCTGGGGTCATGTCCCGGGGTGTGCAGGAGATTCTGGTACCCGCCGACATTGTTGGGATCGACATCGTTGAATCCGGGCAGCCGCAGGTCCTGTCCGCCGCCGAGCTCGGCGACGTAGGGCTTCAAGGACTCGGCGAGGGTCTGCAGACCGCGCGGGTTGAGTTGCCCCACTGACTGATCCTCGGCAGCCCCACCGATGTTCATCAGTTCGTGGTAGCCGTCTGGTGACCCGGCGTAGCGCAGCATGGATTCGAGGATCGAACTCGTTCGTCTCGACGTTGCCAGGTCGAGTTGATCGGTCAACGCGTCGCCGGAGGGATGCAGGGCCAGCTGGGCATCGTGAGCACTGAACCGCCACAGTTGTCCCGCGGCTTCGCCGTCGTCACTCCAATGCAGGGTCAGGAGGTCGTGGATGAAATCCTTGCCGTCGCCGTTACCGGCAGTGAACGCGTCCTGAACCCACATCTTGTCGCGGCCGATGCCGTTCAACAGGTCTTGCAGCCCGTTGATGTGGTCGGGGCTGAGACCAGAAGGTATGCCATCCTGCTCGGCGTCGACCTGGATACCGACGTAGTTGCGTGCGATCTTGCCGAGGCTGCGATCCAGATCGGTCCCGGCCTGATAGCGGGCATCGCCAGCCGAGATCAGTTTGCCGAGGCCACCCAGGTTTCGCATCATCTGGTCCCGGGCGACTCCGCCCAGTTGCAGCGGACGGTTCTGACCTTGTGCGACAACATCTTTGATCGAATCCGGTAACAAGGCGAATCCGCCTTGACGATTTCCCGCGTGAACATTCGAGTTCGATACCACCTGCAGCCCGCTCGCTGTTGCCACTCGCAAACGCCAATCACCCGGCGCCGTGCCGAATTTGTCGAATGCGTCGACGCCTGTGAGATCACCATCGCCGGCGTCGATCGCATTCATGGCGTTCTGGATGTAGGCGAGTTTCGACGGGTCGATGTCAATGCGCTCGCCGAGTTGCAGCCGGGCCAGCTGGCTCGGCGTCAAGCGCATCGCACGTAAGTAGCGGCCCCGCTGTTCAGGCGTGGCCGTTCCGTTGCGGATGGCCGTCACGTCTCCGGCCGCCAGCGTGGGATCGATTGCTCCGTTTGTGGCTGCGATCGACGCCGGGGTCATCCTGCCGATCGCGGAGAGCTTCGCACTGATCTCGTTGCGGGCGGTGGTCACAGCGTCGTCGGCCGCCTTGCCCAGATTATGCAGCGCGGTCTGGTGTTCGAACGCGGTGTTGGCATCGAATGCTGCGCCCTCCGGCGCTTTGGCCGGCGAGAATGACACGGAATAGTTGCCGTCATCCTGGTTCAGGATGTAGCCCTCGACGTCTGCCCAGATCTTGCGCGCCGCCAGAGCTGCCGTGGCATCGACGATGTTGTCGGAGCCGGTGGTGAGAGCATTCGCCAGAGACTGGAATCTCGCCGCTGTGTTCCTGAGCCACTTCGTGATTGCCTCGGCACGATCGTCGGCGGGAGGTCGGGCTCGTCCTGTCCATTGTGCGTTGGTGAGGTTCAGGACCGGATTGCCGGCGTTCGGGGCTTCGTCCATGAGTGTCTTGGCCAGTGCCGAGACTCCCGGCGCGACCTCCGACAGCGCGCCCGGATTCCACGCCATGACCTGGTTGTAGGTCGGGGTCATCGCGGGTACCCAATTGCGGATCGGATCGTCTTGGCGGCCTGTGCGTCCTGCTCGACGGTGGTGTTCTTGAATCCTGCGACCAGTTCGGAGAACGCGGATACCGTGCCTGACGCATTGACCATCGCGGTGCGGATACTGTTGTCCCCGCTGCCCGCCACGTCGGACATTGTCTGCGTGGCGCCGATGAATGCGCCGGTGAGCACAGTGAACGTGCTGGTGAACTCTGCGCCGGACAGGCGTGAAGCGCAACGTGAAATCGTGGTGGCGGCCGTCCCAACGGCCGTTGGCTCTACGGTCAGATCGCCCACAGCATCCCCCATCTCGACATGGGCAAAAACCTATCACCGCAAGCGATTACCCATCCCGACGTTGTCCACAGGCAGGCCTCACCCCAGGAACGGATCCTCGAATCGCTGGGTGCTCGTGTTGGCGAAGTCGTCGGCGATGGTGGCGGCGAGATCGGTGAACGCGAGCCGGGTGCTCTTGCTCATGAGTTCGAGATCGATGTCGGCACCCTCGGAGAGGTGATCGTCGAACGGGATCTGGTGTACGGCCCGGGTGCGGGTGAGGAAGTGCTGTCCGAGCTGGTTGGTGTCGATGGTGCTCGACCCGGGGCGTGACGAACTCAGTACCACCACAGCACGATTCACGAGATGTCCATATCCGTGTGCTTGCAGCCAGTCGAGGGTGGCGCCGGCGCTGCGTGCCCCGTCGAGCGCCGGAGAGGAGACCAGGATGAGTGCGTTGGCCAGATCGAGCACGCCGTTCATCGCCGAATGGCTCAGGCCGGTGCCGCAGTCGGTGATGATGATGTTGTAGAAGCGCTGCAGGATGGCGATGACACCGCGATACTCGGTCTCGTTGAACGCTTCCGCCATCGCCGGATCACGTTCGGAGGCAAGGACTTCCAGGCGGCTCGGGGCCTGCGAGGTATGCGCGCGGACATCGCTGTAGCGGTAGACGTTTGCGTCGGCGAGCAGGTCGCGGACTGTGGAGTGCGTCTGCTGCGGGATGCGCTGAGCCAGCGTGCCGAGGTCCGGGTTGGCGTCGACGGCGATCACGCGATCACCGCGCAGGGAGGCAAAGGTGGAGCCGAGCCCGATGGTGGTCGTCGTCTTGCCGACGCCGCCCTTCAGGGACAGCACCGCGATGCGGTAGTCGCCGCGGACAGGTCGGCGGACGCGGTCGAGAAGCTGTTGATACTCGATGTCGCTGTGCGATTCGCCGGGGTTGATGGTGCCCGCCGAGAGGGTGTGAACGGCGCGACGCCAGCCCCGGGCCGGTGCGCGTTTGGCGCGTCGCAGAATGCGAACATCGTTGAGCGACATGGGACCCTGGTCCTGCGGCGGTCCTGGCGGCATTCCCTGCGGCTGCTGGGGGCCGGCCGGTCCGGGGCCGGCGGGTGGGCCATACCCCTGCGGCGGTCCGTATCCGGGAGCCGGTGGTCCCGCGAACTGTCCGGCGGGTGGGGGCGGTGGCGGGTAGGCGCCAGGACGTACGGCCGGATCGCCGTAGGGTGCCGGTGCGTTGGGGGCTGGTGCGGCGCCGGGCGTCGGGGTCTGCGCGTCGGGCGCCGACGGCGACTCCTGGGCCTCCGGGATCCAGCTCGGCAGTGGTGGTTCCTTCGACGGGTCGTTGTACATGAGGTCCTGTCTGGGTCGGTCAGCCCTGCCACGCGTGCGGGGCTGCAGATGCGGGCGGGATCTCGGGACTGATGAACGAATCCGCCACTGTCGCCGCGAGTTCGAGGAACGCGGTACGGGTGGGACGGTGCAGGTGGTCGAGATCGACGTAGGAGCCGGTGGCGAGGTGATCGTCGTAGGGGATCACCTGCACCGCACGCGTCCGGCCCAGGAAGTGCTGGGTGAGCAGGTCCAGATCGATCGGTGCGCCACCGGGTTTGGATGCCGAGATCACCACGATCGCCTGATTGACCAGATGCTGATATCCGTGCGCGTTGAGCCAGTCCAGGGTGGCCGACGCGCTCTGCGCGCCGTCGACGGCCGGTGACGTCACCAGCACGATGGCGTTGGCGGTGCTGAGCACAGCCTCCATCGCCGAGTGCATCAGACCGGTCCCGCAGTCGGTCATGATGATGTTGTAGAAGTTCTCCAGGACGCCGAGGACCCGCCGGTACTCGTCGGCGCTGAACGATTCCGAGATCGCCGGATCTCGTTCGGAAGCAAGAACTTCCAGGCGGCTGGTGGCCTGGCTCGTGTGCCGCCGCACGTCGGTGTAGCGGTAGATGTGCTCATCGGCGAGCAACGTGCGCACCGTCGACGCGGTCTGCTGCGGCACACGGCTCGCCAGCGTACCGAGGTCGGGGTTGGCGTCGACGGCGATCACCCGATCGCCACGCAGCGACGCGAAGGCGCTGCCGAGTCCGATGGTGGTGGTGGTCTTGCCGACACCGCCCTTGAGGGACAGCACGGCGAGCCGGAAATCACCCTGAATCGGTTGGCGCACGCGGGCGATCATGTGGTCGAGCTGCTGCTGCGACTTCGAGTCGCCGAGATTGATCAGTCCGCCCGTCGCGGTATGCAGCGCCTGCCGCCATCCGCGGCGGGGTGGTGGGGCGGACGGCGGGGCCAGCCGGTGCGGATCGAGGCCGGGCGGCGGGGCCAGGGGTTGGGCCGGCGACGGAGCGAACCCGGGCGCGACGGGTGCGCCGTATCCGGGCGGGCCGTCCCACTGGGGTGGTGGCGCCGCAGGTGGATAGGACCCCGTCGGCATACCTGGTTGCGGGTACACGGGCTGCGGCTCGGCCCACGGGGGAGCCGCAGGTAGGAAGGGTGCCGATGGCGGCGTCTGCGAATCTACCGCCGCGGATATCAACGCCGGGAAGCGGTCGGTCGGTGGGGCCTCTGCGGGCCGCGGTTCGGCCGGAGCTGCGGCGACGTCGTCCTGGTCGGAGGTCGGTGTGACCGACCTCAGGACGGGCTCATGCTCGGGTCCTCGCAGCTCACCGTGTGCGGCTGCGGGCTCCGCGGAAACCACCGATTCGGGTGTCCGGGCGACCGACTCGGCAGCCGGCGCCGCAGTCTCATCGGTGTCCGGGCGCAGCCAGGATGGGGGCCGCGACCCTTGTGCATGCGTCATCAGTCATTACCCCCTCACACGGTCGTGAATGTACTGACCGCAATTTCCCCCGCGATAGCAGGGTGCCTGTTCCGACCGATCGTAACGACGGTGGACGACTGACGCAGATGCTCGGTCTCATGCCCGACCCCGCTGTGAGTGCGCCGTCCGGAGCGCCCGAGGCCGTCCATGAGGGTGAATGCGCTGGTGAATCGACGATGGTGGGGTTCGCGGTCACGTCTGGTTCGACCTGTGGAGAAGCTCTCGCCGAACCCTGAAGTCTGTGAAAGTATCTTTTTCATCGTTTCGGGCGAATCGGCCGAAACCAGGCGGGGCGACATCCACGTGATCGAGCGTCCGTGACACGAAAAGGGGGTGGGAGCGGTGACGGCACATCACGGTGAGGCGGCACCGACGGTTCACGCGGACGAACCAGATCACGGCCCGTGGAAGGCGCTGCACCAGTCGGCGCACGCACGGTCGCGGTCGGGGGCACTGGCGGTGACGACCACGTACCAGGGGCTGCCGCTGTCGGTGCGGATCGAGCCGTCGACGCTGGACAAGGACCCGGCAGTGTTGGCCGGGGAGATCTTGCGCCTGTGCAAACAGTCGGCGATGTCAGCGGGCATTCGGTTGCGCGAGGATCTGCTGGCGTCGGGGATGGCGCGCGACCTCGTCGAGCAGATGCATCTGCCGACGCCCGACGACCTTGCTCGGGCCGAATATCAGGACGATGCCGATGCCGACGCCCCGGCGTCCTGGCTGCGGCGCGGGTGATCGAGCAGATGAGCAATCCGGGGGTGGCGACATGAGTTGGGCGATGGACGAACTCGAGGCGCGGGCCAACGCCCAGCTCGACGGTCTCTATGAGTTCAACGAGAAGCTGACGGCGATCCTGGTGCGGGAGACCTCACCCGATGATCTCGTCACCGCGGAGGTCGACGGCAACGGCTCACTGCAGGGCCTGTGGCTGGCGCCGGGTGCCAACGAACTCGGGGCGACACGTCTCGGTGAGCAGATCGTCGCGACGGCCGCGATGGCGGCCCAGCGCGCCTTCGCGAAACGGGCGGCGATCACCGAGGAGTTCAACGAATCGTTTGCCGAACTGCTGGCCTCTCGGCCGGTCACCTGATCGCCCAGACCTGATTGCCCAGACCTGATCGCCCAGACCTGATCGCACGACCACATCACTACGCACCACACATCCCAGGGGGACCACATGAGCGACGTCCGAGTGACACCCGAGGTACTCGAAGGCATCGCGGCCACCAACGTCGCGATGGCGACAGCGGTCGGGGCCGCCGGCTCCATCAACGCGGCGGCCAACACAGCGGTGATGGTCCCGGTCTTCGGACTGATCGGGCAGGAGTTCCTGGCCGCCTTCATCGCCGCGCAAGCCAACCATCTCACCTCGGTGGGTGAACTCGCCGCGGTCCACGCGGCGACGGCCGCGACGACGGTGGCCGGGCTGGCCGGCTTCGAGGGCGTCGACGCCGCGAGCGCCGCAGTGATCAGGTCGGTGCTGTGACGCCGGCGCCCCCACCGATCCCCGGGCTGCCGGACGTTCCGGCCATGTCGCACATGTCGGTGCAGGACATGATCGACGCGACCCCGCTCGGGCCGATCCTCGACACCCCGGTCATCGACATCCTGACCGGACTCGGATTACCGCCGCTACCGGTGCTTCCCGCCTTGCCGCCGATGCCGGGACTGCCCCCGATGCCGCCGATCAACCTCGAACACCTCATCAAACCGATCACGGACCTGTTGGGCGGCTTCGGAACCGGCGATCTCTCCAAGGCGGGATTCGATCCGACGGCCATCTTCCAGAGTTTGTCGAAGGTCCTCGAGACCACGATGACGATGAGCAAGGGCGCACTCGACCTCGGGGACAAACTCTGGACCGGTCAGGCGTCGACGAGTGCCGCGGCCAAGACGGTGGAAGCGGGTGCGAACAGTGGCGCGCTGGCCACCCAGGGCACCGGCATGAGTTTCGACATCAACACTGCCGCAGCGATCGTCGGCCAGGGTCTGGCAACAGTGCAGGGCATCATCGTGGCCACGGTGTCGAGCATCGCAGCGGTCGTTCCGATCATCCTGAGCCCGGGATGGGCCGCGGGAATCACGATGGCCATCGCCGCCGCCAATGTCGGTCTCGCACAGGCGACCGCGGCCGTGGCGGCCACTCGCGCCGCTCTTCTCGGTCCCACCGGAAAGATGACCGTCAACGGCGCCAAGGTGCCGGTCACCAACGCACCGTCGGCGGCGCGGGGCGCGACGACCCAATCGCCGTTCGCCATCGCGAGTTCGGTGTTGAGTGTGGTGTCGCCGGCGTTGTCCACGGCCACCGAATTGCCGGTGTCCCTGCTGAAACCGGCCAGCAAGATGCTCGACATCGCCAACCGCGACAACACCACCCGGACCACCACTGCCGACAACACCCGTCGCACCCACCCGGACCCGGGTAAGCGGCCGGGTGGTGGCGCCAAACCGGGCGGACTCGGTGGCGGCGGTGTCGGTGGGCTCGGCGTGATGCAAACCCTCGCCGGCGCCCGCGCAACCGTGCCCTCGGCGCTCAGCACCGTCGAGAACGCCGCCCTCAACACCACCACGTCGCCGGCCCGCGCGCAACTGACCACCCAGCCGATGCCGATGGGCGGAGCGCCACTGACCGGAGCCGGTGCGGGACGCGGAGCCGGTGCCGCCGAACAACATTCGACCCCCGATTACCTGGTGACCGAGGTCAACGGTCAGCGCGTCGTGGGGGATACACCCGAAGCGGTACCCGCGGTACTCGGCCACGACGACGACCCGGAACCCGAGCCCGTTCCCGACATCGAGTTGCGGCTCGGACCGTCGACCAGCCCAACCACCACCTAGACCACCCGACCACTCCGGCGCCGGCAGAGTCCGGTGCCGGCACCCACACCCATCCCGGACGAAGCGAGGACCCGATGACCCACTCCCAACTCAGTGTCGACCCGGCCGAATTGCTCTCTGCTGCCGCCGATATCGACCGCATCGCAGATCGAGTGGAACGATCTCTGCTCGCCGCCGGACAGGCCCTTCCCGTCGCGCCACAGGGTCGTGACGAGGTGTCCGTCGCCGCGGCAACGACTTTCAGTGCAGTGGCCGAGGACTTCGCGGCGGACACCGCTACGGGCGTCCACGAACTACGCAAGATCGCGGCGGTGCTGCGCGCCCAGGCGCACGGCTTCGTCGAGGGCGACGCCGACGCGTCGGCGATGATCCGAACCTGATCACCCCACAACGTCCACCGCACAACATCATCCACCCGCACCCAGGGCCGAAGGAGGAGCAGTGACCGGATTCACCGGCGTCGACTGGGACGCACGCACGAGCCAGCAACTGGCCACCGATCTCGGGCACGGAGCCGGACCGGCGCCGCTCGTCGACGCCGGCCTGGCCTGGGCACAGCTCTCCGCGGAACTGGGTGAGGCCGCCCTGGAATACGGTGCGGTCCTGGCTCGACTGGGCGTGCACTGGCGGTCGTCGCACTCGCATGCGGCGCTGGAGAAGCTGACCGCGCTGGCTCCGTGGCTGGGGCGGGCCGCGGCCGAGGCGGCCGAGAATGCGGGTCGTGCCGAGGCGCAGGCCGCGGCCGTCGCGGTGGCGCGACTGACCATGCCCAACCTGGCCGAGATCGACTTCGTCGACGACATGCGCGAGATGGCCACGGCGGCAACCACTGTGGTGCCTATCATCGCCGGCGCGACCGCGCAGCTCGAACGTGCCGTTCACGAACAGCGCATGCGGGCCGCGCGTGTCATGCAGGCCTACGAGACGGCCAGCGAGCCGGTTGCGCAACCCTGGGCCGGTGTGGCGCGCGCACCCGCTCTGGTCTCCGACGGGCCCCTCAACGCCGAACAGGCCGCCGAGCGACGAGCCGCCCAGGGTGCCCACGCCTCCGATCACGCCCGATCGGACCCGCACAGTGCGGCGCCGATGGGTGGATACGTGCCGGTGGCCTACGAGAAGCAGAAGTACGCGCACACCACGCTGGCCGGTGGTCGCCCGACCGTCGCTCCGGTGACGCCGACCGTGTCCCCGGCTGCCACCACCACGTCGGCGATGCCGCCGGTCGCGCCACCGGCCACCGCCATGGGGTCTGGAGACCGGGTGGTGGTTCGCGCGGCCGACCACTCCGAGGGCTCCGGAACGCACTCGGCGGCAAGCGAATCCGACACGCCACTGACATGGTCGGAGGTGGCCCTCGCCGACCGCCCCGTGGTGGCGGGTACCGCCGGCCCGGTCGATCCGCGTTACACCGCGGAAACCCTGTTGCTCGGCACGGACGGGGGCCGATGACCATGTGGACGTCCACCGACCGTCACACACTGATGCTGGATGTCGCGGTGCTGCGCGGACTCGGACAACGCTTCGGCGCCCAGACCTGGCCCGTGGTGCTCGACATCGAGGGTGTTCTCGACATCGACGACGCTGCCGCCGCTCGTCCCGCACTGTCGCACGCCGAACTGCATCAGCGGATCGCCGAGACCGGACTGGTGTGCTCCGACGGGGAGCCGACCACGCTGTGCGACACCGTGATACGTGTTCTCTGTGCGCCCGAGCGGATGATCGAGATGCGCACCATCGCCGATGCCGGCTTTCGTCGGATCTGCCTGGCCAGATCCGGCAACGACCACGTTCTCGCGGTTCGGGACGGGGCACGCATCGAGCTGAGCGTCGTCTCGCCGACCGGCGTCGGCGAACTCGGTGCGCTGCTGCGCGCCCGGCTGCCGGAACGCGCGCCGTGCGTCTTCGACGCCATCAGCCATCCGGCAGCAGAACTCCTGGATCGGTTGGGACGCTGCCGATCCGGCCTCGACATGACCGACGCCCTGCACGCCATGGGCGCGTCACCCGGCGACGCGATGGTGGTCTCGGCCGCCTTCGCGTCGTGCCGGGTGCAGACCGAGATCGTCGCCGTCGCACACGATGCCGGCGTTCTCACCCAGTCTTCTGGGGCGGTCGCGATCCTCGACACCGACAAGGGCCGAATCGTGTCCAGCCCCAGCAAGTCTCCGGACGGTCGGGTGTGGACCACCCTGTCCCCGGGGTCGGGTCACCGGATCGCGCAGGCCATCGGTCTGCTGATCGAGACCCTGCCCGACGGACGATGGTTCCCATGACGATCCGGACCGGGGGGTTCCTTCTCGACACGAAACGTGTTGGTGGGACGCAACTGTCAGGATATCTGCGGCGCGGGCAGCTGTGTCACGGATACACACGGGGGCATCGCCGGACGGTGCCGTTACACAGGAGGAAAACTCATGCTCAATCTTCCGGGAGCCGGAACGGGTGGCGGTTCGGGTGTCACCCTCAACGTCGGCGATGCGCACGCGACCGCACAGTCGGTCGCGAGCCTCGTCGAGGAGATGAAGGACACGATCGGCGTCATCGCGCGGCACGCGTCGAACGCGACCCCGACCTGGCTCGGACGCGCCGGCGTGGCCTTCGACGGCACGCACACCGACTGGAACAAGGCGGCGCTGACGATGAACAACCTGCTCGACCAGATCCGCACCCAGCTCAGCGCCGGCTTCACCGGCTACGAGGACCAGGATTCGTCGGCGTCGCAAGGCTTCGGCGGCAACGGCACCGCGGTCTGACCCACCCTTCCGGCGACAAGAAAGGAACTCTCCATGTCCGGACAGATCAATTACGACTTCGCTTCGCTCGACGACCTGAGCGGTGGACTGCTCGCTGCCTTCAACCGTCTCGAGGACCTCAACGGCCAGCTCAAGACACAGGTGGCGGCACTGCACGACAACTGGAACTCGGTGCAGGCCAAGCAGGCCTACACCGACGCCCAGAACAGCTTCGACCGCGTGTTCAGCGCCTCGCGTGATCAGCTGATGGGCCTCAAACAAGGCGTCAGCAACGCCAGCCGCGTCATGTCCGACACCGACGCCAGCATCGGCCAGGGCTTCCGCGGACTGGTCTGACCCGGTCGGCACCTCGACCCGACGGGTCCATCCGGAAGACCGGGTGGGCCCGTCGGGTCTGTTGAGCGGTGTGAGAACCCGGCAGAGCGGACAAGACGGTTGTCGCCCAGTAGTGTCCACCCTCGTCACCGTCGAGAACAGGAGTGAACCGTGTCGGCTGAAGGTTCCAAGAAGGCGATCGTCGCGGCGCTACTGGCCAACGCCGGGATCGCGCTCGCCAAGTTCGTCGGCTTCCTCGTCACCGGGTCGTCGTCGATGCTCGCCGAGGCCGTGCACTCCGTCGCCGACACCTCCAATCAGGGGATGCTGCTGCTCGGCCAGAAGCGCGCCGGACGTGAGGCCGACAAACTGCATCCCTTCGGCTACGGCCGCAGCCGCTACTTCTATTCCTTTGTTGTCGCGCTCGTGTTGTTCACCCTCGGTTCGCTGTTCGCCATCTACGAGGGCATCCACAAGATCCAGCACTCCCACGACCACGGCCTGGAATCGCCGCTGGTTGCCGTGGTGATCCTCGTCGTCGCCATCTGTTTGGAGAGCTACAGCTTCGCCACCGCCTACCGGGAATCCAGGCCGCTCAAGGGCACAACGAGCTGGTGGCGTTTCATCCGCAACTCCCGCACGCCCGAACTCCCGGTGGTGCTACTCGAGGACTCCGGCGCTCTCATCGGTCTGCTGCTCGCTCTCGGCGGCGTCGGACTGACGATGATCACCGACGACGCCGTCTGGGACGGCGTGGGCACCCTGTGCATCGGCATCCTGCTGGGCATCATCGCCGTCATCCTCATCGTCGAGATGAAGAGCCTGCTCATCGGTGAGGGCGCCACCGAAGACGAGGAGGCACAACTGTTGGCGGCGCTGCAATCCGACGGCGTCGATCGGGTCATCCACATGAAGACCCAGTACCTCGGCCCCGAGGAGATGCTCGTCGCCGCCAAGATCGCGATCCCCGCAGGTGCCGACGCGGTGCGGATCGCCGAGACCATCGACTCCGCCGAGGCGCGGGTTCGGTCGGCGGTCCCGCAGGCGCGGGTCATATATCTCCAACCCGACATCGACCGTGGCACTCGCTGACCCGCGCGACACGCATGCCGTGAATCACGGGTGCCGGCCGGGCTGAGTCCGATAGCGTAGGTTCTCGCTGCACTGGAAGACATTCGCGACGATCGGGCCGCGGCAATCGCGCACTGGCCCGGGTACGGAGGTCCACTCATGGCCAATCCGCTGACGCGCATCAAGTCGGTCGAGCAGTCAATGGCCGATACCGATGAACCCGGCCACAAGCTCCGAAAAGACCTGACCTGGCGCGATCTGATCGTCTTCGGCGTGTCGGTGGTGATCGGTGCGGGCATCTTCACGGTGACCGCCTCGCAGGCCGGCAACAATGCCGGCCCGGCCATCTCGCTCTCCTTCGTGATGGCCGCCATCGCCTGTGGTCTGGCCGCGTTGTGTTACGCCGAGTTCGCGTCCACCGTCCCGGTGGCCGGCTCGGCATACACCTTTGGGTACGCGACCTTCGGTGAGTTCCTCGCATGGATCCTGGGGTGGGATCTGATTCTCGAGTTCGCGGTCGGTTCGGCTGTCGTCGCCAAGAGCTGGTCGACGTATCTGGGCAACTTCCTGCATTCGTTCTTCCCGGGGACCTTCGACAAGACGGTCCACTCGGTATCTCTCGGCGGGAGCTGGAGTTTCGACTGGGGCGCGATCGTCGTGGTCGGTGTCGTCACCACCCTGCTGGTGATCGGAACCAAACTGTCCGCGCGGTTCAGTGCGGTGATCACCGCGATCAAGGTGGCCGTCGTTCTCCTGGTGATCGTGGTGGGTTTCTTCTACATCAAGAGCGACAACTATTCGCCGTTCGTGCCGCCTGCCGAATCCGGCGGTGGCGCCGAGAAATCGGTGGACTCGTCGCTGTTCTCCCTGATGACCGGAGCCGGTGACACCTCCTACGGCTGGTATGGCGTGCTGGCCGCGGCCTCGATCGTGTTCTTCGCGTTCATCGGCTTCGACGTGGTGGCGACGACGGCCGAGGAGACCCGCGATCCGCGGCGCGACGTTCCACGCGGCATCCTCGGTTCGCTTGCCATCGTGACGGTGCTCTACGTGCTGGTCACGATCGTGGTGACGGGCATGGTCAATTACAAGGACCTGGCCGGCACCGGCGACGATTCGAAGAACCTGGCCGACGCCTTCGCACTCAACAACGTGCTCTGGGCGGAGAAGGTCATCGCACTCGGCGCGTTGGCCGGTCTCACCACTGTTGTGATGGTGCTGATCCTGGGGCAGTCCCGTGTGCTGTTCGCGATGAGCCGCGACGGCCTGCTGCCGCGCGGTATCTCGAAGACCAGTCCGCGGTTCGGGACACCCGCGCGTCTGACGATCCTGATCGGTGTCGTCGTCGCCATCGTCGCCGGCTTCTTCCCGATCAACAAGCTCGAAGAGATGGTCAACGTCGGAACCCTGTTCGCCTTCGTCGTGGTCGCCGGCGGTGTGATGGTGCTGCGGCGCACCCGCCCCGACCTCAAACGCGGATTCGTGGTGCCGGGCGGACCCATCATCCCGGTACTCGCGATCATCGCGTGCATCTGGCTGATGCTGAACCTGTCGGCCCTGACCTGGATCCGGTTCGCCATCTGGATGGTGATCGGTGTAGCCGTCTATTTCCTGTACAGCCAACGACATTCGATGGTCGGAAAACGTGAGCGCGGGGAAGTCCCGCCGCTCGAGGAAGCCGAGACCACACCGGGTTCGTGATGGCTGCCCACACGTGGTGATACCTGCCACCCGGTCGGTGCGTCGTCGTCGGATAGCCTGGGTCGAACGCTATTCGACGCTGCTCGTATGCAGCATTTCCGACGCTGACGACAAGGGGAACAGATGACGAGCGCCGCACCGCAGGCCGACACACGCAACGGTATCGACTTCAAGGTGGCCGATCTGTCCCTTGCGGACTTCGGCCGCAAGGAGATCGAACTCGCCGAACACGAGATGCCGGGCCTGATGTCGCTGCGTCGAGAGTACGCCGACGTTGCGCCGCTCAAGGGCGCCCGCATCTCCGGGTCGCTGCACATGACGGTGCAGACCGCGGTGCTCATCGAGACCCTGGTCGCGCTCGGCGCAGAGGTCCGCTGGGCGTCGTGCAACATCTTTTCCACCCAGGATCACGCGGCGGCGGCCATCGTCGTCGGACCCCACGGCACCCCGGACGAGCCGAAGGGTGTGCCGGTGTTCGCGTGGAAAGGGGAGACCCTCGAGGAGTACTGGTGGGCGGCCGAGCAGATGCTGACCTGGCCCGAAGCCGACAAGCCGGCCAACATGATCCTCGATGACGGCGGCGACGCCACCATGCTGGTGCTGCGCGGCGCCGAGTTCGAGAAGGCCGGCGTGGTCCCGCCCGCCGAGGACGACCACTCCGCGGAATACAAGGTGTTCCTCGAACTGCTGCGTGCGAGCTTCGAGAAGGACAAGACCAAGTGGAGCACCATCGCCGACTCGGTGCAGGGGGTCACCGAGGAGACCACCACCGGTGTGCTGCGTTTGTACCAGTTCGCCGCGGCCGGTGACCTCGCCTTCCCGGCGATCAACGTCAACGACTCGGTCACCAAGTCCAAGTTCGACAACAAGTACGGCACCCGCCATTCACTGATCGACGGCATCAACCGCGGAACCGACGTGCTGATCGGTGGCAAGAAGGTGCTGATCTGCGGTTACGGTGATGTGGGCAAGGGCTGCGCCGAGTCGCTCGCCGGCCAGGGCGCGCGCGTGCAGGTCACCGAGATCGATCCGATCAATGCCCTGCAGGCACTGATGGACGGCTTCGACGTCGTCACCGTCGAACAGGCCATCGCCGACGCCGACATCGTCATCACCTCCACCGGCAACCTGGGCATCATCACCCTCGCCCACATGCGGCAGATGAAGCATCAGGCGATCCTGGGCAACATCGGCCACTTCGACAACGAGATCGACATGGCCGGGCTGGAGGGATCCGGCGCCAAGCGGATCAACATCAAACCGCAGGTCGATCAGTGGATCTTCGACGACGGCAAGTCGATCATCGTGCTCAGCGAGGGTCGGCTGCTCAACCTGGGCAACGCGACCGGACATCCGTCGTTCGTGATGAGCAACAGCTTCTCCAACCAGGTGATCGCCCAGATCGAGCTGTGGACCAAGAACGACGAGTACGACAACGAGGTCTACCGTCTGCCCAAGCACCTCGACGAGAAGGTTGCGCGCATCCACGTCGAGGCGCTCGGCGGCACGCTCACCCGGCTCACCAAGGAACAGGCCGAGTACATCAACGTCGACGTCGAAGGGCCCTACAAGCCCGAGCACTACCGCTACTGAGCAAGTTGTCCACAGGCCCGCGGCGCGACCGGTTGCGCCGCGGGTCGTTCTATATGCTGCCTTCGTGGGCGAGTTGATCGCGGTCGAGGGGCTGGACGGGGCAGGCAAGAACACCTTGGTGACCGGGCTCGTCGACGAGTGGACCCGACGCGGCGCGCGGGTCGCGACCTTCACCTTTCCGCGGTACGGGCGCAGCCTCACCGCCGACATCGCCTCGGAGGCGTTGCACGGCAACCACGGTGACCTGCGCGAGAGTGTCTACGCGATGGCGTTGCTGTTCGCGCTCGACCGGTCCGCCGCCGTCGCCGAGATCGCGGCGGCGGCAGAAGCCGCGGATGTGGTGATCCTGGACCGCTATGTGGCCTCCAACGCCGCCTACAGCGCGGCGCGTCTGCATCAGGACGCCGACGGGGAGGTGGTGCGCTGGGTCGCCGACCTCGAATTCGGACGGCTGGGATTACCGGCACCGGACCGGCAGATCCTCCTGGGCGTGCCGGCCGAAACCGCCATGGCCCGCGCCGAGTCCCGCGCGAGCGCCGACGCCTCCCGGGCACGCGACCACTATGAGCGCGACAGCGACCTGCAACACCGGGTCGACGCCGTCTATCGACGTCTGGCCGATGCCTCGTGGCAGTCCGCGTGGCACGAGTTCGACGGGGCGGACATCCCGGCGCTGGCACGGGATCTGTTACCGGGATGAGCGCGCTGTTCTGCCGTCCGAATGACCATCCGACGACGAGCCCGGGCACCTTGGATAGCCTGGTCACGATGACATCCGCGCAGGAGACGCCATGACGTATCAGCCACCGCCGTTCGGGGGGCGCCCGATTCCGCCGATGGGACCACCCCCGGGCGGTCCGGCCCCGTCTGGTCCGGCCCCGTCTGGTCCGGCCCCATCTGGTCCGGCCCCATCTGGTCCGGCACCGTCTGGTTTCGGGGGGCACGGCCCGCAGACGCCGCCTGGACACACCGGGTTCGGCAACCAGTTCGGCTCTCCGACAAGCCCGTACGGGCCGGGACCCTACGGGGGCCCGCCCCAGTTCACGCCGAATCCGTCGCCCCGGCCCCCGCGGGGTAACGGGGCCGTAGCGGCCGTGGTGTGTGGTGTGGTCGCCTTGCTCGCGATCGCCGGGCTGATCGTGACGATCGTCGTGAAATCCGGCTCCTCGGATGGGGACTCCACCACCACCGCAGAATCGACGACCCAGACCTCCCAGACCACCGAATCACCGGATTCGACGTATCAGACGTCCACTCCGGACACCACGACGACGCCCGGTGGTAGCTACGCCGAGGTCACCGCGATCCGCGACGCCATGCAGAACTACATCAACGCAGGCAATGCGCGTGACCTGGCCCGCATGCAGGCCGCGGTGTGCAGCGAGAACCGTCGACAGGTGACGCTGCTGACCAAGCCGGGCAACATCATCCTCGAGGGCATCGTCGCCACTCAGATCGATGGTGACTATGCCTCCACACAGGTGCTGGTCCACGTCGAGGAAGGTGGCAGGCGCAGCACCTCGGAACCGGCGAGTGCCCGCTTCCTGAAAGAGAACAGCCAATGGCTCTATTGCCCGGGAGCCGAGCCGTCGATCGGCACCTGAGCCCTCCGGTGCGAACCGATCGGCGCGTCGATCACCACGGTTTCATCACAGGGGTGTCACCATTGGAGCATGAAGCCCCGCATCCTCGTCGTCGACGACGACGCCGCACTCGCCGAGATGCTGACGATTGTGTTGCGCGGTGAGGGCTTCGAACCGTTTGTTGTCGGCGACGGCACCCAGGCACTGACCGCGGTCCGCGAGATCCGGCCCGACCTGGTGCTGCTCGATCTCATGCTGCCCGGGATGAACGGGATCGACGTGTGCCGCGTCCTGCGTGCCGACTCCGGCGTGCCGATCGTCATGCTCACCGCCAAGTCCGACACCGTCGATGTGGTCCTCGGCCTGGAATCCGGCGCCGACGACTACATGGTCAAACCGTTCAAGCCGAAGGAACTGGTGGCCCGGGTGCGTGCCCGCCTGCGTCGCACCGACGAGGAGCCCGCCGAGCTGCTGTCCATCGGTCCGGTGGAGATCGACGTCCCGGCACACAAGGTGACCCGCGACGGTGTGCCGATCTCGCTCACCCCGCTCGAATTCGATCTGCTGGTCGCTCTCGCGCGCAAACCCCGTCAGGTCTTCACCCGCGACGTCCTGCTCGAACAGGTGTGGGGATACCGGCATCCGGCGGACACTAGACTCGTCAACGTGCATGTCCAGCGGTTGCGCGCCAAGGTCGAAACCGACCCGGAGAACCCCGAGGTCGTCCTGACAGTGAGGGGGGTCGGCTACAAGGCCGGCCCGCCGTGATCGGTCGATCCCGGCGACGCGTCAACAGCACCTTCGGGCGCTTCACCCGCACGGCGAGCAGTGTGGGCCGTACCTTCGGCCACTTCTGGCGCCGCTCACTGCAGTTGCGGATCGTGGTGTCCACGTTGGTGCTGTCCTTTGTGGTGCTGCTGATCCTGGGCTTCGTGCTCATCAGCCAGATCACCGACCGTCTCCTCGACGTGAAGTTGCAGGCCGCGACCGAGGAGATCGACCGCGCGCGGGTGTCGGTGGAGCGCGACCTGTCCAGTGGTGACGGCAACATGTCGGTGCAGAACCGGCTGCGTCAGACACGGTCGCTGCTCACCGACCGCGACGTCGACACCGGTCAGAGTTCGGGTGCGGTGGGCACCTTCGACACCGTGCTGCTGGTGCCGGGTTCCGATCCCGACGGCGGACCCTCGGGGGTGGGACCCACCTCGGAGATCCCGCAGACCCTGCGCGACATGGTGCAGGGTGGCCAGGTCGCCTACCAGTACACCTCGGTTCCCACCGGCAAGGGTGGTTCCGAACCGGCGCTGATCATCGGATCGCCGACCAACTCGTCGGTACCGGGTCTCGAGCTCTACCTCGTCTTTCCGCTCACCAACGAGCAGAACACCGTCGACCTGGTGCGCGGCACGCTGCTCACCGGCGGGGTGGTGCTCCTCGGCCTGCTGGCGGCCATCGCCTGGCTGGTGTCGCGGCAGGTCGTGATCCCGGTGCGATCGGCGTCGCGCATCGCGGTGCGCTTCGCCGACGGTCGCCTCAAGGAACGGATGCCGGTCCGCGGTGAGGACGACATGGCGCGCCTGGCGATGTCGTTCAACGACATGGCCGAGAGTCTGTCCAAGCAGATCACTCATCTCGAGGAGTTCGGCGGTCTGCAACGGCAGTTCACCTCCGACGTCAGCCACGAGCTGCGGACCCCGCTGACCACGGTGCGGATGGCCAGCGACGTGCTCTACGAGGGCCGTGACGAACTCGACCCGGTGCGCAAACGATCGGTGGAACTCCTCGACAAGGAGCTCGATCGCTTCGAGACGTTGCTCAACGAGTTGCTTGAGATCTCCCGCCACGACGCCGGCATGGCCGAGTTGGCGGCCGAACGGATGGACATGGCCATCCCGATCGACGGTGCGCTGGCCACGGTCAGCCATCTGGCCGAGGAGACCGGCACCGAACTGATCCTGGATCTGCCGGCCGAGCCGGTCATCGCCGAGATCGATCCGCGTCGCGTCGAACGCATCCTGCGCAATCTGCTGGCCAACGCCATCGACCACGGCGAACGCAAACCCGTGACGCTGACCATGCGGTCCGACGGTGATGCGGTGGCGCTCACCGTCCGCGATCAGGGCATCGGCCTGCGACCGGGGGAGGAGAAGCTGGTGTTCAACCGGTTCTGGCGGTCCGATCCGTCCCGGTTCCGCCGGTCCGGCGGTACCGGGCTGGGACTGGCGATCAGCATCGAAGACGCCCGGCTGCACCAGGGTCGCCTCGAGGCGTGGGGTGAACCGGGCAAGGGCGCGTGCTTCCGGCTGACGCTGCCGCTGGTGCGTGGACACAAGGTGCTCGGCAGCCCGTTGCCGCTGAAGCCGGTCGGCGCCGGCAACCGCACCACCACCCGAACGTCCACTCGGACGTCTGGAACCACGGGGGCGGCCGGTGAGTAGCCCGGCCGGCATCAGCGGTAGCCGCGTCGGCGTGCTCGGCGTGGTCCTGACGGTTCTCGCCGCGCTGCTCGCCGGATGCGGGGCCATCCCCACCAACTCCTCGCCGCAGCCGATCAAGTCCTTCGAACGTGAGGGCGCCACCAACGAGGTCCCGGTCCCGCAGGCCGACATGGATCCGGAGGCACTGGTGCGGGCGTTCCTCAAGGCGTCGGCCGATCCCGAGTCCGATCATCGCGCGGCGCGCCAGTTCATGACCCGGCCGTCGTCGCAGCAGTGGGACGACCGCGGCGACGCGGTCATTCTCGACGAGATCAGCATCTTCATCGACCAGCGCAACGAGGACTCGGTCAAGATGCGCCTTATTGGAGACAGCTACGGCACCCTGCGTTCCGACGGCCAGTTGCTGCCGGCGACCGGACGGGTGGAGACGGGCATCAGTCTGGTGCGGGTGGGTGAGCAGTGGCGGATAGACGGCCCGCTACCCGACGAGACGCTGATCGATCGCGATCAGTTCGAGGCGTCCTATCGATCGGTGTCGCTGTACTACACCGACCGCACCGGCCGTCATCTCGTGCCGGATCCGCGGTGGCTCTACGCCGGCCAGGACACCGATCCGACCGCCGTGGTCTCCCTGCTCATCGCCGGGCCGTCGGCCGATCTGGCATCGGCGGTGGCCACCGGTTTCGTGGCGGGTGCGGCGTTGCGCGGGCCGGTCACGGCACTCGCCGGTGGAGGGGTGAGCATCGAGCTGACCGGGATCGGCACCCCGTCGGTCCGCGACCGGACCGTGCTCGCCGCGCAGATCATCTGGACTCTCGACGGCGCCAACGTGCCCGGCCCGTACGTCATCAACGCCGACGGTGGCGCGCTGGTGGCCGAGCGGGCTTCGGGATGGCAGACCACCGACGTCAAGACCTTCGACCCGTCGGCCGTCCCGCCGACCGACGTCGGACTCAACATCATCACCGGTGGCGCGGTGCGCGCCGTCACCGGCAACGGGATCGCGCCGGTGCCCGGGGTGCTGGGCACCGGCCGCAATGTCGCCTGGGCGACGATCTCGCCCGACGGCCGTCGGATCGCCGCCGCCCTGGACCGTTCCGGGCCCGGGCCGCGGATGGAATTCGTCATCGGTGATTATGGCGGCGCCACAACGCAATACATCACCGGCGCCTCCATCACCCGGCCCTCGTTCGGAGCCGACGCCGACACCACCTGGGTGGTGGTCGACGGCCGGCCGATGCGGTGGACCCGTGACGCCGACGGGACCGCGATGACCGCCGTCGACGCATCGGCCATCCCGGGTGTGGCGCGCGGCGCGATCACCGAACTGCAGGTCGCCCCCGACGGCGTGCGGGTCGCCCTGCTGGTCGGGGGGCAGGTGGTGTTCGCGGTGGTGTCGACCAACGCCGACGGTGAGGTGTCGCTGACCAGTCCGCGGATCGCTGCCTACAACATCGGCAACCGGGCGGTGTCGCTGGACTGGGCGTCGCCGACGACACTGATGATCGCGCGGGAGGCGCCGGAGAGCCCGGTGGTGCAACTGTCCATCAACGGCACACCGGCGGTCGGGCTGCTCAGCGGCAACCTCTCTCCGCCGGTGCGGGCGGTGGTGGCCAACGCGTCGACCGTCTACGTCGGCGATCAGCGCGGGGTGCTGCGCCTGGGCAGCACCAACGGTCAACCCGACCAGTACTGGACCGAGGTGGAACCGGCGATGATCCCCGGCGCGATACCGCTGCTTCCGTGAATGTCGAGGGCCGGTCGCCCGGTGGTGGGAGAATGCACCCATCGGCCGGCACGACGAAGGGAACGGCATGACTCGGATCACGACTGGCCTCAGACCTGGGGCGACTGGTCCGGGAGTCGGAGATGCTGGAGACCGTCATCACCATGATGAGCGATGACCGTCTGGCCGGACCCGCGGCCGACGGTACCCCGCGGGTCGAGGTGATCGGCCGGCTCGCCGACGACGGATTCGCGCTGACCCGGGCCATCCAATCCGCAATGGGCACAACGGAAGTCGGTCAATCCGACGGCGGCCAACCGAACACCGGCGACGTGCGGGTGCGGTTCCGGGCGGCCCTCGACGCCTTCTGCGCGGCCGCCCGCGACCTCGAGACGATGGACGCCGACACGTCGATCGAGTACCGCGCGATGACGCTGCGGCCCGCCGAGGTGGTACCCCAGCGCATCGCCGAAGTCGTTCTCGCACACGACAACCTGGACTCCGTGTGGACGATCGAGGAGGCCGACCCGGATTCGGTGCTCGATGCGCTCGAAGCCATGATCCGACGGATCGATCAACACGACGACATCCCGCCGCTCACGCTGGCCACCCTCGAAGGTGAGGTCTGGCAACTCAACGGCGGCGGGAGTCGCGTGCACGGCACCCGGGAGGCGCTCGCACAATGGTTGGCTCGCGGCGTCGAGGATCACCTGCAGATCGACGGGGAGGTGCCCACGCTGCCGCAGTGGGCGTGATCGTTCACGCCGGGACAGCCGTGCGCACCGGAGTGTACTTCTCCCGATGGATCAGCCGACCGGCCATGCGGCGGCGCTTGCACGCCTTGACCCCCGCGTCGACCATGGCCGGTGGGCCGCACAGATAGGCGCTGTAACCACGCAGTGATGCGAAATCGTCGAGCAGGACGTCACCGACGTATCCGTGCCTGCCGAATCCGTCTTCCCGGCTGAGGCAGGGCGTGTAGTGCACCCCGGGCCGCTCGGCGGCGAGCGCCTCCCAGAACTCGACGTCGTAGAGGTCGCCGGCACGGCGCACCCCGTGATAGAGATGGATCTCCCGGTCTGGATCGAGGTCCAACGCATGGCGCGCAATGGATTTCAGCGGTGCGAGCCCGGTCCCGCCGGCGAGTAGGATCAGCGGGCCCTCGTGGCCTGGATCGTGGAGGAAGTCTCCCCACGGCCCGCGGATGTCGATGGTGTGACCATGGGCGAGCGAGTCGAAGATCCATCCGTCGGTGGCGAGGCCGCCGTCGACGCGGCGGATGTGGAACTCCAGCGACCGGCCGTCGCCGGGCGGGTTGGCCATCGAGTACTGCCGCACCTGATCGGTGCCGGGCACCGTCAACTCGACGTACTGTCCGGCCGAGAACTCCAGCGGCGAATCCAGTTCGACGTCGACGGCGAGGGTGTCGTCGGCGACGGTGTCGATCGCCCGCACCGTACCGGTGACATCACGCAGTCGATGCTGCGGACCGTCGGCCGCACCGAGGGGCACCTCGATGCGAGCGTCCGAGCGCGGGGTCGACTGGCAGGCGAGGACGTAACCGGCGGTCTGCTCGTCGATGGACAGGACCGTCTCCGAGGGTGTCGGGGCATCGACGATCCCGCCGAGCACTTTCACCTTGCAGGTGCCACAGGTGCCCTGGTTGCAGGAGTTCGGCAGGTAGACGCCGTTGCGCAGAAACGCGTCGAGCAATCGCTGGTCGTCGGCGCAGCGTACCGACCCGGTGGCCGACCCGGCCACCTCGATCGCATGTGTGCGGTCCATCGGTTCACACCTCCCAGGTGACGTGCAGCGACGTCGGACCGCGGAATCCCCAGCCCCAGAACTCGACGTCGGACTCGGTGTCGCGCTCGAGGTTCGGAATCGAGTCGAACAGTTCCTCGAGTCCGATGCGGCAGACGTGATTGGCGAAGTAGATTCCCGCGCAGGCATGGTTTCCGGCACCGAAGGCCAAGTGCGGCAACGGTGGTCGGGTCAGATCGTAGTCCGATGGTGCGTCGTAGACGGCGTGGTCGTGATTGGCCGAACCGTAGGAGAGCAACACCACCGATCCCTCGGGGAGCGCGACACCGGCGACCTCGACGTCGGTGGTGCTGATCCGCGCGGTGGCCGACCAGATCGGCGACGTCCAGCGCATGCCCTCGGAGATGGCGCGCGGGATGAGACCCGGCTCGTCGACCACCATCTCGAGCTGCTCGGGCCGGGTGAACAACCCCACGAGGGTCGACGCCATCGCGTGGCCGGGTTCCTGCATCGCGCCGAGGAGGTAGACGAACAGCGTCGGGTAGATGTAGTCGCGGTCCCGCGTCTGCCCGGCCGGCATGCCATCGTGCAGCCAGTGGCTGATGGCGCTGTCGTCGGGGTGGGTGATCCAGTGATCGATCTTGGGATCGACGATCGCGCGGATCTCGGCCTTCGCCTCGTCGCCTTCGGTGAAGCCCTCCGGATTGGTGAACTCGCCGTTCTCGTCGACTCCGGCATTGGTGAACGAGCGCGACAGTTTGTGGAACCAGTCGCGCAGTGTGTCCGAGCTGACGTCGTGCAGTCCCAGCAGATCGCCGAGCGCCCGCACCGAGACCGGTTCGCAGTACTGTGCGACGAGTTCGGCGTTCCCGGCGTCCTCGAAGGTCTCCAGATAGCGGCGGGCGATCGGACGGACGAGGTCGTCGATCCAGCGGTCGACCTCCTGCGGTTGCAGCGCCGGGTCGACCATGGACCGCAGGTCGTCGTGGATCGGTCCGTTGACGCCGATGACGGCCGGGTGCCCGAAGGTCCGTCCGCCCGCCTTGGTGATGATCGCCTCGAAGTCGGGGCTGGTCGCGATCTCCCGGCAGATCTCCGCGGTGCTGGCGACATACGACCCGAGGACCGGGACGTAGGCGAGTGGCGCCTCGCTGCGGAGTCGCTCGTATACCGGGTACGGGTTGCGTTCCAGCTCGGTCATGGTGATGTCGTCGAGCCAGGAAACCGTGGTCGTCATTGTCGACTCCTTCGTTGTATCGGTGATCGGCTGCCGAGGGGTTCGGCCGGTGGGGTCAGACGGTAGGCCCGGTCAGGTGCACGATCGACACAGTTCGCGCGGCGGCGACACGGATTGCGCGAGACAGTTGTGAGCTGGGTCGCATCCCCTCCTCCCCATGGGGTAGAACACAGGTAGCCGCCGGCGAAGCCCACCGGCGCACACGAACCCGATGTCGGGACCGGGGAAGTACCGAGAGTCACCACACCTATGCCCACACCGAATCTCTCCGCACCGGACGGCGGCGACGGAATCCAGGATTGGGAGACCGCGCACCGGGCCGTCGCCGACGCCTACTTCCCGCACGAGCTCAAGCCGCTCGACGGCCGGACCGAGGTGGACCTCACGATGCGGACCGTGGAACTCGACGGTGTGACCATCGGCCGCCTGACGTGGGGGACGGCGGTCTCCATCGCCTGCGAGTATCCGGGCGCCTATGAGGTGAACATCCCGCTCACCGGCCGACTCCACTCCCGGTCCGGCCGCGACGAACTGGTTTCCACGCCCGGGACGGGCACCGTGTTCACCGCCGGGCGGGCATCGGTGATCACGAACTGGACGGCCGACTGTGAGGTCATCGGCGTGAAGTTCGACGCCGAGTATCTCGAGCGGGAAGCCGACCGGATTCACGCCACGGCACTGCGCAGACGTCTGACGCTGCCCGACCAGATCGATGTCCAGAGTGATTCCGGCGCAACGTGGTTCGGTCTGGTCAAGGCACTCTCCGCGCAGGTGCGCGAACCCGGCGACCTGCTCGCCAACCCGCTCGTCGGGCCCCAACTCGCCAGCGCCGTCAGTACCGCCTTCCTGTTGTCGGTGAGCCCGGAACCCGAGCGGGCCGATCCGCAGTTGCGTCCCGGCATGGTCAAACGGGTCCTCGACGCCCTCGACGAGGATCCCGCCCGACCCTGGTCGTTGGCCGAGATGGCCGGCATCGCCGGGACCAGCGTGCGCAGGCTGCAGGAGGCATTCGCCGAGTACCTCGAGAGGTCGCCGACCCGGGCGCTCGCCGACATCCGGCTCGCCCGGGCGCACGCCGACCTGCTGACCGGAACCGGCACGGTGGCCGACGTCGCCGCGCGGTGGGGTTTCAGCAGTCCGAGCCGATTCGCGGCTGCCTACCGTCGCCGTTATGGCGCGAGCCCGTCGGCGGTGTTGCGGGGCTGACCTCGCCGGTCGTCGAGTCCGGTTTCTCACGCCGCCGCGATCACGAGGACCGCGGAGACCCCGACCCCCGCGGTCGCCAGCACGCGGACCGATTCGGCGACGGTCGCGCCGGTGGTCAGCACGTCGTCGACGAGGACCACCACGGACCCGTCGACAAGTGACCGATCCGGGCGCAGTCGGATTGCACCACGCAGGTTGCGGGCCCGATCCCGCGCATCGAGTCCCGCGGAGTCGCGGGCGGCGCCCGCGGTGTACAGCATCGGGGCCACCGAGACCCGCCTGCCGAGGACATCCGCGGAGCGCGTCGCGATGGCGGTCACCGGATCGCCACCACGTCGCCGGGCCGTGAGGGTGCGGGTGGGGGCGGGCACGAGGTGCAGATGCGGGGCGTCGGGCAGCTCACCCCACCGGGCCAGTGTGCGGATTCCGTGGGACAGCGCATCACCCAGAGGCGACGCGAGGTCCCGGCGTCCGTGTTCCTTGAGCGCGAGGATCGCCGCACGATGTGACCCGCGGTAGCGTCCGAGCGCCCACACCGGTGCCGCCGGAGCCAGGCGCGGCCGGCACTCGAGGGGGTCGTCGGCGAGCCGGGCGGCGCAGCGCGCGCACCAGCGCGTCCCCGGCCGATCGCATCCGCCGCATGTCAGCGGGACCACCAGATCGGCGCCGGCGCGCACCACCCGCGGCAGGTACCGACCCGCGCCGCTCATCGCGCACCGCGCCGGCCGGCGGCATCCATCCACCGACCGTAGGCGCTCGCCGACGGGTGCCGGGTGCGGATGTCGCGTCGTCGACGTGGCTGTGGACACCCGCCGAACTGTGCACAGATGGGCACGCGAGAAGCACCCGCGGACGCCGGTGGACGCCGGTGAGGACCTTGGACCCGACTTGTGATCAGTCCGCGCGTCAGTGCCGGGAAACGTGGCCGCGAGGCGAACTTCCGGCTACGGTCAGTGGTAGAGCAGGTTGCCACGCGGGGGGCTGTTGTCCCCGCCCCGGTTGGCAACCGTCGGCGGTAGGTGGAGGTGATGCCCCTGCACATGGGTGCCAGCCGCTCGGCTGGCATGGCCCCGATCCCTGGTTGCGACGAATTCGTCAGTGCGACAACAGATCACGACGATTCGCCTCGCGCCGGGTAGCAACTGTAGGAGGTAGTTGAATGTCGACAGTCATCCACCGCAAGGGTCAGCGAGAATCCAAGGTCGGCGACGCCCGGCCCACCGAGAACGAATCGGCGGCGAATGAGTCGCCCACCGGAGCCGACGATCCCTTCGATCCACGGTTCGCCTTCGTCCGCCCAGCCGGGTCGTCGGATTCCGACGAGCCCGCCGAACCCAGTTCCACGGTCGTGTTCAGCGGCCGCAACGTCGAGATACCAGACCACTACCGCATCTACGTGGGCGACAAGCTCGCCCGCCTCGAGCGGTTCGATCCCAGCATCTTCCGCTTCGACGTCGAGCTGAATCACGAACGCAACCGGCGGCAGTCCAAGATCTGCCAACGGGTGGAGATCACCGCGACCGGCAAGGGGCCGATCGTCCGCGCGCAGGCCTGCGGTGAGAACTTCTATGCCGCCCTCGAGGGTTCCCTGGACAAACTGGAATCGCGCCTTCGCCGGGTCAAGGACCGCAGGCGCGTGCACCACGGCAACCGCCGACCCATCTCGGTGGCCGAGGCGACCGAGATCGGCGCGCCCCCGCTGCGTGACAACCAGCTGACGGTGGACGGTCTCGTCGGTGCCGACGGTGCGACCGACGAGAAGACCTGGGACGACGGGGTTCAGGAGTACCAACCGGGCCAGGTCGTCCGTGTCAAGGAGCACACCGCGGTGCCGATGACAGTGGATGACGCGCTCTACGAGATGGAGCTCGTCGGGCACGATTTCTTCCTCTTCCACGACAAGGAGTCCGACAAGCCGTCGGTGGTCTACCGCCGCCACGCCTTCGACTACGGGCTCATCCGACTGGCCTGAGTGCCGATCGGAGGACGCACAGCGACTCCGATCAGCCTGTGCTCAGGCGACGTCAGTATCATGGAATCCGGCCTACGCCCACGCGTAGGCCGGATTTCGTATGTTGACGACATAGTGAGGGACGCGATCCACAGTGCTCAACAAGCTGCTGCGTGTCGGCGAAGGCCGCATGGTCAAGCGACTCGATGCCATCGCATCGCACGTCGAAGCGCTGTCGGATGAGATCGAGGCACTCACCGACACCGAACTGCGGGCCAAGACCGACGAGTTCAAAGAGCGCTACACCGACGGAGAATCGCTCGACGAGCTGCTCCCGGAGGCCTTCGCGGTGGCCCGCGAGGCGGCGTGGCGGGTGCTCGACCAGAAGCACTTCCACGTCCAGATCATGGGTGGCGCGGCACTGCACTACGGCAACATCGCCGAGATGAAGACCGGTGAGGGCAAGACCCTCACCTGTGTTCTGCCCGCCTATCTGAACGCGCTCGCCGGCGACGGCGTACACGTCGTCACCGTCAACGACTACCTGGCTAAACGTGACTCCGAATGGATGGGTCGCGTCCACCGGTTCCTCGGTCTCGAGACCGCGGTGATCCTGACCGGCATGAGTCCCGATCAGCGTCGCGTGTCCTACGCCGCCGACATCACCTACGGCACCAACAACGAGTTCGGCTTCGATTATCTGCGCGACAACATGGCGCACAGCCTCGACGATCTGGTGCAGCGCGGCCACAACTTCGCCATCGTGGACGAGGTCGACTCGATCCTCGTCGACGAGGCCCGCACCCCGCTGATCATCTCCGGCCCGGCCGAGGGATCGAGCAAGTGGTACGTCGAGTTCGCGCGGATCGCGCCGCTGCTCGAGCGCGACGAGCACTACGAGGTCGACATCAAGAAGAAGACCATCGGTGTGCACGAGGCCGGTGTGGAATTCGTCGAAGACCGGCTCGGCATCGACAACCTCTACGAGGCAGCCAACTCGCCCCTGGTCAGCTACCTGAACAACGCCATCAAGGTCAAAGAACTCTTCCACCGCGACAAGGACTACATCGTCCGCAACGGTGAGGTCCTCATCGTCGATGAGTTCACCGGTCGTGTGCTGGACGGTCGCCGTTTCAACGAGGGGCTCCACCAGGCCATCGAGGCCAAAGAAGGGGTGGAGATCAAGGCGGAGAACCAGACGCTGGCCACCATCACGCTGCAGAACTACTTCCGCATGTACGACAAGCTGGCCGGCATGACGGGTACCGCCGAGACCGAGGCGGCCGAGTTCGACCAGATCTACAAGCTCGGCGTACTGCCGATCCCCACCAACAAGCCGATGATCCGCAAGGATCAGACCGACCTCATCTACAAGACCGAAGAGGCCAAGTTCGCCGCGGTCGTCGACGACATCAGCGAGCGCTATGAGAAGGGCCAGCCGGTCCTGATCGGTACCACCAGCGTCGAACGCTCCGAGTATCTGTCGCGGCAGTTGCGCAAGCGCGACATCCCGCACAACGTGCTGAACGCGAAGTTCCACGAGCAGGAAGCCCAGATCATCGCCGAGGCCGGCCGCACCGGTGCGATCACGGTGGCCACCAACATGGCCGGTCGTGGTACCGACGTCGTGCTGGGCGGCAACCCCGACATCATCGCCGACACCCGCCTGCGCAAGGCCGGCCTGGATCCGGTGAAAACCCCCGATGAGTACGAGGCGGCCTGGGAAGAGGCGATCGAACTCGCGCGCGCCGAGGCCGCCGAGGAGGCCGAGGCCGTCAAGGAGGCCGGTGGTCTCTACGTGCTGGGTACCGAACGCCACGAATCGCGCCGCATCGACAACCAGCTGCGCGGACGGTCCGGTCGACAGGGTGACCCCGGCGAGTCCCGGTTCTATCTGTCGCTGGGTGACGAGCTGATGCGCCGGTTCAACGGCGCCGCGCTCGAGACCATCATGAACCGCGTCAACCTGCCCGACGACGTGCCCATCGAGGCCAAGATGGTCACCAAGGCCATCCGTAGCGCGCAGACCCAGGTCGAGCAGCAGAACTTCGAGGTCCGTAAGAACGTCCTCAAGTACGACGAGGTGATGAACGAGCAGCGCAAGATCATCTACCGCGAGCGCCGCGAGATCCTCGAGGGTGAGGATCACCACGAGCAGGTCAAGCAGATGATCGACGACGTCGTCGGCGCCTACGTGGACGGGGCGACCGCCGAGGGATACAGCGAGGACTGGGATCTCGACGAACTGTGGAAGGCGCTCGGCACCCTGTATCCGATCCAGCTCAACGCCAAGGAGGTCGTCGGTGAGACGGAATACGGTGAGCGCGACGACATTTCGCCCGAAGAGCTGAAGGAGACGCTCGTCGCGGACGCCCGCGCCGCCTACGACCGGCGCGAGAAGGAGATCGACGAACTCGCCGGCGAGGGTGCCATGCGTCAGCTCGAGCGCAGTGTGTTGCTCGGTGTGCTCGACCGCAAGTGGCGCGACCACCTCTACGAGATGGACTACCTGCGCGAAGGTATCCACCTACGGTCGATGGCCCAGCGGGATCCGGTGGTCGAGTACCAGCGCGAAGGTTACGACATGTTCACCGGCATGCTCGAGGGTCTCAAGGAGGAGACGCTGAGCATCCTGTTCAACGCCCAGGTGCAGACCCAGCCGGCGGAACAGCCGCCGCTGCCGTCGGCGGCTGCGTTGCGCGAGGCGGTCCGCGGGGCGTCGGCCAACGGCGCCGACCCGGACCTCGACGCAGCCCGTCAGAAGGTCCCGGCCGCGCTGCGCGCCGGTGGGGGAGCCCCGGCGCCGCTCGGGGCGGGCGGTGACGATGTCCCGATGACCTTCAGCGGACCGAGCGAGGGCGGCGGAACCGAGGTGCACTCGGAGGCCGAGGAACTCGCCGACCCCGCTGTCGAGTCCGCGAGTCGCCGGGAACGGCGCGCCGCGGCGCGGGCCAGTGTCAAGGGTTCGCGTCCCAAGCCGCCGAAGTCGAAGAAGAAGCGCAGCTAGAAGTGCTCGAGGGGGTTTCGTGAAAGTTTTTTCGCGAAACCGGGAACCGGATCGGGGTCGGCTGCGTCCGATCTTTCATGGAGACGACGAGAGTCCGGATTCACCCGGCGCCCCCGTACGAGCACACCGGATCGATGATCGTCGCCGACGCGACGTCCGGGCCGCCGGGATCGGTACCCAGGCGGCCGTCGGCGCCCTCGCCGAAGTCGCGGACGTCAGCGGCGGCCGACGCCCGGCGGTTCGCCATCCACGCGTCGCGGATGATCTTCGAGGTGATGGACCGCCGGCGTGGCGCCGGTCAGCTCAGCGGCATCGTGTCCCCACCGGTGGCCGAGCATCTCGCGGTCCTGGTGCGCCACAACGTCCTACGAAGTGGCGATCCGACCGCCGCTGCTGCCGTTCGCCGGGTGCACGTGCAGTTGCGTGACCCGAGCACCGCGGAGGTGTTCGGTACCTACGCCGTCGGCGGTCGTGTTCGGGCTTTTGCCGGACGTGCTCAGCGGGTCCCGTGCCGACTGCCCTCGGTCCGCGCACCGCGCTCACACGGACTCAGTAAAGCCGAATACCGTTGGCAAATGGTCGAATTCGCGCTGAGCTGACCGTTCGTCGGGTCAGAGACCGGCGCCGGACGGTGACACCAGGATCTTCACCGCGGTCTCGTTGCGGTGGATGAGGGTTTCAAAGCCCTCGTCGATGAGGTGGTCGAGTCCGATACGGCCGGTGATGAACGGCGACAGGTCCACCTTGCCGCTCTCGACAAGGTCGATGACCGCGGGATGATTGTTGACGTACGCGATGGTTCCGCGCATGTCGATCTCCTTGAGCACGAGCTTCTGCATCTCCACGCTGCCGGGATGTCCCCAGATCGACACCACCACGAGCACACCTGTCGGCTTCAGCGCGTCGAAGAGCGTGTCCAGCGCGGGCTGCACCGACGTGCATTCGAAGCCCACGTCGGCACCGCGGCCACCGGTGAGTTCCCGGACCCGGCCGACGACGTCGTCGGTGGTGGGATCGAGGACGTGGTCGGCAACGTCGGCGTCGACGGCCTTGCGCCGCCGCAACGAACTCGGTTCGCTGATGATGGTGCTGATCCCCTCGGCCCGGCATACGGCCGCGGTGAGCAACCCGATGGGTCCCGCCCCGGTGATGAGTGCGATGTCGCCGGCACTCGCACCGCTGCGTTGCACGGCGTGGAATCCCACCGACAACGGTTCGATGAGGGCGGCCTGATCAAGCGGCACAGAATCGGAAACCCGGTGTACCCAACGCCTTTTGACGACGATCTTCTCGGCGAGTCCGCCGCCGCAGCCGCCGAGCCCGATGAAGTTCATGTCCGGCGACAGATGGTAGTCGTGACTGTCCGGGCCGGTGTCGACGTCGTCGCGGATGATGTAGGGCTCCACCACCACGTGATCACCGACGGAGAGACCGTCGACACCCTCGCCGACGCCATAGACCACCCCCGACATCTCGTGTCCCATGGTGACCGGTGCGCTCTCGTGACTGATCGGCTGGGGATGCCCCGCGGGCGGGATGAAAATCGGGCCGTCAGCGTACTCGTGCAGGTCGGTGCCACAAATGCCGCACCACGCGACGTCGATGCCGACGGTTCCGGGCGCCACCTCGGGTTCATCGATGTTCTCGATGCGAATGTCCCCACGGTCGTAATAGCGTGCCGCGCGCATGATCCCACTCCTCTGTCGAGACGTTGCCCGTTCGACCCGGTGCTGCCGAATGGTGCTGCTGTGGCCAGCACACCGGGTGCGAAGCCCGGTGACAACAGTTGCACCGGGTTGCAGTCGCCGATGGGTCTTGTGCCGGCGGGTCTTGAGCCGACGGGTCTTGAGTAGTGGCCGGGCCACCGGAGCACGGTGTGACCTACGATCGGTTCGTGGTGAACCGTCTGTCCCCGCGTGACGCGATGTTCTATTTCCTGGACGAGTCGCGCACCACGACTCATCTGGGTGCGTTGCTGATCTTGTCGCCACAGAAGGAGCAGAACGCCGAGGATGCCGGGCCGAAGGGCCAGGGCGCGTCGTCGAACGCGTCGGCACGCTCGACGCTGGACTACCCGAGTCTGGTCACGCTCGTGGAGAACCGGCTGCAGCTGGTGCCCCGCTACCGGCAGGTGGTGCGGGAGGTGACCCTCGGCCTGGCCCGGCCGGTGTGGGTCGACGACCGCGACTTCGACATCAACTTCCACATCCGCCGCGCGGGGTTGCCGCGGCCGGGCGGGCCCGGTGATCTCGCTGACCTCATCGCGCGCGTCATGTCGCGACCGCTGGACCGGACGCGCCCGCTGTGGGAGATGTACCTGATCGAAGGTCTCGCCGACGGCAAGCTGGCCATCCTGACCAAGTCGCACCGGTGTCTACTCGACGACGGCGGCGGCACCGAGATCAGTGAGGTCATCTGCGACGAGCAGCCCGAACCCGTGACGCTGCCGGAGGATCTGTGGATGCCGGGTTCGCCGCCGGGCGGCACGCGGCTGCTGATGGGCGCCCTCGGTGAGGCGCTGTCGCGTCCGGGAGATCTCGTCGACACCGTGACCAACGGCAACGGGTTGGTCTCCGACATCCGGTCGGCCGTGGAGACCACCGTGCGCCGGGTCGGCGGTGTGGTGCAGCAGCTCACCGACTCGGCTCCGAGTAGCCCGTTGAATGCCGTCGGCACCTCCACGCGGATGTTCATCACCGCGTCGGTGCCCCGCCGCGGGTGCGCCAAGATCGCCCAGTGTTATGGCTGCACGGTCAACGATGTGGAACTGGCCATCATCTCCGGGGTCATGCGCAAGTGGTTGCTGTCGGTCGACCCGGGCGCGTCGGTGGCCGACACGGTGCGCGTGGTGATCCCCTTGTCGGCGCGTGACCCGGGTGTCGAGCGCACCGTCGAGACCGATCCCGGCTGGGTGAGCGTCGGCAAACCGAGCTTCGTCACGGATCTGCCTGTGGGAGAAGCGAATCCGGCGGTACGTCTGGCCCAGGTGGCCGGACTGGCCAATCGGTACGCGCAGTCCTCGCGGCGGGTCAGCCTGGGTCCGCGGCCGTTGTTCCCCGAGCTGGGGGTGGTGCCTTTCCCCGAGTTCAGTTCGCGTGCCTTCCGTTCGCTCAACAGTCGTGGCTACAACGTGCCCGTCGCGATGGGCACCACGCCGATCGCCGACCGGTTTCTGCTCGGCCACCGGGTGGACGAGGTGTTCGCCGTCCCGATGCTGGTGGCCGAGCGAGCGCTGGCGATCAGCGTCGTCGAGTACGGCGACAACCTGCAGTTCGGTTTCATCGCCGATCGTGGTGTCATCGGCGATCTCCCGGTGATGGCCGACTTCGTGGCGGAGTCCTACGAGGAGCTCGCCAGCGTCGTATGAGCCCGCGGCCGTGCGTAGTGTTGGGCCGGGTTTGTTGCGGTCGGCCTGTGGACAAGGAAAGTGGGACGCGATGAGGGTGTATCTCCCGGCGACGTTGGCGATGCTGATGGAGCTCAACGAGACCGGCGAGTTCCGGGCGATCGGCGGCACCGCCTTTGCGCTGACCCCGGCGCTGCGCGAAGCCTTCCTGTCCGGCGACGACGAGGAACTCTCCGAGGTGGCGATGCGCGAGGCGGCCCGGGCGTCGCTGCGGTTGTTGGCCGGCGAGGTCCCCGAACAGGGTGACGCCGATGCCGCCGCCGACCTGGCTGCCGACGCAGCCACCACCAAGCCCGGTAACACGCTGCGCCTTCCGCCGCGCCGTGCGGTCGTCGCCGCGGATGTCGACGACGTGACGTTGCGACCCGATCTGGACGACGCCGTGGTGAAGATCACCGGGCCGGTGCCGCTGTCGGCGATCGCCTCGGTCCATGTCGATGGCGCCGACGCAGAGGACAAGGTGCGTGCTGCGACGATCGTCATCGATGCCGCTGACCTCGGTGATCTGGACGCGGAGCTGGCTGTCGGCGACGTCGAGGACCACGACCTGGGCTGGTATGCGACTCAGGAACTGCCGTTCCTTCTCGAACTCCTCTGACGTCACCGCCGGTGGGGTGACCTGCTCGGATCGCTAACCTACGGTTGCGTAGGTTAGGCTTTGTCCGAGTAGCCGTGAGGATGGTGTCGAATGGGATTTCTGGAGCGTTTCGAGGAACCGGTGACTGGTGTCGCCGCCCGAAGTCGCGGTGCGCAGTGGGTTCGTGCCGCCGTCACGCGGATCACCACGCCGCTGTTGCCCGACGATTATCTGCATCTGGCCAACCCGTTGTGGTCGGCGCGCGAGTTGCGCGGCAAGGTGGTGTCGGTGACGCGGGAGACCGAGGACACCGCGACCATTCGCATCCGACCGGGCTGGGGCTTTTCGCTGGATTACACGCCGGGCCAGTACATCGGGATCGGGGTGCTGATCGAGGGGCGCTGGACCTGGCGGTCGTATTCGCTGACCTCCACCCCGCACACCTCGGCGAGTGAGAAGACCATCGCGATCACCGTCAAGGCGATGCCCGAGGGGTTCCTGTCCTCGCACCTGGTCAATGGGCTCACCCCGGGCACCGTGGTCCGGTTGGCGGCACCGCAGGGCGAGTTCGTCCTGCCCGACCCGCTGCCCGAGAAGATCCTGTTCGTCACCGCCGGCAGCGGCATCACCCCGATCATTTCGATGCTGCGCATGATGCGACAACGTAAGCAGGTCACCGACATTCGCGTCGTCCATTCGACCCCGAGCGCCCAAGATCTCCTCTTCGCGGACGAGCTGGCCGAGATGGCCGGGGACGGCACGATCGATCTGCATGTCCAACACACCCGCGTCGACGGGAAGGTGACCGCCGTCGACCTGGCGCAGTTGTGCCCCGACTGGACCGAGCGCCAGACCTGGGCCTGCGGTCCCGGTGGATTCCTGGACATGCTGCAGCAGATGTACAGCGACGCCGACCTCACCGACCTGCTGCACATCGAGCGCTTCGCTCTCGAGCGTGGGCATGTCGGCGCCCAGGGCGGCACCGTCACGTTCGCCCGCTCGGGTAAGACCGCCGAGGTCGACGGCGCGACGACGCTGCTCGAGGCGGGTGAGTCGGCCGGCGCGATCATGCCGTTCGGCTGCCGGATGGGGATCTGCCAGAGCTGTGTGGTGATGATCGACAAGGGTTGCGTGCGTGACCTGCGGTCCGGCGTCGAACATGTGGAAGGTGAACGCATCCAGACCTGCGTGAGCGCCGCCGCCGGGGACTGCACCCTCGACGTCTGAGCCGCGTGCTGCCCTGTTGTGCCCGGAGATCGGTGTTCCGTCCTGCCGGTCGTCGCCGGAGGCGTTAGGGTGAAAAGGATGCGAGCAGAGATCGCCAAGTCACAGGAATCGCAAGTACCCGTCCTCACGGACGGTGAGGTGACATTACGCTCCCACGTGCGGGGCGACATCGACCGCATGGTCGAGCTGGCCGCCGATCAGGCGAAGATCCGCTGGACCCCCATACCCGCGCCCTACGGTCGTTCCGCCGCCGAGCGGTTCGCACTCGAGTACGCGCCCCGATGCTGGGAGACCGGCAGTGAGATGGTGTGGGCGGTCGACGTGGACGGACGGTTCGCCGGCACCGTCGACATCGCCGGTGAGGGAGTGCTGACCCACCTGAGCTTCGATCTGCACCCGGATGCGCGCGGGTGGGGGATCATGCGCCGCGCGGTGTTGCTGGCCGTCGACTACGCCTTTGCGCAGGCCGGCAAGGAGGTGATCCGCTGGACGGCACTGGCCGGGAACATCGACGCCCTGCGCGTCGCCCACGCGTGCGGATTCCGGCTGGACGCGTCGATCCCCGACGGCGTCGAACTGCGCGGCACACCGCACGCCGCCTGGGTCGGTTCACTGCGCCGCGACGATGACCGGACACCGAAGACCACTTGGCATGCAGACACTTTCGAGACCGAGCGGTTCCGGTTGCGGCCCCTCGAGGAGAAGGATGATCCGCGGATCAGAGAGACTCTCGACGACGCCGAGTCGCGCCGGTATCTATTCGCGAGACCCGATCCGCTGCTCGACGAGCACGCGGCGGCCGAGCGCATCCGCAAGTGGTGGACCGCTGCGTGCGGCTCGACGTGCACGTGGGCCGTGGCCGACAAAGACTCCGACGAGTACCTCGGCGACGTCTCCATCTTCGACATCGACGAGGTGACCGGAGCCGAGATCGGTTTCTACACCCATCCCGAGGCGCGTGGCCGCGGGGTGCTGCGGGAGGGGATGGCGGGGGCCGTCGACCACATCTTCGACGAGATCGGCCTGCGCCGGTTGACGCTGTTTGCCGCGGCCGGCAACGAGGGCAGTCGCGCGCTGGCCCGCTCGTGCGGTTTCCGCGAGTTCGGCACGCAGCATCTTGCCGCACGGTCCGACGGTGACTTCGAAGACCTGGTCGGCTACGAGTTGTTCCACGAATGGCGCTGACGCCGCATCGGCGGCCCTAACCGGCCGCTCGGCGCAGCGCATCGGCACTGTGCGTCGGCTCACACCTGGCGCCATCGGCCGCGAAGGGGTGGACAGGCACGCCGAATACAACCTACGCTGTCGTAAGTTACGGAAACGTAGGCGTAAGTGACTTCGGCGAAAGGACCTCGATGGCGATCACCGACATCCCCGAGTACGCACACCTGTCTCCCTCCGACGTGGAGGCGCTCGGCGCCGAACTCGATGCGATCCGAGCCGACATCGAAGCGGATCGGGGTGAGCGCGATGCGCGCTACATCCGCAACACGATCCGCTTCCAGCGCGGCATGGAACTGCTCGGCCGTGGGCTGATCTTCGGTTCCACCAAGCGATCGATGTGGTGGGCCGGTGCGGGTGCACTGGGTCTGGCCAAGATCGTCGAGAACATGGAACTCGGCCACAATGTGATGCACGGCCAGTGGGACTGGATGAACGATCCCGAGGTGCACTCGACCACGTGGGAGTGGGACAACACCGACCCCTCGGCGCACTGGAAGCACACGCACAATTACATCCATCACAAGTACACCAATGTGCTCGGGATGGACGACGACGTGGGCTACGGACTGCTGCGGGTGACCCGTGACCAGCGGTGGCGGCCCTTCTACCTGGGCAACCTGGCCTACAACACCCTGCTCGCGCTCGCCTTCGAGTACGGCGTTGCCGCGCAGCACCTCGAACTGGGCAAGAAGCGCAGGACTCCCGAGGCCAAGGCACAGTTCCAGCGCGATCTGCGCGACGTGGCGACCAAGGTCGGCAAGCAGATGGCCAAGGACTATGTGGTCTATCCGGCTCTCGCCGGTCTCGTCGCGGGCCGCGGCGACCTGCGACAGGGCGGCCGGGCCTTCCGCAAGGCGGCCACCGCGAATGTCATGGGCAACGTCATCCGCAACATTTGGACCAACGCGGTCATCTTCTGCGGCCACTTCCCCGACGGCGCGGAGAAGTTCACCAAGCAGGACGTCGACAGCGAGACGCAGGCCGAATGGTATCTGCGCCAGATGCTCGGCAGCGCCAACTTCCACTCCGGGTTCGTGCTGGCCTTCCTGAGCGGCAACCTGTCCTACCAGATCGAGCACCACATCTTCCCGGATCTGCCGAGTAACCGCCTCGCCGAGATCTCCGTCCGGGTGCGGGCGCTGTGCGAGAAGTACGACCTGCCCTACACCACGGGGTCGTTCCCACTGCAGTATGCGAAGTCGTGGCGGACCATCGCCAAGCTGTCCCTGCCGGACAAGTACCTGAAGGCAACCGCCGATGACGCGCCGGAGACGGCGTCGGAGCGGCGTTTCAAATCGGATCTGCCCGAGGGTGCCCGGCTGCAGGCGTCTGTCGACCCGACCACCGGTCGTCGTCGTGGGCTGCGCACCGCGATCGCGTCGCTGCGTCGCCGGGGCAAGGGTGCCCGCGTGCGCCAGATCGTCGCCGCGGACAATCGGCGTGAGGCTGCGTGAGGACTGACCTGGCGATCAACGGTTGGGTGTCGCGTACGGACGCGGGCATAATGGGTCTCGATGGCAATCACTGATATCAACGAGTACGCACACCTGACCGAAGCCGACGTCGAGGCACTGGGTGCCGAACTAGATGCCATCCGCCGCGACATCGAAGCCGACCGGGGAATGCGTGATGTCCGGTATCTGCACCGGACGATCCTCGCGCATCGGGCACTCGAGGTCGTGGGCCGGGTCGCACTGATCGGTAGCCACAAGCGTTCGCTGTGGTTGCTCGGTACCGCGGCTCTCTCGCTGTCGAAGATCATCGAGAACATGGAACTCGGCCACAATGTGATGCACGGCCAATGGGATTGGATGAACGATCCCGAGGTGCACTCCACCACCTACGAGTGGGACATGGTGTGCGCGTCACCCCACTGGAAGCACTCGCACAACTACATCCATCACAAGTACACCAACGTCGTCGGGATGGACCACGACGTCGGCTATAAGGTCTTGCGGGTCACCCGCGACGAGCCGTGGGAACCGCGCCGGCTGTTCCAGCCGCTGTCCAACCTGATGCTCGCCGCCACCTTCGAGTGGGGAATCGGCCTGCACGACATCGAACTCGGTGAGTATCTACGGGGTGAGCGCGCACCAGAGGTGACCGTCCCGAAGATCAAACTGTTCGCGCGCAAGATCATTCGTCAGGTCGGCAAGGACTACATCATCTTCCCGGCGATGACCGGTCCCAACTTCGTGCACACGCTGACCGCCAACGCGACCGCGAACCTGATTCGCAACCTGTGGGCCTACGTCGTCATCTTCTGCGGACATTTTCCCGATGGCGCAGAGAAATTCACCGTCGAGTCGCTGGAGAACGAGACACCCGGTCAGTGGTATCTGCGGCAGATGCTCGGGACGGCGAACTTCAAGGCGGGCCCCGCGATGGCTTTCTTCAGTGGGAATCTCTGCTACCAGATCGAGCACCATCTCTACCCCGATCTGCCCAGCAACCGCTACGCCGAGATCGCCGACCGCGTCCGCGATCTCTGCGACAAATACGACCTGCCCTATACGACGGGCTCGTTGATGGTGCAGTACATGCAGACGCTGCGGACCATCAACAAACTCGCGCTGCCCGACCGCTTCCTGCGCGACACCGCCGACGACGCCCCGGAGACCGCCTCGGAGCGACGGTTCGCCGGGATGCCCAAGACTCGGGGACTCAAGACGGCGATTGCCGAACTGCGGGCCCGACGTCGTCGGACGCGACGCTGACTTGCGTTGTGGCGTAACGCTTTACCCTGGTCGGCGGGTGCCCGCCACGAAGCTGACCTGCGCCACGAAGCTGACCTGGTGCCCGACTCAGTGTGGTGAGCCCCGGTAGATCTGCGACTGTTGCACCACCACTCGTGCGGTGCGCCGGGCACACAGCGCGGCCACCGCGATCGACGCGAGCGCGATGACGGCGAGTTCGGCGGTCATCAGGCTCAGTTCCGGGATGCGGGTGGGCTGCAGGTCGCCGAGCACGATGTAGATCGCGCCGCCCGCGGAGGCGGCACCGACGGCGAGAGCGGGAATGGCCGCGCGTAGTTCGAGATGGTGCTTCTCCTCGATGAGTTCGGCACGCGGGTCGCTGCCCGCACGTGGCGCGTCGTCGACGACCGAGGCGAGCAGGAAGAACCGGGCGTCACGGCGCGGCGCACCACAGCGTCGTACCGACATCGACCATCCGGTCAGTGCCAGCACCGCGATGAGGACGATGGTCAGCAGCGCCACCCCCTCATTGTCGCGCGTCGGAGCCGGAATTGAGCCGACGTATTGCCTCGAGTTCGGCGTCGAGCTCTGATCGCGCGCGCTCGGCGTTGTGTTGCTGCTGCTCGGGCGGGTCGGCGGTGAGGATCGATCCGGTGCCGGGTGCGCCGGAGGAGCCGAGTTTGTTCATCCGCTTGGGCAGAGCCGCGCCCTGGTAGGGGAGCGGGATGGGGTGGCCGTGGGAGTCGACCGGGCCCAGTGGTTGGTGGACCTCGATGTACTCGCCCTGTGGCAGGCGCTTGATGAGGCCGGTCTCGATGCCGTGCGCGAGGACGGCGCGGTCGCTGCGTTGCAGGGCCAGGGCCCAGCGGTAGGCGACGAAGTAGGCCAGCGGTGGCACCACGATCAGGCCGATGCGGCCCATCCAGGTGGTCGCGTTGAGTGAGACGTGGAACTTGTAGGCGATCACGTCGTTCATGCACGACAGCGTCAGGATGATGTAGAACGAGAGCGCCATCGCCCCGATGCCGGTACGCACCGGCACGTCACGTGGACGCTGCAACAGGTTGTGATGGGCACGATCGTTGGTGAGCCGCCTTTCCACCCACGGGTAGACCATCATCGAGATGAAGACCGCGCCGATCAGCAGCACGCCCCAATTCGACGCCGGCACAGTGTATTTGCCGAGATAGAGTTCCCACGCCGGCATGAGTCGGAGGAGTCCGTCGGTCCACATCATGTAGATGTCGGGCTGGGAGCCGGCCGAGACGTGGGCCGGGTTGTAGGGTCCGAGCACCCACACCGGGTTGATCTGGAAGACACCCGCCATCAGGGCCAGCACACCGGTCGTCATCGCGAACATCGCGCCACCCTTGGCCGCGAAGACCGGCATGATGCGCACGCCGACCACGTTGCGCTCGGTGCGGCCGGGGCCGGGGAACTGGGTGTGCTTCTGGTACCAGACCAGCGCGAGGTGGGCGCCGATCAACGCCAGGATGATGCCCGGGAACAGCAGGATGTGCAGCACGTACATGCGCGGGATGATGATCTCGCCGGGGAAGTCCCCACCGAACAGCGCCCAGCGAATCCACGTACCCACGATGGGTAGCCCGAGGGCGCCTGCGGTGAGTGCGCGGACGCCGGTGCCGGAGAGGAGGTCGTCGGGCAGTGAGTAGCCGAAGAAGCCCTCGAACATCGCCAGGATCAGCAGGAAGCAGCCGATGATCCAGTTGGCCTCACGTGGACGCCGGAACGCACCGGTGAAGAAGATGCGCATCATGTGGATGATGATCGACGCGGCGAACAGCAGCGCGGCCCAGTGGTGGATCTGGCGGACGAACAGACCGCCGCGCACCTCGAAGGAGATGTTGAGGGTGGTCTCGTAGGCCTTGGTCATCATCACACCGTTGAGCGGCTGATAGGCGCCGTCGTAGATGACCTCGCTCATCGACGGATCGAAGAACAGAGTCAGGTACACCCCGGAGATCAGCAGGATGATGAAGCTGTAGAGCGCAACCTCACCCAGCATGAACGACCAGTGCGACGGGAAGACCTTGTTGATCTGGCGACGCGTACCGGGCGCGAGGTGATACCACGAATCCAATTCTCCCAGTACAGTTTTCGCACGACTTGATGGAGCCATGAACCCTCATCTCCGAGGTTGGCACGTAGTAGTACTACATCCGATAGTAGAACTGTCGCTGTCGAAAGGGAACCCCTTGAGATGGATCGATGACGAGGTTCGGGCAGAAAAAGTCCTTGTCTTCTCGGGCGAGTCTGTTTAATGTGTCTTCTCGCGCCTCAATCGGTCGCCGAACCGATCGGGGCATGACACTTGATAACTGAATCGAAAGTCTTTGTGCGGCATGGCGCATAAGCCGGGGTGACTCGGTGAAAGGCGGGTGACAACCGTCGCCGGGGTGATACTCGGTACCCCATGCACTCCGAGCCGGAACCTTCACCCCAGGGTGGAGGCAACGTCGAAGCGACCTGATGGCGAGAGCCGGGAGAGCCGATCGGTGACCCAACACCTGCCAGGTGTTGTCAGTAGCGACGAGCGTTGCGGTGAGGGAAGGAACATCAGTCCGAGATGGTCAGTCGAGGGCGTGTTCCATGAATGCGGACCCGGGGCGTGGCGGCTTCGAGGAGGCAGGAGAGATCAAGTAGGACTTGACATCTGAACGGTCGAGGGTGTGCGGCATTCTGATCCCAAAAGGATCGGAACCGCACGGAAGAGCACATCCTCAGTCGCACGACGCACTAGCTCAATGGCAGAGCAGTCAACTGATAATTGGCAGGTTGCCGGTTCGACTCCGGCGTGGTCTCCCACCACAAGCGAAAGCCTCTTCCCGACGACATCGCGACAGTGTCCTAATCCCTGACCTCGCAGGAGGAATCAGGGCACGCGCCGAGCCCGCAAGGCTCGGTGGGTGTTCACGCGCCGGTAGCGGTAGCGGAGAGACCGGCCAGTCTCTCTTCGACGTGAAAGCGGTGGAGAAGCGGTCGTCGTAACGCGTGGTGCCACGGCACGGCACTGGGCATGGTGGATACCGTCGAGAGGCGGTGGACACGCCGCAAACCCGGAAGGGAATACGGCGCGCAAAAGGCCACCGGCAGTGGGGAAGTAGTCTCATTCCCCGCACCCTCACAACGCCCGGCTCCCCCTGCTACTGGGTGAGCCGCCCCCTCCGCCGGCTGGTTGAGCCGCCGCCTCCGCCGGCTGGTTGAGCCGGCCACCCCTTCCGCTGGCTGAGCCGGCCACCCCCCTTCCGCTGGTTGAGCCGTGTCCGCGTTCCGCCCGCTGGTTGAGCCGTGTCCGCGAGGAACGAGCGGCCACGTGTCGAAACCATCCGCGACCCGACAATGTCAGCGCCCCAACACAATCCACCACCCGATAGCCGACAATCCAGAGTTGTCAGACCCCTCTGACATCATAAGGGCATGTTCGAAGCAGGCCGGAACACCGACGAGGCCACCCTGGCCTGCGCCGGTGAATCCGACTTGGCCGCAGCCGCTTCGGACTTCACGCGCGGTGAACGCCAACACATGGCGCGCAAGATTTCGGCCGCCTACCACCTCGGACGCAAAGTGTTCGACCGCGTCATGGCCGCCGACTACGACCGCTACCGCAAAAAGATGCCCGACAACGCCGCCGTCCGCGACGTCGCCTGGCACTTCGACGTCCCCGCCGCCACCGCCGGACGCTGGCTCGCCCTCGGGGAGCTGCTTTCCCACCTCCCCAACGTGCGGGCCGCATTCCTGGCCGGTGACCTCACCGAATCCCGCGCCTCACTGATCGCGCACGCCCTGACCGCGTTGGATGAGAATCAGTACGACGCCGCCGAAGACGCCGCCCTCGGCTACGCCGCCGAAGCCACCACCAACAGCGTGCTCTCCGAACAGCTCGACGAGATGGTCATCGCGCTCGACCCCGACCGCGCCGAACAAGCCCGCCACGCGTATGCCGCCCGCACCCAAGACGTCCGATTCCGCAAATGGGGCTCCCCCGAAAAAGTGGACACGGTTAGCTTGATTGCTGACTTGTCAGTGACGTGATCTCGAAGTCGATAGGCGAGATCATCCCCAGCGAGCTGTGCCTCCTGTCATGATTATAGAATCTGATGTAATTGGCAAGTCCCGCAGTAAGATTCGCGTACGTGGTGAACGCGTGCCGCTTGGAGTATTCGTGCTTGACGGTCGACCACAGTGATTCGGCGCCGGCGTTGTCCCAGCAGATCCCTGTCGCGCCCATCGAGCGCCGCAAGCCATGCTTGCCGCATGCGGCGGCCATGTCGTGGCTGGTGTACTGGGCGAGTTCAACCGGTCGCTGTGCAGGATTGAACCGTCCTGGATCGGATAGAGACCTGGTTCAGGCCACCTCCGCCACGGAGGCGACGCTGTCACGATAGCGCGTCTCGTACTCGACGGGTGAGCAGTAGCCCAGGGAGGAGTGCAGCCTCTCGGCGTTGAACCAGTGCACGTAGGCGGCGGTCTCTCGTTCGACCTCGCCGCGGTCCTTCCAGGCGCGGCCGGTGTCGATCAGTTCGGTCTTGTACAAGCCGATCGCCGACTCCATGAGCGCGTTGTCGAGCGCATCGCCGACCGATCCTATGGATCCGGTGATGTTGGCCTCGGTCAGCGCAGCGGTGAATGCCAACGATGTGTACTGACTGCCCGCATCGCTGTGATGAACCAAACCGGTTGCGGTGAAGTCGAATCCGGATCGGCGGCGGGCGAACAACGCTTGCTCGACAACACTCGTCACCAACGGTGTGTGCTTGCTCGCCATGACTCGCCACCCGAGGATGCGTCGCGAAAACACATCCACGAGGAACGCGACGTAGACAAACCCCGCCAATGTCCACACATACGTGAAGTCGGCCACCCACCACTGATCCGGATGTGTCGGTGTATCCCATTGTCGTTCAACATGATCAGGGAATCGTGGCGCCCTATCGTCTCGGTGGGTCGTGGTGGTGCGATGGCTGCCGCGTACAGCACCGGAGATGCCGCAGATCCCCATCAGCCGGCCGACCTGATCACGACCCATCACGTGACCGGCGCGCCACATCGTGTGATACATCTTGCGCACCCCGTACACACCGCGGTTCTTCTCGAACTGCTGGTAGACGGCATGAGCGGCGTAGGCCTCCTCGAGCATCGCTGCCGAGACCAGGCCACGCTGCTTGTGGGCATAGTAGGTGGATGGGGCAATCTGCATTCCGTACTCGGTGAGTACCCGGCAGATCGGATCGACCCCGAACCTGTCCCTGTGATCGTCGATGTACTCGACGATCAACGAAGTCGGCGGTCGATCTCCGCCGCGGCGAAAAACGCCGACGCCGTCTTCAAAATCTCATTGGCTCTGCGCAATTCGGAATTCTCACGACGCAGCTCACGCACCTGAGCATCCAACTCCCCACTGGTCGTACTCACCCCCGAGGAGACCACCGGCGTGTCCTTCTCGATCCAGTTACGCAGCGTCGCCTGATTGATATCGAGCATCTCGGCGACATGCCGGCGCGCCGCCGACTTCGACCCGCCCACCTCGCCGAGCCGATCCTGATACATCCGCACGGCACGCTCACGCGTCTCCTGGTCAAACTTCCGTGGTGCTCCCATAACAGCATTCTCCTGGTGAGATCACGGTCTCCACCAGACCCAGGACGGTTCAGATTCCGGGATGAACCCGACACGTGAACTCCCCGCCCAGGGTGGGCGGGGAGTTCACGTGTCAGGGCGTCGGTCAGGCGGCCGTGGAGACCGGGATCGGTCCGGTGCGGTTCTGGTGATGCAGTTCGAGATGCTCTTCGAGATCTTCGAGGCTGATCCCCTTGGTCTCCGGCACCGTCAGGTAGACGAAGACCAGTGAGACCAGGTTGATCGCGACGAACAGTCCGAACGTTCCGGTGGAACCGAGGGCAGAGTTGAGCACGGGGAACAGGAACGAGATGAGGGCGTTGGTGCACCACAGGATGAAGACCGCGATCCCCATCGCGAACCCGCGCACGCTGAGCGGGAAGATCTCCGACAGCAGCAGCCAGACGCAGGTGCCGATGAACATCTGCACGAAGGCGACGAACAGGATCATGCAGCCGAGGATGACGTAGCTCCGGGTTGTCGACTCGGGGAGCAGGAAGGTCAGTGCCAGGGCGGCCTGCGACACCGCGACACCGGCGAAGCCGATGAGCAGCATGGTTCGACGGCCGATGTAGCCGAGCAGGATGATCCCGATGATGGTGGTGATCACCGAGGTCACGCCCACCGCGATGGTGGCGATGAGTGATGCGCTCACGCCGAGGCCGCTCTGCTCGAGAATCGTTGGTGCGTAATAATTCACGGTGTTGATGCCGGTTGCCTGCTGAATGATGGCGAGCCCGCAGCCGATCATCACGATGTGGCGGATCCAGGGCACGTCGCGCAGCAGGGACATCGGCGTCTTGTTGCTGCCGGTGATGTGTTCGGTGTGTTCGACGATCTGCACGTACTCCGCGTCGGCCTCGGCGGGAGTGCGGCTCAGGCCGAGCACAGAGCGGGCCTCGGGCAGCCGGTTCTGCAGGGCATACCAGCGTGGGGAATCGGGCAGTGCCGTCATGCCGATGAGCAGAGCGACGGCCGGGATCGAGGCAACGGCCAGCATGATGCGCCAGACGTGCGGGTCGTGGATGAGGTGGTCGAGCAGCGCGTTGGTCGCGAAGGCGAGCATCTGTCCGGTGACGATCATCAGCTCGTTGATGGTGACCATCCGTCCACGGCGCTCGACAGGTGCCATCTCAGCCAGGTAGAGCGGGCAGGTCACCGCTGCGGCGCCGACGCCGAAGCCGAGGATGATGCGGGCGATCACCATGGCGGCAACGCTCGGCGCGAGTGCGCAGCCGAGGGCGCCGAGCAAGAAGATCGCACCGCAGCCGAGCAGGGTGCGCTTGCGACCGAGCCGGTCGGCCAGCCGGCCGCCGAAGAGGGCGCCGAACGCGGCGCCGGGGAAGAGGAGCGAACTGACCACAACCGCCTCGGTCACCGAGGTCAGGTGCAGGTCGTCTTTCATGTAGAGCAGGGCGCCGGAGATGACGCCGGTGTCATAACCGAACAGCAGCCCCCCGAGGGTTGCGATGACGGTCAGCTTGGTCAGAAAGCGTCCGGTGGACGCTGACGGAGCTGTGGCCGGTGCGGACATGGGGACCTTCTTCGTGGGAGGAACTGACAAGTCTTTGGAGCTAACGCGCGTTAGTAACGCGCGTAAGGTCTACTATGTACTGACAAAGTAGATGTGTCAACGGTCACTTTTGGAAGAGGGTGTGAAATGGCCGCGCGAGCAGCGGGCACGGCGTCCCCACGCAAACCCACCATGGCCGATGTGGCCAAGCAAGCCGGAGTGTCCCGGACGCTGGTGTCGTTCATCCTCGACGGGAAGCCCGGGGCCAGCGACGACACCCGGCGTCGGGTGCTCGCTGTCGCCGATGAGATCGGATACCGGCCGGACGCGGCGGCCCGCTTGTTGGCGCGTGGACGAAGTCGGACGCTGGGGGTGCTGATCGACGTCTCGCAGTTGTTCGAGGCGGAGTTGGTGGCCAACATCTATCCGGCGGCCGAGGAGTTCGGCCACGAGGTACTGCTCTCGGCCAACGTGCCGGGCCGGTCCGAGGTGACCTCGGTGGAAGCGCTGCTCAGTCACCGTTGCGGTGCGCTCATCCTGCTCGGACCGTCCCAATCCGACGACGACCTGGCCGAACTGGGAAGGCGTGCTCCCACCGTTGTCGTGGGCAGGCGGCTCCCGAACACCCCGCTCGGCGACCGTATCGCCACCGTGCGCACCGACGACGCCGACGGCTTGCGCCGGGCCGTCGACTACCTCACCGACCTCGGCCACCGCGACATCCTGCATGTCGACGGCAACGGGGAGCCGGGCTCGGACGACCGTCGCGATGGCTACCGTGCCGCCATGCGAGCCCACGGCTTACCCGACCATATCGACATCGTCGCGGGCGCCCACGACGAGGCGGCGGGCGCACATGCGGCGCGGGAGATCATGTCCCGCACACGATTACCCACTGCCATCATCGCCGGCAACGACCGATGCGCCCTCGGCATCCTGGACGTGTTCACCCGAGCCGGGATCGACATCCCGGGTGAGGTCTCCCTCGTCGGATACGACGACAGCCGACTTTCCGACAACCCGCGTATCGATCTCACCACCATCCATCAGGACGCAGAAGCGATCGGGCGCAACGCCGTCCGCCTTGCTGTCGAGATGCTCGACGGGACGCAGCCGGCCCGGCCCGACCACGTCCTCGAACCCAGCCTGAAGGTCCGCGGCACCACCGGCCCGCCCCGCCGCTGAACCTCCACCGTTGGCTGGGCCGCCATTTCTGCTGGTTGAGGCAACGATTGTTGTGTTGCGGGTGGTTTCGACGCGGGGCCGCTCGTTCCTCGCGGTCCCGGCTCAACCAGCGGGAGGGGAGGGCCAGGCTCAACCAGCGGGAGGGGAGGGCCGGGCCTCAACCAGCAGGAGGAGAGCCCGGCCCGACCAGCCCTGCGGCTCAGCCGTTTTGCGGGAAGCCGAGGTTGAGGCCGCCGTGGCTCGGGTCGAGCCAGCGGGTGGTGATGGCTTTGGTGCGGGTGAAGAAGTGGATGCCTTCGGTGCCGTGGGCGTGGGTGTCGCCGAACAGTGAGGCCTTCCAGCCGCCGAAGCTGAAGTAGGCCATCGGGACCGGGATGGGCACGTTGATGCCTACCATGCCGACCTCGACCTCGTTCTGGAACCGTCGGGCCGCGCCACCGTCGTTGGTGAAGATGGCGGTGCCGTTGCCGTAGGGGTTGGCGTTGATCAACTCCAGTGCCTCGTCGTAGGAGTCCACCCGCACCACCGCGAGCACCGGGCCGAAGATCTCGTCGGTGTAGATGCTCATGTCGGGGGTGACGTGGTCGAACAGGGTCGGGCCCAACCAGAAACCGTCGGCCCCGCCGTCGGCCGCGACGCCGCGTCCGTCGAGAACCACGGTGGCACCGGCGGCTTCACCGGCGTCGACGTAGCTGCGGACCTTGTCGCGGTGGGCGGCGGTGACCAGCGGTCCCATGTCGGAGTCGCGGGTGCCGTCCCCGGTGCGGATGGTGCGTGCGCGCTCGGTGATCTTGGCGACCAGGTCGTCGGCGATGTCACCGACGGCCACGGCGACCGAGATGGCCATGCAGCGTTCCCCGGCCGAGCCGAAACCGGCGTTGACCATCGCATCGGCGGCCAGATCCAGATCGGCGTCCGGGAGGATGATGGCGTGGTTCTTGGCCCCACCGAGCGCCTGGACGCGTTTGCCGGCGGCGGTGCCGGTGGCATACACGTACTGCGCGATCGGGGTGGAACCGACGAAGCTGATGGCCTTGATCTTCGGGTTGGTCAGCAACTCGTCGACGGCGACCTTGTCGCCCTGCAGCACGTTGAACACACCGTCGGGCAGACCGGCTTCCTTCCACAACTGCGCCAGCCACAGCGAGGCGGTCGGGTCCTTCTCCGAGGGTTTGAGGACCACGGTGTTGCCCGCGGCGATCGCGATGGGGAAGAACCACATCGGCACCATGGCCGGGAAGTTGAACGGGGAGATGATGCCGACCGGGCCGAGCGGCTGATACACCGAGTGCACGTCGACCTTGGTCGAGGCGTTCTCGGTGTAGCCACCCTTGAGAAGATGCGGGATACCGCAAGCGAACTCGACGACCTCCTGGCCACGGGAGATCTCCCCGAGGGCATCGGAGAGCACCTTGCCGTGCTCGGCGGTGATGATCTCGGCCAACTCGCCCTTGCGTTCGTTGAGCAGCTCGCGGAAGCGGAACAGCACCGCGGTGCGCTTGGTCAGGCTGGTGTCGCGCCACGCCGGGAACGCCGCCGCAGCGGAATCGATCACGGCGCGGGCGTCGGCGAGGTCGGCCAGCGCCACCTCACCGGTGACCTCACCGGTCGCCGGGTTGGTGATGGGCGCAGTCTTCGATGAGGCGCCGGCGAAGGCCTCGTTGTTCACCCAGTGGGTGACGGTGCGGGTGATGGCGGGTGCAGACATGGGGGTACTCCTGAAAGGGGGTGAAAGGTGTGATGGGTGTGGTGGGTCAGGCGCCGGGAATGCTTGCGCGGTCGACCATCTCGACAGTTTGCGGCTGGCCGGTTTCGAGAGCCTTGACGCCGGCGGCGCACACCGCTGCGGCGGCGTAGCCATCCCAGGCGCCGGGCCCGTCGACGTTGGTTCCCGCGTGCACGGCGTTGACCCAACGCTGGATCTCGGTGTCGTAGGCGCGGCCGAACCGCTCCACGAACGACGGGGTGATGTCACCGCCCCAGATCCCGGCGATCTTGCGACCGTCGCCGGTATCGGACTGAACGGGGTTGCGCTGCTTGCGGACGACGCCACCCTGGTCGAGACCGATGAAGGCCGAACCGAATTCGCCGACGACCTCGGTGCGGACCTCGTAGGCCACACCGGTGGTGACGAAGCACTCCACGTCGATGTGACGTCCGGAGGCCGTGGTGAAGATCGCGATCTGCGGATCCTTCAGACCCGCAGGCGCATTCGGGTTGGATCCGGGAGCGATGATCTGAACGGAGGCGATCTCCTCGTCGAACAGGAACCGCGTGACGTCGACCTCGTGGACCAGCGAATCCTTGACGATCATCGCCGAGTCGAAGTTCGGCGGGACCGCCGGGTTGCGGTGCACGCAGTGCGCGACGAGCAACTGACCGAAGGTGCCGTTGTCGATGAGCCCCTTGAGCTGCTCGTACTCGTCGTCGAAGCGACGCATGAAGCCGACCTGGATCAGCTTGCGGCCCGACGCCGCCTCACGCTTGACGACCTCGAGGGAGGTGTCGACGTCGGTGGTCAGCGGCTTCTCACACATGACGGGCTTGCCGTGCTCGATGCAGGCGAGTAGCTGCTTCTCGTGGGTGGGGCCGGGGGTGGCGAGGATGACCGCATCCACCTCCGGATCGGCGATGGCGTCGAGCGGATCGTTGATGACCCGGCACCCGGGGATGCCCGCCGCGAGCTGCTCGGCCTTCTCCGGGAAGTAGTCGTTGAGCACGGTCACGCGAGCACCCTTGGTGCGCTCGGTGATCCGGGCGACGTGGTCGGCGCCCATCATGCCGACGCCGAGGACGGCGATGCGGAGGTCTCGTGCTGAGCCGCGAGCCTGCGAGCGTGTCGAAGTATCGTCGGTCATTTCTGATCTCCTTCAGTATCGGGGGTGGTCGGGTTGAGGTAGGGCCGCTGCACGGCCTTCCACTGGGCGTAGACGTCGTAGGCCGCCTGCGTCGACGAGAGCGTCGACACCTCGGAAACGGGGACGTCCCACCAGGATTCGCTGTCCGGAGCGCCGATCAACGGGTCGGTCTCCACGTGGATGACGGTGGTGACCTCGGCCGCCTTGGCGGTCTTGATCGCGTCGGCGAACTCGGCCGCGGTGGTGGCGCGGATGACGTCGGCGCCCAGCGAGGCGGCATTGGCCGCGAGGTCGACGGGCAGCGTGGCACCGCTGAGCCGGCCGTTGTCGGCGCGGTATCGGTAGTCGGTGCCGAAGCGCTGGGAGCCAAGTGATTCCGAGAGTGAGCCGATGGAGGCGAAGCCGTGGTTCTGGACCAGCACCACGATCACCTTCAGGTTCTCCTGCACCGCGGTGACGAGTTCGGTCGCCATCATCAGATACGACCCGTCGCCGACCATCACGAAGACGTCGCGGTCGGGGCAGGCCATCTTGACGCCGAGGCCGCCGGCCACCTCATATCCCATGCAGGAGTATCCGTATTCGACGTGGTAACCCTTGGAATCGCGGGTGCGCCAGAGCTTGTGCAGATCGCCCGGCATCGAGCCGGCGGCGCACACCACCACGTCGCGCGGATCGGAGGTCTCGTTGACCAGACCGATCACTGCGCCCTGGGTGAGGGCCTCCTCGCCGGTGGCGACGTTGGTGCCGACGGCGGTGGGTGAGTAGGCGGCCTCGACGATGTCGTCCCATTCGCGGGCCAGGGTGGCCACCTGCTCGCGGTAGGCGTCGTCGACGCGGTAGTCGGCCAGCAGTTCGTCGAGTGCATCGATGGCTTCGCGGGCGTCGGACACGACGCTGTAGCCACCCTGCTTCACTGAATCCAGCGACGCCACATTGATGTTGACGAACCGGACATCGTCGCCGGTGAACGCGGTGCGGGACGCGGTGGTGAAATCGCTGTAGCGGGTGCCGATCCCGATCACCACGTCGGCCTGCGCGGCCAGTGCATTGGCGGAGGTGGTGCCGGTGGAGCCGATGGCCCCGACCGACTGCGGATGGTCATACGGCAGCGAACCCTTGCCGGCCTGGCTCTGACCCACCGGAATTCCGGTGCGCGAGCAGAATTCGGCGAGCGAGTCGGTGGCGCCACTGTAGATGACACCACCACCGGCGACGATGAGCGGACGCTTGGCCGAGCGAATGATTTCGGCCGCCTCGGCGATCACATGCCGTTCGGGCAACGGGCGTGCGACATGCCAGGTGCGTTCGGCGAACAGCGATTCCGGCCAGTCGAAGGCCTCGGCCTGCACGTCCTGCGGGATGGCGACGGTGGCCGCGCCGGTCTCGGCGGGGTCGGTGAGCACGCGCATCGCGCCGAGGAGTGCGCCCGGAAGCTGTTCGGGACGCCAGACGCGGTCGAAGTACCGGGACACCGGCTTGAAGGCGTCGTTGACCGTGACGTCACCCGATGACGGGAGTTCGAGTTCCTGCAGGACCGGGGCCGAGGCCCGGGTGGCGAAGGTATCCGCGGGCAGCAACAGGACGGGAAGCCGGTTGATGGTCGCGAGAGCCGCGCCGGTGAGCATGTTGGTGGAGCCGGGGCCTACCGAGGCGGTCACCGCCCACGCCTCCATCCGGTCCTTCATCCGCGCATAACCGACCGCCGAGTGCACCATGGCCTGCTCATTGCGCCCGAGAACGTACTTGAGCGTCGGCTCACGGTTTGCCTCGACGTCGTCGATCTCGTTTTGCAGCAACGCCTGTCCGAGGCCGGCCACGTTGCCGTGGCCGAAGATGCCGAAGCACCCGGCGAAGAACTTGGTGCGTTCTCCGTCGCGTTCGACGTACTGATTGGCGAGGAACCGGACGGTCGCTTGGGAAACGGTCAGACGGACCGTCGGCTCACCGTGGGGAGTCCGGACGCCGGTGAGGCCGCCGGCGCGTCCCTGATTGATCGGTGCCACGATTGCTTCTTTCTCGTGCAGGTGGGTGGGTGGTCTAGTCCTGGGAGGGATTCTCGTGCAACGGAAGTCGGGGGTCGACGTCCTGGCGTTCCCAGCTGCCGCGCAGCCAGGTGTGAGCGGGGTCGTCGCAGATGAGCCAGGCACGTTCGTCGCCCGGTCCGGCCATCACGTTGAGGTAGTACATGTGGTAGCCGGGAGCGGCGATCGACGGTCCGTGGTACCCGTGCGGGACGAGCACCACGTCACCGCTGCGCACCTCCTCGAGGACCTCGATGGGCCGCTCGGGTGTGCCATAGACCCGGTGATAGCCGAAACCCGGTGTGCCATCGGGGCCATCAGCGATTTCGAAGTAGTAGATCTCCTCGAGCTGCGATTCGACGTCGGAGTTCTCGTCGTGTTTGTGTGCCGGGTAGCTCGACCAGTTGCCGCCGGGGGTGATGACCTCGCAGGCGATGATGGAATCGGCCTCGAAGGCGTCCGCGGTGCCGAAGTTGTGCACCTGCCGACTGCAGTTGCCGGCTCCGCGGAGTTCGACGGCGACATCGGCGGCAGGCACGTAGCGGAACGGCAATTTCTTGCCGGCGCGTGCACCGCACAGTGCGAAGCGGCCGCCGTCGGCGGTGGCCAGCGTGAACGTGGAGTCCCGGCCGACGTAGACGAAGTCGCTCGGTCCGTCGAAAACGCTTGCCCGGCCGGTGAGTTCGAACTTCTCGCCGTCGGAGGTGACACTGGCCGACCCGGACAGCGGGACGACGATGATCTCGTCGCGGCCGGTGGTCCAACTCAGCGATTCACCGGCGGTCAGTTCGGCGACGAACAGCGACGACTCGCTCCAGCCCGCGGAGGCGGGAGTCACCTCGACGGTGAGCGGCGCCTTGGCCGACCGGGCGGGGATGTACCACTTGCTGTTCATGTGTGACTCTCCCTTCAGCGGACCAGGTTGACGGCGGTGTCGACCGCGGTGGTCACGTCGCCGTCGGACGGATACAGCAGCGTGCGCCCGACGATCAACCCGCGAACAGACGGAATGCGCAGGGCGCGTTCCCAACTCGCGAACGTCTCGTCCGGCGCGGTCTGCGGGTCACCGCCGAGCAGCAGCGTCGGCATCGTGGTGGCGTCCATGACGCGTTCCATCTCGTCGACCACCGGCAGCTTGAGCCAGGTGTAGGCCGAGGTGGAACCGAGGCCCTGCACGATGTGCATCGACTTGATGACGGCGTCGGCACTGAGATCGTTGCGCACCTTGCCGTCGACCCGGCTGGACATGAACGGCTCGAGCATCGCGATGGATCCGCCGGCGGCGAGCTCGTCGACGGCCGCGGCGCACGCGGTCATCATCGACAGCGTGCCGGGGTCGTCGAGATCGACGCGGCACAGCATCTTGGCACCGTTGAGTCCGGCGTCGATGGTCCAGCGCGCGGTAGCCGCGGTCATCCGATCATCGAGTTCGAAGGAGGCGCCGGCGAGGCCGCCGCGGTTCATCGACGAGAAGACCACCTTGTTCTCGAGAGCGCCGAGCAGCAGCAGGTCGTCGAGGATGTCGGAGGTGGCCAGCACACCGTCGACGCCCGGGTTGGCCAGCGCGGTGCGCAGGCGGTCGAGCAGATCGGTGCGGCTGTTCATCGCGGTCGGGCGGTCACCGACGGACAGGGCACCGCGCGCCGGGTGATCGGCGGCGACGATCATCAGTCGCTCGTCGCCGACGACGGTGGGCCGCGGCCGGCGCCGCGCCCAGGCCTGGCCGATGGCCGCCGGGTTCTGGGTGCGGACCGCGGTGACCTCGGCGTAGGTGGTGCACAGGGGTGCGTTCACCGACGGGGACGTGGACAGGGGACTGGTCATGGTGAGGTCAGACATGTGCACTCTCTTGGGTGGCAGAAGCGTGTGAACCGGCGGAATCGGCGAGGTCGGCGACCTCGATCGCGGTGGGCATGGCGGTCGAGCACTCGAGGCGGCCGGCGACGATCGCCCCGGCCGCGTTGGCGTGCCGCAGGATCTTCTCCAGCGGCCAGCCCGAGAGCAGGCCGTGGCAGAGGCTGCCGCCGAAGCTGTCACCGGCACCGAGACCGTTGACCACATCGACCGGGATCGGGGGTACCTCGACCGACTCGTGCCGGGTCTTGCCCAGCACGCCGCGCGGTCCCTGCTTGACGATGGCCAGTTCGACGCCGAGATCGAGAAGGGCGTCGGCGGCGCGCTGGGGATCGGTCTCGCCGACGGCGATCTCGCACTCCTCGCGGTTGCCGACGGCGACTGTGACATGCGACAGTGCGCGGCGGACCTGCTCGGTCGCCTCGGACGACGAATTCCAGAACATGGGCCGGTAGTCGAGGTCGAGGACCGTCAGCGACTGCCGTCCGCGAGCCTCCCAGGCGGCGAAATGCGCTGCGCGGGAAGGCTCTTCGGACAGGCCGGTGACCGTGGACCAGTACAGTCGGGCGTCGTGCACGGCGGAGGTGTCGATCTCCTCGGCGCGGACCTGGAGATCGGGTGCGGTGGGCTTGCGGTAGAAGTACAGCGGGAAGTCGTCCGGCGGGAAGATCTCGCAGAACGTCACCGGTGTCGCGTACTGCTCGTCGACCCGCACGTAGCGGTTGTCGACGCCGAGCCGGGCGAGTTCGGCGCGCACGAAGCGGCCGAAGGCGTCGTCGCCGGCGCCGGAGATCAGCGCGCTACGACGACCGAGCCGCGCCGCGGCGACGGCCACGTTGGCCGCACTGCCGCCGAGGAACTTGCCGAAGCTCTCGACCTCTTCGAGGCCGACGCCGATCTGGTGCGGGTAGATGTCGACGCCGCTTCGGCCGATCGCCAGCACGTCGAAGTTGTCAGTGGGGGTGGCTGGGGTGGTGGAACCGCTCATGGCATCCACTGTGCGTCACACCACAGCCGAAAGTCAAGACTTTGTTAGGACATTATTACCTGGCATGATGTGAGTGTCCGCGGTCACACGACCACGATCCCACCCGAGAGGACTGACGAGTATGTCCACCGACCTCGCCGCCCAGACTGCCGCCACCACCGCCACTTCCGCGTCCGAGACCCCCCTCACCATCCCGGTCGCCATCGTCGGCTTCGGATGGATGGGCCGCGTACACGCGCAGGCGTATGCCCGTATCCGGCATCACTTCCCGACGCTTCGTCCCGTGCCCCAACTCACCGTGATCGCCGACGAACTCGCCGATCGCGCAGGTGAGGCCGCTCGTCAGTTCGGCGTGGACGCGGTGGTCACCGACTGGCGTGATGTGGTGTCGGACAACAGCATCGCCGCGGTCAGCGTCACCGCCCCGAACTTCCTCCACCGCGAGATCGGCGTCGCCGTCGCATCGGCGGGCAAGCACCTGTGGATCGAGAAACCGGTGGGACTCACCGCCGCCGACGCCCGCGCCGTGGCCGACGCCGCGGCAGCCGCCGGGGTGGCCACGGCGGTGGGATTCAACTACCGCAACGTGCCCGCGGTCGCGGCGGCGCGCGAGATGATCGCGGCCGGCGAGCTGGGCGAGATCACCCACGCCCGATTCCGCCTCCTCAGTGACTACGCCGCCCACCCGGATGGCGCCCTGACATGGCGCTACCAGCGCGACCGCGGCGGCAACGGCGTCCTCGGCGATCTGGCGTCGCATGGTGCGGATCTGGTCTGGTACCTGCTCGGGAACATCGAGTCGCTGGTCGCCGACACCGCCACCTTCATCGACGAACGGTCCAAGCCGACCGGTGCGACGGCGGGTCACCAGCTCGCGGTCGGCGGCGAGCGCGGCCCGGTGGAGAACGAGGACTACGTCAGCGCTCAGCTGCGCATGGAATCCGGTGCGCGCTGCGTGCTGGAGGCCAGCCGGGTGTCGGTGGGGGAGCAGAACTCCTACGGCTTCGAGGTCCACGGCACCGCGGGCGTCGTGCGCTGGGACTACCGCCGGATGGGTGAACTCGAGGTCGGCACCGGTGGTGCCTATCAGGATCAATCCGTGGCCACTCGCTACGTGGGCCCGGGCGCCGGCGACTACGCCGCCTTCCAGCCGGGATCGGCGAACCCGATGAGCTACGACGACCTCAAGGTCATCGAGGCCGCCCGGTTCTGCGAGGCCATCGCCAACGGACCCGAGCGGGCCACCGGCGCGACCGTCACCGACGCGGTGCGCAGCGCCGAGGTCCTCGACGCGATGGGCGAGTCGGTGCGGGCGGGCAGGTGGGTGGAGCCGGTTCGCGTCAACCCGTGAGATCGTCGGAAACGATGGCGCGCAGCAGTTTTCCCCGTGCGCTCGCCATACTCGGGGCGTCGGCGATGTTCATGGAGATCCTGGACGCGACCATCGTCATCACGGCTCTGCCGGCCATCGCCGACGACCTCGGCGTGTCGACCTTCGACGCGACCGGTGTGGTGACCGCCTACCTGATGACGCTCGCCGTGGTCATCCCGGTGAGTGGCTGGGCGGCGCAGCGCTGGGGCGTGCGGCCGGTGTTCCTCGGCGCGATGGCGGTGTTCACACTCGGTTCGCTGGGCTGCGCACTTTCCGGCGGTCTGGGCTGGCTCATCGCGATGCGCGTCGTACAGGCTGCCGGCGGGGCGATGATGGTCCCGGTCGGCCGGCTCGCGGTGCTGCGTGCCGTCGACCGATCCGAGATCGTCCGGGCCATCGCCTATCTGACCTGGCCCGCACTCGTGGCACCGGTCCTCGCGCCGGTCGTCGGTGGTCTCATCGTCACCCATGCGGGCTGGCGCACCATCTTCCTGATCAACATCCCGATCGGCGTCGTCGGGCTGGTGGCGGCGAGCGTCATCTGCCGTCCGGAACCGCGACCCGCGTTGCCGCGCCGACTCGATCTGTCGGGATTGATCGGTACCTCGCTGGCGGTCACCGCGATCATGGTGGGCACCCACGAACTCACCTCGACGGCGCCACGACCGACGGTGCTGGCGGGCACCGCCGTGGCCGCCGTCCTCGCGGGTGCCTGGACGGTCCGCCATCTGCGTCGTGTCGACGATCCGCTGCTCGATCTGTCAGCGCTGCGGCATCATTCATTCGCCTCGGTACTGTCCAACGGATCGGTCTACCGTGCCGTGATCAGTGCCGTGCCCTTTCTGCTGCCCATCATGTTCCAGGTGCGGTTCGGGTGGTCGCCGACGGCGGCCGGCGCGATGGTGGCGGCATTGTTCGTCGGCAACCTGATGATCAAACCGTTCACCACCGGACTGATGCGGCGCCTCGGCATCCGCCGGGTCCTGGTGTGCGACACCGCATTGTCGGTTCTCGCGTTCGGCGCGCTCGCGTGTCTCGGAGCGAGTACCGCGAGCTGGATCATCGCCGGGTTACTCGTCGTCTCCGGTGCGTTGCGATCCATCGGCTTCACCGCCTACAACACCCTCGCCTTCGCCGACGTGACCGGTCCCGAACTCCCGCATGCCAACGCACTGCACGCGGCGGCCCAGGAACTTGCCGCCGCGGTCGGGATCGCCGGGGCGGCGGTGGCGGTGACGCTCGGTATGCGATACGGCGCCGATGTGTTGCCTGCCGGCCCCTACGGCCTCGCGTTCGTCGTGCTCGCGGTGGTCACCCTGCTTCTGCTCGTCGGCGCTCTCCGGCTGGCGGCAACGGCCGGTGACCCGGCCGTCGGCCGGGACCAATGACTCGTTTCATCCGAATGTCTTGACAAAGTCTTGACAGAACGAGTGTGACGGGTATTACATCTCTTTCATGGGAGTGACACCTTCGACACTCCCACAATCTGATCGAAGGGATCGACACACGATGTTCTCCACACAGGGGTTCTCCACACGGCGCGGACGCGGACCTCGCGCGCGACGACTGGCAGGACTGGTCGCGATCGTCGCCTCGGCCGCTGTTGTCGCGACCGCCTGCTCGTCCAGCGGGGGGAAGCCCGACGACTCCGCCGGGGGCGGCAACGTCGGCAACGCCGGCACCGGTGAGCTCACCATCGCGATGATCACCCACGAGGTGCCCGGCGACTCGTTCTGGGATCTGGTCCGCAAGGGCGCCGAGATGGCCGCCAAGAAAGACAACGTGAAGCTCGTCTACTCGTCGGACCCCGAGGCGCCCAACCAGGCCAACCTGGTCCAGTCGGCCATCGACAGCAAGGTCGACGGCATCGCCGTGACGCTGGCCAAGCCCGACGCGATGGCTCCCGCCGTGCGCAAGGCGCTCGACGCCGGCATCCCGGTGGTCGCCTTCAACTCCGGTTTCGACAACTGGAAGCAGATGGGCGTGCAGCAGTACTTCGGGCAGGACGAGACCATCGCCGGTCGGGCCGTTGGTGAACGCCTCACCCGCGAAGGGCGCAAGAACGTGCTCTGCGTGATTCAGGAGCAGGGCCAGGTCGCGCTCGAATCACGTTGTGCCGGAGTCAAACAGGGCTTCACCGGCGGGACGTATCAGGTCCTCTACGTCAACAGCAAGGATATGCCGTCCGTGGAGGCGACGATGACGGCGAAGCTGCAGCAGGACCCGTCGATCGACACGGTTGTCACCCTCGGCGCCCCGATCGCCCAGACCGCCGTGCAGTCCAAGGGCAACGCCGGTTCCAACACCGAGATCGTCACCTTCGACACCAACGCAGCACTGGTGCCGCTGATCGAAGGCGGACAGGTCAAGTGGGCCGTCGACCAGCAGCCGTACCTGCAGGGCTACCTGGCCGTCGACTCACTGTGGCTCTACCTGACCAACGGCAACACCATCGGTGGCGGAAACGCCGTGCTCACCGGACCGGCTTTCATCGACTCGAGCAACATCAGCAAGGTCGCAGCCTACGCGAAGGCGGGCACCCGCTGAGGCGGGCGCCGGAGACAAAGGACATTCGATGAGTACGCAAGCAGATCTCGATCTGAGCACCCACAAACCGGTCACCGACGAGCGTGTGAAGCGGCAGAAGCCGATTCAGCGTCTGCTGGTCCGGCCCGAGGTCGGCGCGCTGGTCGGCGCGATCGCCATCTTCGTCTTCTTCTGCATCGTGGCCCCGACCTTCCGGACGCCCGAGGCGCTGGCCACCATCCTCTACGCGAGCTCGACGATCGGCATCATGGCCTGCGGCGTCGCGGTGTTGATGATCGGCGGTGAGTTCGACCTGTCGACCGGTGTGGCCGTGACCTTTTCGTCGCTGGCAGCGTCGATGCTCGCCTACAACCTGCATCTGAACGTGTGGCTGGGCGCGGCGCTCGCACTCTGCCTGGCCCTGGTGGTGGGCTTCTTCAACGGCTACCTGGTGATGAAGACCAAGATCCCATCGTTCCTGATCACGTTGTCGACGTTCCTGATGCTCACCGGCGTGAACCTGGCGGTCACGAAGATGGTCACCGGCCAGGTCGCCACCCCGTCGATCTCCGACATGCAGGGATTCGCCTCGGCTCAGAAGGTGTTCGCGTCATCGTTCGACCTCTTCGGTGTGTCGGTTCGAATCACGGTGGTGTGGTGGATCGTGTTCACGCTGGTGGCCACCTGGGTGCTGATGCGCACCCGCGTGGGCAACTGGATCTTCGCGGTCGGTGGCAACCAGGATTCGGCCCGCGCCGTCGGTGTGCCGGTAACCGCCGTCAAGATCGGTATGTTCATGTTCGTCGGGTTCTGCGCGTGGTTCGTCGGCATGCACCTGCTGTTCGCCTTCGACACCGTGCAGTCCGGTCAGGGCGTGGGCAACGAGTTCTTCTACATCATCGCCGCGGTCGTCGGCGGGTGTCTGCTCACCGGTGGCTTCGGTACCGCCGTCGGCGCGGCGATCGGTGCGTTCATCTACGGCATGGTCAATCAGGGCATCGTCTACGCCGGCTGGAATCCCGACTGGTTCAAGTTCTTCATGGGCGTGATGCTGCTGTTCGCGGTGATCGCCAACAACAGTTTCCGCAACTACGCGGCCAAGAGGTGATGTGACAATGAGTTCCGTGATCGAAACCCGACCCGAATCCGAATCCAGTGACGGCGGCAAGGTGCCGCTGATCGAACTCCGCAACGTCGGCAAGTCCTACGGCGCCATCATCGCGCTCTCCGACATCAGCCTGCGGGTCCGCTCCGGGGAGGTCACCTGTGTCCTCGGCGACAACGGTGCCGGCAAGTCGACCCTGATCAAGATCATGGCGGGCCTGCACCAGCAGACCGAGGGACAACTGCTCGTCGACGGCGAGGAGACCCGCTTCGAGTCGCCCAAACACGCGCTGAAAAGTGGCATCGCGACCGTCTACCAGGATCTGGCCGTCGTCGGCCTGATGCCGGTGTGGCGCAACTTCTTTCTCGGTCAGGAGATCCGCAAGGGCCCGTTCCGGATGCTCGACATCCAGGCCATGCGGGCGACCACCAAAGAAGAGCTGTTCAAGATGGGCATCGATCTGCCCGACGTGGACGCCCCGATCGGCTCGCTGTCCGGCGGTCAGCGTCAGTGCGTCGCCATCTCGCGGGCGATCTACTTCGGTGCCCGGGTGCTCATCCTCGACGAGCCGACGGCCGCGCTCGGCGTCAAACAGTCCGGAACGGTGCTGCGGTACATCTCCGCCGCGCGCGACCAGGGGTTCGGCGTCGTGTTCATCACGCACAACCCGCATCACGCCCACATGGTCGGCGATCACTTCGTGCTCCTGAACCGCGGTCGGCAGAAGCTGGATTGCGCCTACGACGAGATCACTCTCGAGGAGCTCACCCAGCAGATGGCCGGCGGAGACGAACTCGACACCCTCAGCCACGAACTGCGTCGCCGAGAACCCGAGCGGCCCGCCCGCCCCGGACCGGGGCGGGCGGGTCTTCCACTCTGATGTGAAAGGACCTGCGGAACAATGGATCGCAAGCGAATCGGGGTTGTTCTCAGCGCGCGCAGTCCATTCGAGTGGGACCTCGTCGACGATCTGTACGACGCGGCCGATGCCGCAGGCTATCGCCTCGACATGGGGCTCTACAGTCCGCGGCGCAGCCGCTTCCGGGTGGCCGCCGAACTCGCCGAGCGATGTGCGGCGGTCATCGTCGTCGGACCCGACCGTGCCGACCGTCTCGACCGCCTGACCAGCCCGCTGGTCGTGATCGGCGAACGCATTCCCGATCTGGACGCGGTGACCATCGGCACCGACGAATGGCTCGGCGGCGAGATCGCGACCCAGCATCTCATCGACCTCGGGCACACCGCGATCGCCCACATCGGCGGGGGAGAGAATTCCGGTGCGGCGGAACGCCTTCGGGGCTACCTCGATGCCATGGCCGCCGCCGGCCTGCGTGAGCAGGTCCGCGTCTTCGACGGTGACTACACCGAACAATCGGGCGCCCGGGTGGCCGACGAGATCCTCGACGGCGGTACCCCGCCGACCGCGGTATTCGCGGCCAACGATCGCATCGCCGTCGGCTTCATCGCGGAACTTCGACGCCGAGGAGTGCGTGTCCCCGAGGACATCTCGGTCGTCGGTTACGACGACACCGAGCACGCCGCGCTGGCCCACATCGCGCTGACCTCGGTGCGCCAGGACACCGCGCAGCTGGCCGAATCAGGCGTTGCGGCCGTAGCGGCGCTGCTCGGGGACAGCGAGGAGAGTGCGGACACCGGCGGGTTCGGCTACTACGGTTCGGTCGCCCTCGACCCCGCTCTCACCGTCCGGGAGTCGACAGCCCCGCCCCGCACGGCGCCCACCGCACCGCGTTTCGCGCCCACAGCACCGTAACCCGCGCCCACAGCACCGCGTTTCGCGCCGACAGCACCGCGTTTCGCGCCGACAGCACCGCGTTTCGCGCCGACAGCACCGCGTTTTCCGGCGACAGCACCGTAATCCACGCCGACGGCACCACGCTCCTCCGCAGCGGCACCGTTACTGCGGCGGTCAGAGGTAACGGGTGCTTGGATTTCAGGTCGTGGAGCGCATGCCAATACCAGTGGACGAACTCCACAATCACAAACGATCTGGGTGCAGCGGCATCCATGGCGGGGTTGCGTTGCGCTCGTCGAAAGTCCTGGTGCTGTGGGCGTGGATTGCGGTGCCGTCGGCGAAAATCGCGGTGCTGTCGGCGAGAATCGCGGTGCTGTCGGCGAGAATCGCGGTGCTGTCGGCGTGAAACGCGGTGCTGCCGGTGCGGCGGGCAGGGTGGGTCAGCGCGGGTCGAGACCCGCGGCCCGATAGGCGGCGTCGATGTAGCCCATGTTCTCGATGGCGTCATCGATGCCGATGGGCAACGGGGTGCCGTCGCGCACGGCGGCCGCGAAGGCCTCCAACTGATAGGTGTAGGTCGAACGGGTACCCATGTTCTCGATGGTGGTGCGCTCGGTGGTCGTCACCGCGAGACGGTCGTCGCGGTTGGGGCCGAGGAAGTCGTGGAGGAACAGCGCACCGTCGGACCCGATGATGTGGCAGGTGAACTCGTATTCGCCGGACACCATCGAGTTGGTGTTGAATCCGGAGGCGCCACCGGGGTACTCGACGCTGATCGAACACGCCTCGTCGACTTGTGCGTCGCGGAGCAGAGCGCGGGCGCCGGTGATGCCGGGTGCGCCACCGCAGTAGCGCCCGAGCATCCGGAACAGGTGCAGCCCGTAGCAGCCGAGGTCCATGATGGCCCCGCCGGCGAGGTCGTAGCGCCAGCGCGGATCGTCGGGGCCGGGTTCGGGCATGCCCATGACGATGTCGACGTTCCGGATGTCACCGATGGTCCCGGCATCGAGCAATTCGAAGGTGCGTTTCATCATCGGATGGAACAGATAGTGGAACGCCTCGAGCACCACCAGTCCGTCGGGACGTGCCGCATCGCGGACGGCAGCCGCCTCGATCGCGTTGCGCGCGAACGGTTTCTCGGTGAGTACCGACTTGCCCGCGGCGATCGCAGCCAGGTTCCACGGGGCGTGCAGCGAGTTGGCCAGCGGGTTGTAGATCACCTCGACCTCGGGGTCGTCGATGAGGGACTGATAGTCGTCGACGACACGCTCGACACCGTACTTGCGCGCGAACACCTCGGCCCGGCCGCGATCGCGGGCGGCGACCGCGACCAGGCGGTGGCCCAGCGTGTTCGCCGGACCGACGATGGCGGACTCGGCGATGCGCGACGCACCGAGGACGCCGATGCGCAGTGGCTCCGGATGCTGCGCGGTGCTCATACCCGCACCGGCCGGGCAGCAGCCTTGCGTAGGAACGCAAGTGAGACGGCGACGTCCCCGGCGGCGGCATCGCCGTCGTCCTCGGTGGTGAGGATGGTGTCCTGCTCGAGCACGTACCAGCCGGTGTAGCCGGCGTCGACGAGACTCGCCACGACCTGTCCGATCTGCGCCTCGCCGGCACCGAGCGGTACGTACATCCCGCCGGCGACCGCCTCGGTGTAGGTGATTGCACCCTCCTGGACCTGCTTGGCGAGATCGAGGCGCACGTCCTTGAGGTGGGCGTGCCGGATCCGTTCGGGCACCGCGCGGGCGACCTCGAGGGGATCGGTACCACCGATGAGCAGGTGCCCGGTGTCCAGGCACAGTCCGATCCGGGCGCCGTCGATCACCCGGAACACCTCGTCGTGTTTCTCCACCATGGTGCCGACGTGCGGGTGCAGTGCGGCCACCACGCCGCGTTCGGCGGCCATCGCGTCGATGCGATCGAGGTTGTGCAGCAGGGTGTTCCACTGATCGTCGGTGAGTTCGGGCCGGCTGTCGTAGCCGTCGACGCCGGTTGCGGCCGCAACCACGAGGACGTCGCCGCCGCTGGTGACGATGCGGTCCAGGGCAGGTGCCACGGAGTCGAGCGGATAGGTCGCGGCGTCGTGCAGGACCACCGGGACAAACGAGCCCACGCATCCGAGTCCATAGGCGGCCAACGCATCTCGTAGCTCGACAGGATCGGTGGGCAGAAAGCCCTCGGGGCCGGTCTCGGCGGACGTCATGCCCAGCGCGCGCATCTCGCCGAAGACGCGTTCGGGTGGCAGCTGGTATCCCCAGCCCGGAACCTCGCACACACCCCAGGAGATGGGTGCACCGGCGACGCGAAGAGTGGTGGTGTTGGTCATGATGTGATCCTCGGATTCGGTCGGGGGGCGACGTCGGCGGTGGCCACCGGACGGCCCTCGGTCAGGGAAAGTGTTGCGGCGTCGGCGATCACGGCGACGGCCAGGGCGTCGTCGACGGTACAGAGCGGCACCGGGCCGGGGGAGTTGTCGGTCGCGAGGTGGCAGAACGCGGTGAGCTCCCGACGGTACGCCTCGGCGAAGCGTTCCATGAAGAACCCATGCGGCGCACCCGGCGGGAAGTCCACTGCGGCATCGACATTGCGGATCGGTGTGCCGGCGTCCCAGCCGGCGGCAACCGAGTCGGCGCTGCCGTGGACCTCGAGGCGGCAGTCGTAGCCGCGGCCGTTGTAGCGGCTCGCCGACACCACCCCCATGGTGCCCGACGCGAATCGGAGCACCACGGTCGCCGAGTCGACATCGCCGAACTCGGTGAACCGCGGGTCGCCCTGGTTGCTGCCGGTGGCATACACCTGTACCACGTCGTCGCCGACAACCCAACGCAGAGTGTCGAAGTCGTGTACCGCGCAGTCCCGGAAGATGCCACCGGAGGTGGCGATGTACTCCATCGGGGGTGGTGCCGGGTCCAGAGTGGTCGACCGCGCCGTGGTGATGAAGCCCAGGTCACCCGACGCGACGGCGGCACGGGCCGCACTGACCGCCGGGTCGAAGCGGCGGTTGTACCCGATGGCGACCGGGATGCCGGCGTCGGCGACCCGGCGGGCCACCTCGGCGGACTGCACCGACGACATCGCGATCGGTTTCTCGCAGAACACCGGAATCCGTGCCGCCACGGCTCTTTCGATGAACTCCGCATGGGTGGGTGTTGCCGTCGCGACGACGAGCGCATCCACCCCGGAGGCGAGGACGGCGTCGAGGTCGGCGGCCGGGCGGGCTGTCGGGTGCGCCGCGGTGACGGCCTCGACGGCCGGTCCGAACGCATCCGTGACGACGAGCTCGTCGACCTCGTCGAGACCCGCGAGGGTAGCTGTGTGAAAGGCGCCGATCCGGCCGAGGCCGACGACGCCGACTCGCATTCCCATCAGTCGAGTCCTCCCATGACGATCTGATCCCAGTCGATCACCGAGCCGGTGACCACGCCGCTGCGGTCACTGAGCAGCAGCACCATGAAGTCGGCGATCTCGTCGGGCTGCCCGAGCTTGCCCATCGGTACCGAGGCATTGGCCTCGTCGATCCAGGTGTCATCGGCGCCGTGGAAACGCTTCTGGATGTCGGCCTCACCCTCGGTCTCGGTCCAGCCGATGTTGAGTCCGTTGATCCGGATGCGGTCGGACCGATGCGCGTGCGCAGCGTTCTTGGTCAGCCCGACGAGACCGGCCTTCGACGCGGAATACGGTGCGAGGAAAGGCTGTCCGCCGTACGACGACATCGTGATGATGTTGACGACGGTGCCCGCAGCGCCGCGTGCGATCATGTCGCGCACGGCGGCCTGCATGGTGAAGAACGGCGCCCGTAGGTTGAGCGCGATGTGCTGGTCGAAAAGTTCCGGCGTGGTGTCGAGCAGGCTGCCGCGGGTGGTTGCGCCCGCCGCGTTGCACAGGCAGTCGATGCGCCCGAATTCGGCGATCGTCGCCGCGACCGTGTCCGACGCCGCAACCGGATCGGACAGGTCGGTGGCGGTGAACCGCACCGGCGTCGGGCCGTCGAGTTCGGCGGCCAGCGCCTTGCCCTTCTCGGCATTGCGGCCGGTGAACATCACCGATGCCCCAGCAGCGGCGCCGGCCCGGACGATAGCCGCCCCGACACCCTGCGTACCACCGCTGACCAGCAGCACCTTGTCGTCGAGTCGGGCCTGCATCACACTGCTCCGTTCGGGTCGTGGCGGTGGTCGAGGGCGGTCAGTTCGGCGTCGAACCGGGCGGCGTCGAAGCCCTCGTCCAGCGCGCGGGCGACGAGTTCGGCCTGGGTCTCACCGGAGAGTCCGGTGATGGGCGCATCCAGATCGAGGTTGGACGGAAACGGGTAACCCTCTGCGGCGCAACCGATGACGTTGGCGACGGCACGGCGGTTGCCGCCCGCGGCCAGCTTCTGCAGGGCCGGGTAGACCGCGCGCAGCATCGACGAGCGGTCGACGGATTCCATGGCGCGGCCGAAGGCCGACGAGATCTGCAGCAGATTCGCCATCCGCTTGGTGGCCGCGGACACGTTGTGTCCGGCACCGTGGAAGAGGCCCGGGTTGAAGAACACGGCGTCGCCGGCGTTCAGCGGGAGCTGAACGTAGTTGTGTTCGAAGTACTCCCGGAATTCGGGCAGATTGAAGGCAAGGTAACCCGGCTCGTAGGTCTGCGAGTAGGGCAGGTACATCGTGGGTCCGGCCTCGATCGGCATGTCCACGTGTGCGACGGCGCCCTGCAGCGTGAGCGCGGGAGACAACTGGTGGATGTGGCTGCGGAAGCGTGCCGCGGTCGCGGTGGCCATGAACCCGAGGTGATAGTCGCGATGCGGATTCTGCGCGGCGCCACCGGGATTGACGACGTTGATCTGTGAGGTCACCTGATACATCGGGCCCAGCCAAGCCTCGGACACCAGCGCCAGGACGTCGTTGGCGTAGTAGCGGACAAAGAGTTCGGGGTCGCGCTCGGCGAGCTTCTGCACTGCGTTCCAGATGCGGTCGTTGGCACCGGCTTTGGCGAAGTGATCGCCACCGGTCACACCGGACGCGTACTGGTCGGCGATGATCTGGGTGAAGACCTCGGTGGTCTCCTGCAGTCCGTGCCGCTCGTCGAAGGCGCCGGTGAATACGACGATGCCGGGTCCGGTGAGCAACGCGCGGGCCAGTTCGTCGCCGATCTGCTCGCGGGTCGCCTCGTCGGTTCCGGTGACCGCGGCGGCGTCGTAGAACAGGACGCCGCGGTCGGTGCCCGACGCGTACGGGTAGTCGGCCGGGTCGGTGGTGCGGCTGGTGAGTGCGACGAAGTCGTCGATCCGGCATTCCTCGGCGGTGATCCGGTCGGCACGGGCGCCGGTGGGGGCGGGGCTGATCTGCTGGGTGCTCATCGGTTTGCTTCCTCTCGCCACGATGATGGGGTCGAGATCAGGATCACAATATCCTATTGTCTGGACAAGACGGAATATCCCTCAAGAATCCCTCAGGAGTGTGCGATGCCACATCGGTATCCGGTCCGCGAGATCGCCCGACAGGCCGGGGTGAGCGACGCGACGGTCGACCGGGTGCTGCACGGCCGGCCCGGCGTGCGGGAGGTGACGATCCGGCAGGTGGAACAGGCCATCGCCGATCTCGACCGGCAGCGCACGCAACTGCGGCTGTCCGGTCGGCAGTTCCTCGTCGACCTCGTGATGGACACGCCGCGACAGTTCTCGAAGCTGGTCACCGAGGCGCTCGAGGCCGAACTGCCCGCCCTGCGGCCCGCGGTGATGCGGGCGCGATATCACGTCCGCGAGCACTGGGACGTGGCCGAGATGGTCGACGAACTCGACGCCATCGGACGCCGCGGAAGCCATGGGGTGGTGCTCAAAGCACCGGACGTACCGGAGATCGAGGAGGCGATCCGACGGTTGACCGCGCAGCGCATCCCAGTGATCACGTTGGTCACCGATGTGGTGCGCAGCACCCGAATCGCGTACGTGGGGATGGACAATCGCGCCGTCGGAGCGACAGCCGCCTATCTGATGGCGCGGTGGATGCGCCACGTCGCCGGTGATGTCCTGGTGATCACCAGTGGCACCACCTTCGAGGGTGAGGGGTTACGGGAACTCGGATTTCGTGAGGCGCTGCGGGTCGAAGACCCGGGCCGGACGGTGGTGGCGGTGTCGAATTCCGACGGCCTGGACGTGACATGCCGTCGACTCGTCGCCACGGCGCTGGCCAAGCACCCGGGGATCACCGCGGTGTACTCGATCGGGGGCGGCAACCGTGGCATCGTCGATGCCTTCGCCGCGGCCGGCGCGACCTGTGAGGTCTTCGTGGCCCACGACCTCGACGAGGCAAACCGGACGCTGCTGCTCAGCGGCCATCTCAGCGCGGTGTTGCATCACGATCTGCGGTCGGACATGCGCGCGATGGCCCGGGTGGTGATGAGTTTCCACGGCGCGATCCCGGAGTTCCGTCCGCGGCGTTCGGCGATCGGAGTCATCACACCGCACAACATGCCGGAACGTTGAGGTCGAAACAACCCGACCAGACATGATTTGTTATGACATAATGACAGCATGTCCCCGACGACGCAGCTGGCCGTAGAACTCGACCGCTCGACGCCCATACCGCTGTATCACCAGCTCGCGCAGGCCTTCGAATCCGCTATCGTGCGCGGTGACCTGCGTCCCGGCGACCGTCTCGAGAACGAACTCGACCTCGCCAAACGCCTCAAACTCTCCCGGCCGACCATCCGCCAAGCCATCCAGGAACTCGTCGACAAGGGTGTGGTGGTCCGCAAGCGCGGCGTCGGGACGCAGGTCGTGCAATCCCCGGTCCACCGCTCCGTCGAGCTGACCAGCCTCTTCGACGACCTGTCCACCGCCGGGATGCACCCCACCACCCAACTGCTCGAATACCGGATCGGCATCCCCGACGACGAACTGCGCGGCGAACTCGCGCTCCCCGCCGACGGCGAGGCCGTCACCGTCAAACGTCTACGCAGCGCCGGCGGCGAACCCCTCGCGGTGATGACCAATCACCTGCCCGCCGATATCTGCCCGCCCGCAGGTGAACTCGAAGACGGCGGCCTTTACAAGGGCCTGCGCGCACGCGGCGTGCACATCCGTCTCGCCCGTCAGCGCATCGGGGCCAAGGCCGCCGACGCCGACGAGGCCGCGCTGCTCGGTGAGGAGGTCGGCGCACCACTGCTCACCATGCAGCGCACCGCCTTCGACGACGCCGGGCGCGTGGTCGAGGTCGGCCGGCACGCCTACCGCGCCGATCGGTACTTCTTCGAGACGACCGTCGTCGACCGCTGAGCTTCCGCGTACCCGTTTCCGTCCCGCTTATTGGATCCAATAAGCGGGACGGAAACGAGTACGCAGTGAGCTCCGCTGACCGACAACCACAACTGCGGCCTCAGGAAGTGTCCGAGTCCGGCTCGGCCGCAGAAACATTGGGCCGCACGGCGATCAGCAGCCGCCGGACCGCCATCGCCCGTCGATGCGAGTTTCCCTCGAGTTCATCGAGCGCGCATTCCGGGTCGGCCGGCGGTCCGAGGTGGGTGCAACCGCGCGGACAGTGCTCGATGGCGTCGTGCAGGTCGTCGAAGGCGTCGACGATGTCATCGGGGGTGACGTGCGCGAGACCGAAGGACCGGATGCCCGGCGTGTCGACGACCCAACTCCGCGGCAGGCCGTCACCGGGTAGCGGTAGTGCGACCGACTGGGTGGAGGTGTGCCGCCCCTTGCCGACGCCGGATACCACGCCCGTGGCCCGATCGGCTTCGGGGACAAGACGATTCACCAGCGTCGACTTGCCGACTCCGGAATGTCCGATGAGTGCGGTCAGATGACCGGTCAGCATCGCGAGGACCTCGTCGAGCGGGTCGTCGCGGCCGGCGCGCACGATCGGCAGACCGAGTCCGGCGAAGGCCGCAGTGAACTCGGCCGGATCGGCGAGATCCGATTTCGTCAGGCACAGGATCGGCGACAGCCCACCCACATACGCTGCGGCCAAAGCGCGTTCGACGAAGCCGGTGCGCGGTGGCGGGTCGGCCATCGCGGTGACGATCAGCAGTTGGTCGGCGTTGGCGACAACGATGCGCTCGTAGGGGTCGGTGTCGTCGGCGGTGCGTCGAAGGACGGTGGCGCGGTCGGCGACACGCACGATACGGGCGAGGGTGTCGGGCGTGCCGGAGAGATCGCCGACGACGGATACGTTGTCGCCCACCACGATCGGGGTGCGACCGAGTTCGCGGGCGCGCATGGTGACCAGAGGTCGGTCGGGATCGCCGCCGAGCACACAACCCCACCGCCCGCGATCGACCGACACCACCATCGCATCGGCGGCGTCGTCGTGGCTCGGTCGTTGCTTGGTGCGTGGCCGGGTGCCCTTACCGGGACGGATCCGGACGTCGGATTCGTCGTAGCTGCTGGTGCGGCGGGTCAAACGGTGTCCTGGTGGTTCACGTCTGCTCGAGCATCCGCTGCCACATGTTCGGGAAGTCGGGCAGCGTCTTGGTGGTGGTCTCGACGTCGTCGACCAGCACGCCCGGGGTAACGAGTCCGATGATGGCGCCGGCGGTCGCCATCCGGTGGTCGGCGTAGGACTCCCAGGTCCCGCCGTGCAGGGTCGACCCGGTGATCGCCAGGCCGTCGTCGGTCTCGCGGCAGACACCCCCGAGCCGGGTGATCTCGGTGGTCAGCGCGGCCAGCCGGTCGGTTTCGTGACCCCGCAGGTGGGCGATGCCACTCAGTCGCGAATCGCCGTCGGCCAGTGCACACAATGCGGCGATGGTGGGAGTGAGCTCGCCGATATCCCGTAGATCCAGCGTCACTCCGGACAGCCGCTCCGGCCCGCGCACCGACAACGTTCCGTCGAGGTGTTCAACGGTGGCGCCCATCGCGGCGAGGACGTCGGCGATCCGTGCCCCGGGCTGGGTGGTCACCACCGGCCAGTAGGGCACCCGCACGGTTCCGCCGGTGACCGCCGCGGCGGCGAGAAACGCTGCCGCATTGGACAAGTCGGGTTCCACCGTCCAGTCGACGGCACTGATGGGTCCGGGCGCCACGCGCCAGGTGTCGGCCTGCGACGTGTCGACCTCGACGCCCGCGGTGGCGAGCATGTCCACCGTCATGTCGATGTGCGGGGTGCTCGGCACCGGAGGGCCGACGTGCCAAATCACGAGTCCGTCGTCGAAGCGAGCCGCCGAGAGCAGCAAACCGGAGACGAACTGCGACGATCCCGACGCGTCGATGGTGACCTCGCCGCCCGTCACCCGGCCCGTGCTGTGCACCGTGAACGGCAGTGCGTCACCGTCGACGCGCACCCCCAGACCCCGCAGAGCCGCGAGAATGGTGGTCTGCGGGCGGCTGCGGGCCTGTTCGTCGCCGTCGAAGACCACCGGCCCGTCGGCGAGCGCGGCGAGTGGCGGCAGGAAACGCATCACGGTGCCGGCCAGTCCGCAGTCGATGTCGGCGGCGTGCAACGTTGCGGGCTCGATCGAGACGGTGGTCTCCTGGGCCGGGTCCACCCGCACCCCCACCCCGAGCGCGCTGAGTGCGCCCAGCATCAGATTGGTGTCGCGGCTGCGCAGCGTGCCGCGGATGGTCGACGGTCCGTCGGCGAGAGCTGCGAGGACGAGCGCACGATTGGTGATCGATTTGGAGCCGGGCAGTTCAACGGTCGCGTCCAGCGGGCCCGACGCGCGCGGGGCACTCCAGGTACTCATGGGAGACCAGTCTGTCACGACGTCCACGGCGCGACGATCATCGCGTATCGCGGCGCAGCGGATGGTCGGCAGGAATCTCGACGACGATCAGCAACCGGCCGTCGGGGTCCGTCACATGCATCTCGATCAGCCCCCACGGCTCGGTCACCGGTTCGCGGGCGATCGTGACGCCGCCCGCGCGCAGCTCGCGTTCGGTGGCGGCGGCGTCGCGGACCTGCAGCCACAGGATGTCCCCAGTGACGTCGGAGGCCTCGTCGGACCGATGTCCGGGAATTTCGATGAGTCCGTTGCCCGCGTGAAAGACCATGCCGCCCGGGTACTCGCGGGCCACCGCGAGGCGCAACTGGTGGCGATAGAACTGCTGGAGCCGTTCGGGATCGCGGCTACGCAGCAGCACCCGGCTGGTCAGAATCTCCACGCGCCCACTCTATTGGCCCTCGGTGGTCCCGTCGGTACCGCCGAGCGCGTGTCCCCGATTGAGGTCGTTGCCGTGACGTGCGGCCTCGTAGATCGCCTTTTCCCGCGCGATCCGATCGGTCTCACCGACCGGCTGGGCGTCACCGAAGGCGAACGCGGATTCGTGCGGATACTCGTGCGGGATGTCCGGATCGTCGGTGTCGGGGGTGGACTCGGCGGGGACATGCTCTGGGCTGGGAGACATGTGTCAACGATAGGCCGACTTCGGCTGCCGCACGGGCTGCGCGGCGACCCCGCGCACGGGCGTCTCCGGCACCCCGCCATCCGCGAAGATGAACCCATGACTCCATCGAACCCGAAACGCAGCGCGGGCATCCTCCTGTATCGGCGCGTCGGCAATGATCTCGAAGTGCTGATCGCACACCCCGGCGGGCCGCTCTGGGCCCGCAAGGACGAGGGCGCGTGGTCGATCCCGAAGGGGTTGCCCGAACCGGGGGAGTCGGCGTGGCAGACCGCGCGGCGCGAGTTCGCCGAGGAGACCGGCACCGCCCTGCCCGACGGTGAGCATCTCGATCTCGGTGAGGTGCAATTGAAGAGCGGCAAAGTCGTCACCGGCTTCGCCGTCGAATCCGACTTCGAACCGGATTCGTTGCACAGCAACACATTCGAGATGATCTGGCCGCCGCGATCGGGTCGTCTGCAGGAGTTCCCGGAGATCGACCGCGCGCAATGGTGCGCGCCCGGGGTCGCGAAGCGCAAACTCAATCCGGCACAGGGGGTCTTCGTCGACCGGCTGCTCGACGCCCTCGGCCTTCAGTCGAGCAGATAGGTCTTGATCATCTTCTTCCACAGGTCCAGATGCGGATCGGTCGTCGGGTCGCGACGATCGATCAGATAGGTCGACGCCGCGCCGCGCATGCTGGTCAGCAGGATCGCATACAGCTCCGGGTAGCGGGGCCGGGCGGTGAGATGCTCGCCGAGGAACCCGGCCACCGCCTGGCGGACCGTCAGTCCGATCTCGCGTTCGGTGGGCAGCAGGGCCGTACGCAGGCGTTCGTTGGTGCGCGCCGCGATCCGCAGTTCCATCGACGCCACGAAATAGGGCTGGTGGAAGGTCGACCACCCGATGTCGGTGGCCAGCGAGATCCGCGCGATCGGATCCGACGGCCACCGGACCGCGGCCGGCAGTTCCTCGATCCGCGTCGTCGCGAGGTGGCCGACCGCGGCCATCAGCAGGGCGTCGCGCGACGGGAAATGGTGCAGCATCCGGCCGCGGCTCACCCCGGCCTCGTCCTGGATCGCAACCGTCGTCGCCCCCGAATAGCCGCGATCGACGAGCACGCGAATCGCGGCGTCGAGCACCCTGGTGCGGGCGATGTCGCTGCGATGTTGGCGGGTCGGGCGAGCGACCCCGGACTGCGCGTTCACGGTCGCATCGTAATCGTCGGTGGCCGATCGACTCTCACACGTCGAGGAAATGCGGTAGACCCGCGCGGTACCGATCGCGGTCGTTGTTCTTGAGCGGTTCGAGCATCGGCAACTCCCACAGGGGGAAGACGGTGGCCGGCCGGGCGGGGCTGTCGGCGGCCGCGATGATCGCGTTGGTGACGCGTCGGCCGGCCTCGTTGGCGCCCTCCATCGTCGCGAGGTCGATGTTGGTACGCACGTGATCGCCGCCGACGAAGAAGTTGCCGATGGCGGTGTGCGCCGTGGGCCGATGCTTGTAGGAGCCGGCGGTGTTGACCATCAGCGGGGTCGCGTTGGTGATTCGCGGCGAGAAGGTGATGCCGGGATCCAGCGACCACGTCACGATGTCCTCATTGCGCAGGATTCGGCGACCACCCGAGTTCATCGCGCGGCTCATCTGCGCCCACACCTCGCGGGCGATTTCCTGCTTGGAACATTGTTTGGCGGTCTTGCCGTACAGAATTCCGGGCTTGTCCCAATCGGAGATGTCGATCGACAGACAGTCGCGCACCCGGCCGTCGCCGTAGGTGCGGGCGAAGTCGACGCCCCACGGTTTGGCCTGATACAGGCCGGTCAGGGCCCACGGCGTGCCGAGCGAGGCGATATGTCCCGGGGGCAGATCGGATTCCCGGGACAGGAAGTACTGGATGCCGACCATCCAGTCGTCCTGCAGATGCCGGATGCCGCCCAGGGCCGGATCGGCACCGACCAGCGGACCGAGCATCGGCCGGAGCCGGTCGATCGGCATCGCCGCCACATACCAGTCGGTTTCCACGGTGCGCCCGGAACTCATCCGCGCGCCGGTGATGCGGCCACCGGAGACCGAGAAGCCGGTGACCCCGTCGCCCATCACGAACCGCACGCCACGCGAGCGGAGATAGGCCACCCACGGATCGATCCACGCATGATTGGTGGGCGCGTTGAGGATTCGGTCCACACCGCCGTGCACCAGACCGGCGTCGTACTGTCCGACCAGTCCGGTTGCCGACGTTGCCAGCGCCAAACCGATCTGGCCGATGGTGCGCGCCGAGGCGGTCTGCGACTTCGCGGCCACCAGTGCGCGGGTCAACGCGCCGGCCAGGTATTTCTGATAGGCCGGAGACTTGCCCTTGGCCTTTACGAACTCCACCCACGACTGGTTCTCCCACTGGCCCAGGCGCCGTTCGGTGCAGCTCGTCGCGATGATGAGTTCCCGGGTCATGAAGTAGGCCAGCTCGTGCGGCGGGATGTCGACGACGAACTGCAGTCCGGTCATGAAGGCGTTGCGCAGGTTCTCCAGGGTGAGCAGTGCGCCCGCGTGATCGATCGCTCCCATGATGGACGCCGGTGCCGCGGTGGGGGCGTAACCGGTGTCGGCGAAGGCGACGATGGCCGCTTCGACGTTGACCAGATGCCGGTCCTTGACGTTGCCGCCGCCGGGCAGCGGGATGCGTTCCATCGTGTCGGGGGTGTGCTGATAGCAACCGGGGAAGAACCGGAATCCGTGTTCGCCGGGCAGCGCCTTGCGACCGCCGCGCGCGGTGCCGGGAACGTCGTGGCTCCGCGCCTTGCCACCGAGGTAGGCGGGCTCGTAGACGGTGACCGAGAAACCGCGTTCGATCAATTCGTGCGCCGCCGACAGCCCGGCCATGCCACCCCCGAAGACGGCGACGTCGCGTCGTCGCCGAACCGGTGTCGGGGGTACGGCGCGGGCCCTCGGAACACCCACATGGGGCAGTGCCACGGCGGTACCGGCCAGGACGGCCGCGGCCGCCGAACCCTTCAGAACCGACCGCCGCGGCACCTCGTCGACGATCTGATCATGTGCTGCACGTTGATCTGACATGTCCCCACACCCCTTGGATTCCCGACATCGAAGCAGTCAGTGCTGACTCTTCTGGGTGTGATGTCTACCACGTTCGGAGTGGCGGTGGGACGAAAACGAAAGAAGGTCTCAGTCAACTGACCCAGTCGAGGTGGTGACCACGAACTGACTCATCCACGGCGGTGCGGTGGCCACGATGAAGTCGGCAGCCGCATCGTCGCGTACATCGACCATTTCGTAGCCCTCGGAGCCTGCGGCGGTGGCGACGGTGACCGTGCAAACCGCGGCTCGACGCTGGAACCACGACGTCCGGGTGGTCCAGCCGACGATCCCGTCGCGGTCGAGTGTGTGGCGGTGCCGGGCGACACGTGGTGGCGCGATCACCACCGAACGGTCGGTGAGGGCGTGTCCGAGGTGGCGGTAGCGCAGCACGCCGAGCGCCACCGATGCCGAGAATGCAAGGACTCCCAGGACGAGCAGCCACCTCGGCGCGCCGGCCGCCACCGCCGCCCCGGCCGCGGTGAGGAGTACCGCACCGACGATCAGGGCGCGATTGAGGCGTCGCACGCGGGCGGCGCGGCCGTGGGGCGTCAGCGGCATCGTGAGCTCGCGGCCTTCGCGGGCGACGAGATTGCCCACCCGAATCGCCTCGTCCACCGGGGCCGGTGGGAGCAACAGGGGATGCTTGACGCCACCGATGGCGATGCCGTGCAGGCGGGCGCCGTGCACCGGGCGCATCAGGACCGGCTCGTGCAGATGCGTTCCGCGGATGCGGGATTCGTCGAAGCTCACCGCGGTGGTCGTGAGTAGGCCGCGCTCGGTGCGCAACGTCCCGTCGGCGTGCCGGGTCAGGCTGAAGTTCCAGTAGCTCAGGATGTAGCCGACGACGGACAGGACCGCTCCCACCAGCACGATGGTGACGACTGCGACGGCGACGATGATCAGCACGGGGATATCGCGCAACGCCTCGGCGGCACGTTCCGCGGTGCCGACGCCACGCTCGAAAAGGTCTGCCTCGTTGGCGATCTGCGCTCCGACGCCCAGCGCGGCGGCCGCGGTCGCCAGGCCGGCGAGGGAGAACGGCGAATAGACCAGCCAGCCCGGACGGAAGCGGGTGAGTACTGCCGGCGGTGTGGTGCGTTCGACGGCGCCGCCGTCTGACGAGGTGGTGGCGCCCACCGGGGTGCGCGGTGCCGTCGCCATCAGCGTGCCGTGCAGCAGCCGGGCGTCGGCTGCCGACAGCGCGTTGAGTTTCACTGTCGCAGAGTCGTTGTCGCCGCCGGTGCCGATGCTCACCTTGGCCAGCCGCAGCAGACGATGGACGGGGCCGGCGGTCACGTCGACGCTGCGGATGCGGTCGCGGCGGGCCGTGGCGACCTTGCGGGTGATGAGCCCCGACCGGACCTGCACACGGTCGGCGGTCACCTGATAGCGCGTGGTCAGCCACGGGACCAGGGTCACGAAGATGACCAGGGCCAGCGTCGCGGCGAAGGAGAACAGTGGCGCCCCGCGGCCGGCGAAGACCACCGCGATCAGGACCGGGATCAGTTGCGGTAGTTGCTCGACCGGCTTGACCGCCATGGTGCCGGGGGACAGGCGGCGCCATGGGGTCGATTCGTCGGGCTCGGTGGGGCCGGGATCAGGTGGCGTCATCGTGGAATGCCTGCGTGCGCGCGGTCAGTTCGGCGGCCACCTGCCGGGCGAGATCGGCGTCGAGCCCGGCGATGCGGATGGTGCCCGCCGACGACGCGGTCGTCACCGTCAGGGTGGACAGCCGGAGCATCTGCTCGACCGGGCCGGCCTCGGTATCGACCACCTGGATGCGGGCGATCGGGATGATGACCCGGTGCCGGACGAACCAGCCGGACTGCGTGTACACCGCCTCCTCGGCCACCTCCCAACGGTGAAAGCGATACCGCCACAACGGTACCGCGGTGACCCACAGGACGGTCAGCACGATGATCACCGCGGCCGCACCGACCGCGGGCCAGCGGGCCGCCTCGACGAGGGCGGCGAGAACGATCGCGGCGATCGTCAGCGGTATGCCGGTCAGCAGCGGTCCGATCCGCCACAGCGTCTTGGCGCGCGGATCGACGCGGTGCGCGGGCTCCCGGAGCGTCGGCGCGTAGGGGGATGTCATCGAACCACCTCTCGATGTCCGGCGTCGATGCGACGCGTCCAGCCCCGGCCGTCGAGATGCTCGAGCAGCGGGATCACAACGCGCCGCGTCGAATTGAGCGCCTTGCGGGCGGAGCTGGTGGTGAACGGTTGCTCGAGTCCGGACAGCGTGCGCATCGCCTGCGCCGGTGCGGTGGGTAACAGGACCACTCCGTCGTCGAGCCGTAGGATGCGCTGGAGTCGGTGCGCCGCAGCCAGTTCCCGACTCCCGAGGCCGAGTGCGTCGAGGTCGTCGGCCTCGGGTGCCCGGAACGGGTGCTCGGTCAGCCGCCTCTCCAGTGCGGCGATGGCGTCTTCGGCGTCACCGAGTCCGGACACCCGGCCGGGGATGGTCAGGTGTCCGCCGGTGGACTCGAGTCCGGCGTCGTCGATGATCGTGGCCAGCAGCGACGCGTCGGGAAGGCCCAGGAGATCGCGGGCCGCGCCGTGGGTCGGACCGGCGCTGAGTGGATCCCGGTTCAGGGTTTCCTCGACCGCGTCGCGCAGGGTGTTCGACCATGTGGTGCAGGTGGTTTCGTCGATCCACCAGTCGCCGGCCACGCGCACCCCAGGCGGCGGTGTCGCCGCGGGGGTGTCGAGGACACCCAGCTCGACGAGATGTCCGACGGTGACCGCGCCGCGCCGGGCGACCTGCGCGGCGACACCGTCGGCGGGACGGTCCCGCAGAGTCATCGCGCGGCGTCGGGCGTCGCCGCGACGATGGAGCGACGGCGGTTCGGCGTCGACGATCATACCGCCGCCGACGATGCGGCGTCCGGGGTCCCGCAACACGATGCGATCGCCTGCGGCCAAAGGTAATTCGCGGTCCAGTGTGATGCGGGCATGGTCGGCGTCGAAGGGTCGCAGCCGGGCGGGAAGAGCGGCCGTGCCGATGTGCGCAGTGAGGTGCTCGGGTGCCGCGTGGAATTCGAGTCCGCTGACGCGGGCGACGTCGACGACACGTGTGCGGTGCCGGCTCGCCGGGGTGATCAGGGCGTCGCCGCGGGCGATCTCGTCGGTGGAGATACCCCGCAGATTCACCGCCACCCGCGCCACCGGTGTCATCACCGGCTGCGGGTTTCCCTCGCTCTGTAACTCGCGGACCGTGACCGTGCGCGGATGCCCGGTGCCGACGAGCTCGAGCCGATCGTCGCGGGCGATGGTGCCGGCTGCGAGGGTGCCGGTGACCACGGTGCCCGCGCCGTCGACGGTGAAGGCCCGATCGATCCAGAGCCGGACCCGGGCGGAGATGTCCGGGGCGGGCGCAGCGGCGAGCACGGCGTCGAGGGTCGACGTGAGGTCGTCGAGACCGCGACCGGTGACCGCCGAGGTCACCACCACCGGCGCCCCGGCCAGGCCGGTACCGGCCAGTTCGGTACGCGCTGCCGAGACGACCGACGAGACCTGTTCGGGCGCTGCGCGATCGGCGCGGGTGAGGACGATCAGACCACGCTCGATGCCGAGGGCGGCAACGGCGTCGCGGTGATCCGCGGACTGGGCACACCACCCCTCGTCGGCGGCGATCACGAACAGCACGACGGGGGCGGGTCCGAGTCCGGCGAGCATGTTGCCGATGAATCGCTCATGACCGGGGACGTCCACGAAGGCGACGTCGGCGCCGGACGGCAGTGTGGTCCAGACGAATCCGAGGTCGATGGTCAGCCCGCGGCGACGCTCCTGCTCCCAGCGGTCGGGTTCGATGCCGGTCAGCGCGCGGACCAGGGTGCTCTTGCCGTGATCCACGTGCCCGGCGGTGGCCACCACATGCCTCATGGCACACCAGCGGCGCCACGTGCGGCAGACACGGCCTCGGCGACTCGCTGATCGTCGGACTCGGGGATACAGCGCAGATCCAGCAGGCAACTCCCGTCGTGGACGCGGGTCAACACCGCCGGATCGCCCAGTCGCAGTGGGGCGGCCAGGGTTTCGGGCAGACGGATCGCCCAGCCGGGTAGCGGCACGCCCGGCGCACCACCGCCGCCGACCCGACCGTCGTGTGCGATGACCTCGCAACCCAGCGCCGCACCGAGCTTGTCGGTACGGGCCCGCAATGCCGCCGGGTCCGCGTGCAGGTAGAGCCGGACCGGCGGTGGGGGACCGGTGAGGGTGGCCTCCATGGCTGCGAGGGCCAGTTTGTCGGCGCGCACCGCCCGCGCCAGCGGATGCCGGGACAGTCGCCCGACGAGGGCGGCGTCGCCCAGGAGCAGTCCGGCCTGTGGGCCGCCGAGGAGTTTGTCACCGCTGGCGATCACCAGGTCGGCGCCGGCGGTCAGCGTCGTCGTGGCGTCGGGTTCGTCGGGGAGCAGGGCGTCGGGCTGCAGCAGGCCACTGCCGATGTCGGCGATCAGCGGGACGTCGTGCGCGTCGGCGAGTTCGCGTAGTTCCGAGAGGGTGGCCTCACTGGTGAAGCCCTGTACCCGGAAGTTGCTGGGATGGACCTTGAGAATCGCGCCCACGTCGTCGGCGCCGAGTGCGTCGGCGTAGTCGCGCAGGTGGGTCCGGTTGGTGGTCCCCACCTCGGCCAGCCTTGCACCCGTCGACGCGATGAGGTCGGTGAGGCGGAAACCCGCCCCGATCTCGATCATCTCGCCGCGCGAGATCACCACCGCGCGTCCCGCCGCCAGAGCGGTGGTGGCCAGGACCAGGGCGGCCGCCCCGTTGTTGACCATCAGCGCGTCGCCGGCCGCCGGGCAGGCCGCGAGCAACGCGGCGCGGGTGGCGGCCCCGCGCCGCGACCGGGCGCCGGTCTCGAGGTCGAGTTCGACGTCGACGTAGCCGGCCGCGGCGGTCACCGCCTCGAGGGCGGCCGACGACAACGGAGCCCGTCCGAGGTTGGTGTGAACGACGACGCCGGTGCCGTTGAGTACCGGGCGGACCGACGAGGTGCGGCGGGTCCCGAGGTCGTCGATCACGGCCTGTTGGACGTCGTCGGGGGCGATCTCGCCACGTCGCGCGGCGTCCTGACCGTCGCGGATGGCGGTGCGGACCACCGTGTCGCCCAGCCGGATGCGGGCGTCGTCGATCTCCGGGACGGTCAGGAGCGCGTCGGTACGGGGGATGTGGCGGCGTGGATCGTCGCTGGTCGTCACCGGTTCACCTCCTCGACCATCGGCCGACCGGCCCATGTGGACGGACAGGTGGCGGAGGCGGACGGGAATCGAACCCGCCAGACCGAGATACTCGATCTCCTCGGTTTTGAAGACCGGGGAGCCCACCAGGACTCAGACGCCTCCATGCCCGCCACCCTAGTGGTTACGCTCGAACTCATGACCATCACACGCGAGGTCCGACCCCGACTGACCGGCTACGCCCACGGCGGCGGGTGTGCGTGCAAGATCCCGCCCGGCGAACTCGAGGCCGCGGTGGCCGGTCTGACCGGACAGACCGGCGACCACATCCTCGTCGGCCTCGACGACGGCGACGACGCGGCGGCCGTCCGCATCCGCGATGACCTGGCTGTGCTCTCGACCGCGGACTTCTTCACCCCCGTCGTCGACGACGCCTACGACTGGGGGCGCATCGCGGCGGCCAACGCGCTGTCGGACATCTACGCGATGGGTGGCGACCCGGTGGTGGCGATCAACCTGGTCGGCTGGCCGCGCGACGTGCTGCCGATGGAACTGATGACCGAGGTCCTGCGCGGCGGCTTGGACGTGGGCACCGCCGCCGGGTGCCCGGTCATCGGGGGACACAGCATCGACGACCCAGAGCCCAAGTACGGCATGGCGGTCACCGGCACGGCCCATCCGGATCGGTTGATCCGCAACGACGCCGGACAGGCCGGGCTGCCCATCACGCTGACCAAACCGATCGGCGTCGGCCTGCTCAACAATCGGCACAAGCAGACCGGCGACGTCTTCGAGGCGGCGATCGAACTCATGACCACGCTCAACCGCGACGCGTCGTCGGCGGCGCTCGCGGCCGGGGTCCGCGCCGGAACCGACGTGACCGGCTTCGGGTTGCTCGGACATCTGCACAAGCTGTGCCGGGCGTCGGAAATCGGAGCGGTGATCGAGCGTTCCGCGGTCCCCACTGTCGAGGGCGCACTCGACGCGCTGCGCGACGGTTACGTGTCCGGCGGCACGCGCCGCAACCTCGACTGGGTCCGCCCGCACCTCGAGTCGTCGCCCGGCGTCACCGACGACGATCTGCTGCTGCTCGCCGACGCGCAGACCTCCGGCGGACTGCTCCTGATCGGGGAGGTGCCGGGTTATCCGGTCATCGGCGAGACCGTCGTCGGGCAGGGGATCAGCGTCCGCTGACCAACGAAATTGCCTGCACGATCGACGGATTCGGGCGCACGGTCGACGCGAAGATCACTGACCGGTCGTAATCGAATCGTCGACGATCCCGGCGGCCCGGCGCGCGGCGAGCCGACGCTTCTGGGGTTCGATGGTGTAGCGCGGGTTCTTGGCGGATTCGATGCCGGCGTGGAACACCCCGAACCGGGTGCACGCCGACGCCGCGAGCAACGCGAGACCCGAGGCCACCGACACCACACGGGATCGGCCGCTCAGCAGGGCGCCCACTCCGCCGGCGATGGCGAGCCGCTCGGCGGTGCGCATCAGCGTTCCCGGCGTGCCCTCGTGGAGCGGTTCGGTGGCGACCGGGTCGGCGCGGTGTTCCATGTACCGAGTCGCGGCGACGTCACAGGCGGCGCCGATCGCGGCGAGCGTACGGGCGGGTCCGGCGTCGTCCACCCCGGTGGTGATCATCGCGAGTCCACTCGCCGCCAGGCTCGCCGAACTCACGAACACGAACGGCAGATCCCGGTGCACAGCGTTCCACGTGGGAACGGCGGTGTCGGACAACAACACCGCGGTGTAGACCGCCAGCAGCGGCGAGAACACCGCCCCGACGATCCCGGCCGGCGCCTCCACCGCTCGCAGAACCGGGCGAAGCGTTCCCAACGGAATCCGTTCACCGGTGAGGCGATCCACCTCGGCCGCCGTCGCCACGCCGATACCGCCGGAGTAGGCCGTCAGAATCCACGATCCGACGCTCATCGGTGAGGTGATCTTGAAGGTACGCAGCATGTTGTAGAAGCGGTCGGGGCGGCCGAGGTCGGCGACGAGGGCCAGCGCACCTACCCCCACGGCACCCAGTGCACCCAGACGTGCGTTGCGGCGCAACGCCTCTCGTCCGGTCACCTGGGCGCCCGCAGCCAGCAGGCCCGATCCGCCCGCGACGCCACCGAGGAAGAGGTAGGCGGCGATCTCGTCGCCCCACGGGGGAGGTTTGACGACGTTGTGCCCGTAATACGAGGTGAACTCGACGTCGGGCACCATCGTCATCTCGCGGGTGCCGTCCGCGCCGACGTTCGGGCGGTCCTGTCGCTTTCCGAACCGACGACGACGCCGCGGTGGCTCCGGTGGACGGACCGAATCGTATTCGGAGGTCATCGGGAACCCCGCAGAAACGAGAGTGCGGCCGCGGCGACCATGCCGGCCGCGGCGATACCAGCGCGCTTGTACATCGACATCAGATCGGCTGTGCACACCCGCGGATCCGGGGGCAGCCCATAGACTTCCGGCTCGTCGAGCAACAGGAACACCGAACCGGTACCACCCACACCGTCGCTGGGGTTGGCGCCGTAGAGACGGGCCTCGGTCATTCCCTGCTCGTGTAGTTGCGCGACGCGCGCATGGGCGTCGTCGACGAGGTCGTCGTGGTCGCCGAACTTGATCGACGTGGTCGGGCAGGTCTGCGCGCAGGCTGGTGTCTCGTCGTCGACGAGCCGGTCGTAGCAGAGCGTGCACTTCTGTGCGACACCGCGTTTGGGAACCGGCGGCTGCTCACCCTTGCGCTGACCTTCGCGGGTGGTGGGGGCCGCCGTGCCATCTGCCCGGCGCTCGACGACGCCGAACGGGCAACCGGCAACACAGGTTCCGCATCCGTTGCACACGTCATCCTGGATCACCACCGTGCCGAACTCCGTCCGGAACAGCGCCCCGGTGGGGCAGACGTCGAGGCAGCCGGCATGGGTGCAGTGTTTGCAGACATCCGACGACATCAACCAGCGGAACTCGGGGGTGTCGGGCGGGGCGTGCCCCGGCGGGGAAGACTCGGCGGCATCCGGTGTCCCGGGGATCGGCGGCATCCCCAATTCGACCAGCGCCCGGCCGGATTCGCGAGCCTTCTCGATCCGGTTGCCATCCTGTTCGATGAACGCCACATGCCGCCAGGTGCTCGCACCGAGGGCGACGGTGTTGTCATAGGACATGCCGGTGAGTTCGAGGTCGCCGTCACGTGGATTGCGGTTCCACTCTTTGCAGGCCACCTCGCAGGCCTTGCAGCCGATACAGATCGAGGTGTCGGTGAAGAAGCCCTTGCGGGGCCGTTCGGCGTCACCCCAGCGTGCATCGGCGCCGGGATCGGTGGGGCCGCTCAGTTGTCCCATCGTCACTCCTCCTCGGCCGCATCGGGATCGGTGATCCGGATGTTGTCGGTCTGGGTGGTCACTCCGGCGCGCTCCTGGTAAGCACGCACCAGATCCAATAGTGCGGCACCCTGTGGTCGGCGGCCGGCCACGATGTCACAGGATCCGACCTTCGATTCCTGTATCTGCACATTGGGATCCAGTGTGACACCGATGAGGTCGTTGGCTGCGTCCCCGGCGACGACGGCGTGCGAGCCGACGCCCCAGTGATATGGCAGGCCCACCTGGTGGACACGCCGCCCGTTGATGGTCAGCGCGCTCATCCGGTCGGTGACCAGCACGCGTGCCTCGATCGCGGCGCGCGGCGAGATGATCGTCGCCCACCCCTCGTTCTCCAGTCCGCGTTCGGCGGCGAGTTCCCGCGATACCTCGCAGAACATCTCCGGTTGCAGCTCGGCCAGATACGGCGACCACCGGCTCATTCCGCCGGCGGTGTGATGCTCGGTCAGCCGGTAGGTGGTGAAAACGTACGGATAGACCTCGGCGCCCGGGTCGTCGCCGCTGGGTGCATCGAGGTTGTCGTCACGCGCGAAGATGATTCGGGCCGGCGCCTGTTGCTGCGGATACAGGGCGTTCACGACCGGGGATTCCTGCGGCTCGTAGTGGGCCGGGAGCGGGCCGTCGACGAGTCCCTTGGGCGCGAACAGCCAGCCCTTGCCGTCGGCCTGCATGATGAACGGGTCGTCACCGCAGAGCGCCTCGGCGCCACCGAGATCGGGGTCCGGGCGGGCGTGCGGTGCGCGGTCGACCGGGAAGTCGGCCACGTCGGGCCCGGTCCAGCGCCCGGCGTCGGCGTCCCACCACATGTAGCGTTTGCGTTCGCTCCACGGCTTGCCGGCCGGGTCGGCCGAGGCGCGGTTGTAGAGGATCCGACGGTCGGCGGGCCACACCCAACCCCATTCGGATTGGGCGATCCCGTTGCCGCCGTTGGGAGTTCGGCGAGCGGCCTGATTGTGCGCACCCGCATACACACCGGTGTAGATCCAGCACCCGCCGGCCGTCGAGCCGTCGGCCCGCATCTCGCCATAGGCAGTCAGGTTCTTGCCGGCGTCAGGTCCGGACACGTAGTAGCCGTTGATCTCCGACAGAACGGACTCGGGCTCGGGGTTGCCGTGCTCGTCGAGCGGATAGTCCCAGGTGAGATCCAGCAGCGGACGGTCGCGTGGATCGTCGGAGTCCTTGAGCCGCGCCCGGATTCGCTTGCCGAGTTCGAAGAAGAAGTCGAGTTCGCTCTGCGCCTGACCCGGTGGTCGGACGGCCTGGTGACGCCACTGGACCATCCGCTGGGTCTGGGTGAACGACCCGGCCTTCTCCACGTGCGTCGCTGCGGGCAGGAAGAACACCTCGGTGCCGATGTCGGTGGTGCGCAGTTCGCCGGAATCGATCTCCGGGCCCTCCTTCCACCATGTCGCGGATTCGATCATGTTGAGATCCCGGACGACCATCCACTTCAGGTGCGACATCGCCAGCCGTTGCTGACGGCCATTGGCCGAGCCGACGGCCGGATTCTGGCCGAGGACGAAGTATCCCTCGACCTCGTCGGCGAGCATGGCCACCGTGGTCTGGTAGGTACCCGCCGGTCCGGTGAGTCGCGGCAGATGGTCGAAGCACCAGTCGTTCTCGGCGGTTGCGGCATCGCCGAACCAGGCCTTGAGCAGGCTCACGACGTAGGTGTCGGCGTAGGCCCAGTAGCCCTTCTGCTTCTTCGACGCGATCGCGTCGAGGTAGTCGGGGAAGGTGTCGTGTCGCCCGACTGACGGCATGGGCAGGTAGCCGGGAAGCAGATTGAACAGCGTCGGGATGTCCGTCGACCCCTGGATGCTCGCGTGCCCGCGCAACGCCATGATGCCGCTGCCGGGGCGCCCGACGTTGCCCAGCAACAATTGCAGGACCGCGGCGGTACGGATGAACTGGGCGCCCAGGGTGTGCTGCGTCCATCCCGTCGCGTACCCGAAGCAGGTCGTCCGTTCGCGTCCCGAGTTGTCGACGATCGACCGCGCGAGATAGTCGAATTCGTCGACGGAGATGCCGCACATGTCGCGGACCATCTCGGGCGTGTACCGCGCGAAATGCCGTTTGAGGATTTGGAACACGGTCCGCGGATGCTGCAGGGTATCGTCGCGCCGGACCCGTGCGTGGCCCAGAGACGGTCCGCCCGAACCGTGTTCGTCGCCGGCAGCACGGTCCGATGCGCTCGCCCCGTGCTCGCCGCCCTGCTCACCGGCCGCGTCGTCCGATGGGTCGTCGTACGCCCACGTCGACGGATCGTATTGCCCGGTTTCCGGGTCGAAGCCGGAGAACAGTCCGCCCAGGTCCTCGGTGTCGCGGTAATCCTCACTGATCAGCGTCGCCGCGTTGGTATAGGCCACCACGTAGTCATGGAAGTAGCGCTCGTGGGTGATCGCATAGTTGATCAGTCCGCCGAGCAGAACCACGTCAGAACCGGCGCGGATCGCGATGTGTTTGTCGGCGACCGCCGAGGTCCGGGTGAACCGCGGATCGACATGGATCACCCGTGCGCCGCGCGCCTTGGCCTCGGCCACCCACTGGAAACCCACCGGGTGTGCTTCGGCCATGTTGCCGCCGATGAGCACGATGCAATCGGCGTTGGCCATGTCCTGTAGTGGTTGCGTTGCGCCGCCGCGTCCGAACGAGGCCCCCAGACTGGGAACCGTGGCGGAGTGTCATATCCGGGCCTGGTTCTCGATCTGGATCGCGCCGGCCGCGGTGAAGAGCTTCTTGATGAGGTAGTTCTCTTCGTTGTCGAGGGTTGCGCCCCCGAGCGACGCGATGCCCATGGTTCGGCGCAGGATACGACCCTGCTCGTCGCGTTCCTGCCAGGTGTTGGCGCGGGATTCCACGAAGCGGTCGGCGATCATGTCGATCGCGGTGTCCAGATCGAGATCCTGCCAGTCGGTGGCGTAGGGCGGTCGATAACGAATCGTGGTCTGCCGCATCGGGTTGTTGACCAGCTGCTCGCTGGAAGCACCCTTCGGGCAGAGTCGGCCGCGCGAGATCGGTGAGTCGGGGTCGCCCTCGATCTGGGTGACGCGTCCGTCCTTGACGAAGACCTTCTGGCCGCATCCGACCGCGCAGAACGGACAGACGCTCTGCACGATCCGATCGGCGGTGGCGGTACGTGGCTCGACGGCACGCGTGTGCTTCGAGGTCACGGCCGGACCGCGCCCGAACACGTCGCCGGAGCGCAGCTGTCGAACGACCGGCCATTCCAGGGGGCTGAAGGACGGCACGTCGTCGAGTCTAGACCAGGGGCGGATGGGGCCGCAGCAGTCTGCTCCGGCAGCGCGCCGGATCCGGATGAGTGGCGCTCACCCGATACCGATCCGCTGTGCGAGCCACGGCAGCTCCTTGCGGAAACCCTTGTCCCACAAGGTGAAATCGTGGCCACCGGGAATGGTGTCGAAGCGGACGTTCATCCCGGACTCGTTGGCGACCCGATAGACGCGCTCCAGGCCGGGGCGGTAAGCGTGGTCGTCGGCGCCGACGAGGAAGACCCCGGCAACGTCCGGGTACTTCCGGGTACGCATGAGGTCGACGGGGTTGACCGCGGTGAACGCGGCTGCGTTCCCGCCGAAGGCGGCGCTCACGGTCCGGTTCCGGTCACCCAGCGTCGGCTCCCATTGGCCGGACATGTTGAGGAAGACCGAGTACATGTCCGGATGGTTGGTCACCAGCTGCAACGCGCACGTTCCGCCGCACGACAGCCCACCCACCGCCCACTTCTTCCGGTCTGTCTCCGCATCCAGACTGTTTCTGGCCCACTCGGCCAGATGGGTCGACAGGTAGGTGTCGACATTACCGAGCCGCGAATCCATGCACAGTGGGTTGCCCAGCTCCGTTCCGGTACCGTCAGCGGCGATCACGATGGGGGTGACGCCGTGATGGCGTGCCGCGAACTCATCGAGAGTGTCGGCAATGCCGGCGCTGAGCAGCCAGTCGTCCGGCGAGCCTGGCTGCCCGGCGATCAACACGATCACCGGTAGCACTGGCCGCTGCGCCGCGAAGTATGCAGGCGGCAGATACACCTTGGCGGGGCGAGCCGTGAAACCGGACGCGGTGGCCGGAATCGGAACGGTGGCGACCCGGCCGTGCTCGGGCAGACCCGACGGTGCGCGCCACTTCTCCAGCCGAACCGCGTGCGAACCCTGCCGCGCGGGAAGATCCGTGGTTTCCACGTGCTGAGCACCGACCAGCGTCCGGATGGTCGGATACTTTCCGGTCACGGCGTTGATCTGCGCCATCCCCGCCGCGATCACGGCGACCATGGCGACAGCCGAGATGATCCGGCCGGTCAGTGAGGCGGTGGCACCCGCCGGGCGCGGCGCGATGATCCGGACGATCGCCAGGAGGACGCCGAACAGAATCACCCCCGACCAGACATAGATCATGGTCGGCACCGGCTCCGGGAAGATCTTCAGTGCGCCATCGATGATCCAGTGTGCCAGGAGAACTGCGAGAACACTGACCGCCGCGACAGTCGGTACCACCAGGACGAGGAAACGTCGCGACCAGACCGACACCAGCCAGATCATGGCGAGCAGACCGAGGGCGACGAGCGTCGGCAGCAGCCAGCCGTCGACGAGGGACAGGTCGAGAAACCAGTTCATTGATCTGCTTCGGTTCGTAGCGGAATACGACGATTCAGGACCGTCCGCCCCCGTCGCGGCTCATCGCCAGCCGGGTGAGCTGACTCGGGGTGGCGTCGCGCAAATAGGCGCGGGAGATCGCGATCCCGATGCGCGGTAGGTCGCCCTCGTCGCGGTATGCGAGATAGACGCTCTCGTACCGGGGACTGAACTTCCTTTTGAAGGCGTGCAGCGAACGGAACCCGTAGAACGGCTCCATGGCCGCACCGAGCATGTCCAGCAGCCGGTCGGTCGCGGTGCGATCCGCGTTTGCGTCCGACGACGCCAGCGGCGCGCCGGACAACGAGACGAATTCGACGCCCTCATTCTTGAAGGCAGTGAACGCCGATGCCAGTAGGAACTCGATCACCGGTCCGAAACCGCCTGTGCGGCGGCGCATCACGTCCAGCGTCCAGCCGCGCACCACACCGCCCGCACCATACACCGGCAGCCAGGACAACACGCCATGAACGCTGCCCTCGGCGTCGATGGCCAACGACACCTTCACTTCCGGGTCGAGTGCCTCGTCTACACCGCCGAGCGTGAATCCCATCTCGGGCAGACCCTTGTCGCCGACCCATTCTTCTGAGATCGCCTGGACCTGAGCGCGTACCGCGAACGGCTCTTCTGACAGATGGGTGAGCCGATGTGTCAGTTGCTCCTTCTTCGCCTTGTTCAGCGCGGTCCGCACATGCTGCCAGCTCTTGCCCTTGAACTGCAGGTTCGGCAGGTCGACGATCGAATCCTCGGCGATCTGTACTGTGCACCAACCCATTTCGCGGGCGACGGCGGCCGTCTCGTTACCGATGGAGAACCAGCATGGCACCAGACCGCTCGATTCGGCGAACCCGGTGAAGCCCTGCGCCGCGTCGCGAAGCCTATCCGGCGCACACACCGGGTCGGTCAAGGCCAGGAGCACGCCGGCATGCCGCTGATAGGTGACCACACTGGTCGGCGTGTCCGCCGTGTCGAACAGATACTGGTTGTTGTCCCAGGTGGTCATCCACGACATGGTTCCGCCGCCGTGCGTGTGCAGCAGATTCTTGACCGCATCCACTTCAATGACTGGAACAACAACGCGTTCAATCCTGCGACATGGGACTTCATGCGCAAGGTCTGTGGGAACCCGGAAACGATCTGTGCGACCTACCAGGACGTGATCGCCTGGATGGAACTGCAGGATCCGGAGGTGATCGCAGGGTTTCAGAAGCTGGGCCCGGTGGCTCCCCGCGCTTGCCGGCCTGGTGGGAATGTCGGTGTCCGCGTTCCGGCGGGCCTTCAGCGGCGCGTTCCACACCACACCGCATCAGTTCGTCCTCGATCTGCGTATCCGAAAAGCCAAGTGGTTGCTCGCCTCGACCGCGCTGACGATGACCGAGATCAGTGCGGTCGCCGGATTCTCCAGCTCCAGTCACTTCGCGAACACCTTCAAACAGCGGGTGGGGTGTTCGCCGAGCGCCTATCGCGCCGAAAACCGCTGATCCGACGCCAGGTTCACGCTGTCGAGGTCAGCCGGCGTCGGAAAGCGCCGGGTCCGTGGTGGCTCCGCTGATGGATCGGACGACCTCGCCGACCAGACCGGACTCCTCCGTCGGGAGCCACAGCGCCTGCAGTGGTGCCAGGATTTCCTCGCGCAGCGGCATCACGGTGATCCGGCCGTCCAGATGGCTTCCAGGTTTCGTGGTGACCAATGCGAAGCCCCGATCGACGGCCAACGGCGCCGCCACGAGATCTACGCCCTGGAAGCGACTCACCGTGGCCGTCGGCTCGAAGCCGAGGCGACGGCATTGTGCGAGTAGAAACGTCGAGTACCTCGACCGTGATTCCGGAGCCCACAGAATCAGTGAGAGCCTGGCGAGATCGGTCAGCTGTACCGGATCGGAGATGGGCCGCAGTCGATTCCGGATGGACTCTGCGTGTTCGGTACGTACTGCGACGTTGAGCCGATCGAAGCGGACGACGGCATTGCCCAGGCCACGGGGAGTGCCGCCGCCGCGCCGCAGCGCGATGTCGATCTCGCCGGCGAGGAGCCGGTCACGCAACGTGCGGTGGAACAGTCGTTCCGCCTGCAGGTGTGCAGTCGCCGGCACCCGATTGCCGATCGTCTCGAGGACATCGATGGAGGACACAGACGGGGTATAGCCGACGCGGAGCCGTTCGGTATGCGCCTCGCCGATGGCGCGCAACTCCGGCACCATCCTTCTGGCCGCGGCGAGGAGGATCTGGGCGGACTCGTACAGGTGCAGGCGGGCCGGTGATGGTCGCATTCCCTTGCCGCGGATGAACAGGGTGACGCCCACCTGCTTTTCGAGGGCGCGGATCGCAACGGACAGTGCCTGCTGACTGACGCTGAGTCGGACGGCGGCATCGGTGAGCGACCCGGTTTCGACGACGGCGACGAACTGCTCGAGGCGATGCAGGTCGAGAGGTGGTTGCGGGATAGAGGCGACGGGTGCGGTGCAATCGGTCTCCGTGAGGGTCATCGGATACTCGCGGAATCGATGTGGTGGACGGCGAGACACACCGCACAGGCCTCCTTCGCGACTGAATCCCGACAAGCGCGACGTTACGCGCGGCCGACACCGGTGGGTAGGTTGCGAGACCTTTTTCGAAAGGGCTGTTCATTTCCTGATAATCCAGGTCTTCCGGTCGTCCAGGGTCGGAAACCGGATTCGCCGATCAGGTGATGGTCACGCCGCCGTCGACGGCGACGGTCTGGCCGGTGACGTAGCCGGAAGCGGGGGTGGCCAGCCAGATCGCGGTGGCTGCGATTTCCTCGCCGCGGCCCGTACGGCCGAGCACCACGCGCGGGAGCTGGCTGTCGAGGTAGCCGTCCTGGTAGGTGTCGGTCATCTCGCTCTCGAAGAATCCGGGGGCGATGGCGTTGACGCGGATGCCCTTGCGTGAACCCCATTGTTGGGCGAGGTCGCGGGTGAGGCCGATGACGCCGGCCTTGCTTGATGCGTAGGCGGCCTGCGGAAGTCCGGCGGTGGTGATGCCGAGGATGCTGGAGATGTTGATGATCGCGCTGCCCGGCTGCATCACCCGCCCGCAGGCCTGCGCCATCCAGTAGGAGCCGTTGAGGTTGACGTCGATGACCGTGCGGAACTGCTCGGGTGTCTCGCGGGTGGCGGGGAAGGCGGTGCCCACACCGGCGTTGTTGATCAGCACGTCGACGTGGCCGAAGGCGTCCATCGCGGCGTCGACGACGGCCTGGCACCGTGCGGGATCGGCGACGTCGGCGGGAACGACCAACGACTTGCGTCCCAGGCCCTCCACCATCGCTGCGGTGTCGGCGAGCTTGTCGGCGCGCCGGGCGGCGAGCACGACGTCAGCGCCGGCTTCGGCGAAGCCGCGGGCGAACGACACCCCGAGCCCCGACGAGGCGCCGGTGACGATGACGACTTTTCCGGTGCAGTCGAACAGGTCGAGAACGGGCATGGTGATCTCCTCGTCAGATCAGATTGGGTCAGATCGGGTCAGGTCAGGTGCCGGCTCAGAGCCAAGCCGGGTCGGTGTCCAGTGTGGTGCGGTCGAGCGCGGCCAGCAGATCGAATTGCGGCGTGGTCTTGGGTAGTTCGTAACGATAGAAGTACCGGCCTGCTGCGCGTTTGCCGTCGTAGAAATCTCCGGTCTTGCCGTTGGCGGCGAGTAACTGTTCGAGCCAGACCCAGGCGAGCACGATGTGCCCGGCGGCTTCGAGATAGGCAGTGGCGTTGGCCAGGGACACGGCGGGGTCGCCGGCCGACCAGACCTGGGCGGTCACGGCCACCAGTCGGTCGAGGGCGGTGCGCAGTGCGGCCGCGTATTCGGTTGCCGCCTCGACGGATTCGGCTCGCTCGATGGTCGCACCGATCGTCTCGGCCAGCAGCGCCAGGCCCTTTCCGCCACTCATGACAACCTTGCGCCCGAGGAGGTCGAGCGCCTGGATGCCGTGTGTCCCTTCGTGAATAGGGTTGAGACGATTGTCGCGATAGTACTGCTCGACGTCGAATTCCTTGGTGTATCCGTACCCGCCGTGGACCTGGATCGCGAGGCTGTTGGCCTCCAGGCACCACTGCGACGGCCAGCTCTTCGCGATCGGGGTCAACACGTCGAGAAGCAGTGTGGTGCGTGCGCGTTCGTCGCCGTCGGTGGTCGCCTCGATGTCGACGAGTTTGCTGCAGTAAAGCCCCAGCGCCAGAGCGCCTTCCACATAGGACTTCTGGGCCAGCAGCATCCGTTTGACGTCGGCGTGCTCGATGATCGGGACCGGCTTGCTCGACGGGTCCTTCGCGGTGATCGGCCGGCCCTGGGTGCGAACGCGGGCGTACTCCAGCGATGCCTGGTAACCGGCGTAACCCAGTGCGGTGGCCAGGAATCCGACGCCGATGCGGGCCTCGTTCATCATGTGGAACATGTAGGAGAGGCCTTTGTGCTCCTCGCCGACGAGATAACCAACAGCGCCGGGAACGGTTGTGGGGGAGTGGGTTCCGTCGCCGAAGTTGAGCAGGGTGTTGGTGGTCGCGCGGTTGCCCATCTTGTGGTTGAGTCCGACGAGGGCGACGTCGTTTCGGGTGCCGTCGGCGAGGTACTTGGGGACGACGAACAGCGAGATGCCCTTGACGCCGGGCCCGCCGCCGGGGGCCTTGGCCAGCACGAGGTGCACGATGTTCTCGGTCAGTTCGTGTTCGCCCGCCGAGATCCACATCTTGGTGCCGGTGATCCGGTAGGTGCCGTCGTCGGCCGGGACGGCTTTGGTGGTGATGTCGGCCAGCGATGACCCGGCCTGGGGTTCGGACAGGCACATGGTGCCGAAGAATCGGCCCTCGACCACCGGCCGGACCCAGGTGTCGATCTGTTCGGGGGTGCCGTAGGTGGCGAGCAGGTTGGCGTTGCCGACGGTGAGGAACGCATATGAGCTCATGGCGGCGTTGGCGGCCTGGAACCACGCCGATGATGCGCGACTGACCACTGTCGGCAGCTGCATGCCGCCGAGATCGGCGTCAAAGGAGCCGGCCAGCAGCCCTGCCTTGCGGAACTCGTCGATGCCGGCGCCGATCTCGGCGGGCAGGACCACCCGGCCGTCATCGCCGACGTACGGTTCGTTCTGGTCACCCGCCTTGTTCGCCGGGGCGAAGCGCTTGACGGCCAGGTCGGCACTGAGTTCGAGGACGGCGTCGAAGGTCTCGCGGGAGTGTTCGGCGAAGCGTTCGCGGGTGGTCAGGGCCTCGACGTCGAGCCACTCGTAAAGCAGGAACTCGAGATCACGCTTGGACATCGGTGCGGCCATGACACTCCTCAGGTCGAGACGTCGGTAATAAGCACTCGCTCATTTCCTAAGCGCTTGCTTATAATGCCGGAGGAGGTGATCGAGGTCAATGCCCACTGATCGTCGTCGGGAATCAGTCGCCGCCGCGCGCATTCGGCGTGCGGCCATCGCGTCGTTCGCAGAGGTGGGGTACGGGGCCACCTCGACCCGGCAGATCGCCAAGCGGCTCAACATGAGTGCGGCGGCCATGTACCCGCACTACGGCTCCAAGGAAGAGCTCCTCTACGCGATCGCCGAGGAGGGGCACCGCGGCGTGCTCACCACCCTGCGGTCGGTCGACGACGAGGACCGCAGCGCCGCCGAACGGTTGGCGGCGGTGGTGTCGGCCTTCACGGTGTGGCAGGCCGAGCATCATGACCTCGCCAAGGTCGTCCAGTACGAGTTGCACGGGCTCACCCGGCCCCACTACGCGGCCATCGCCCGCATCCGCCGGGACACCACCGAGGTACTCGCGCGGATCGTTCGCCTCGGCGAGGACACCGGTGAGTTCGACGTGGAGTCGGTCGACGACGTGGTGCTCGCGATCTCGTCGCTGTGCGTCGACGTCTGCCGCTGGTTCCCGTCCCGGACGCACCGTGACCCGCAGGCGCTCGGTGCGCTCTACGCGGGCCTCGCGCTGCGGCTGGTCACTCCAGGAACGTCCCCGACGGGCCGAGAGGCTGATTGATCCGCGGCGCGTACTGGTCGAAATAGACCCGGGCGATGAGTTCGCGGCGGCTCCGCACACCGGCCTTGGCGAAGATCGACTTGAGGTGATCCTGCACGGTGTACGCGGACACGTGCAGGGTGGCGGCGATGTCCTTGGTGGCCACTCCCTGCAGCACCATCTGCGTGACGTCGCGTTCGCGGGCGGTCAGCCCGAAGGCATCCACCACGATCGGCACGATGTCCGGCGGACGCGCCTCCTCGATGGTGACCACCACCTCGCCGACACGACCGTCGGTCGACGAGAGCGGCGACGCGTGGATGACCAGCCACATGCCCGACGCACCGCGAACACGCAGACGCGGTGGAACACTCGACTCACCACGGCCGTAACGCCGTGCGGCACCGATCAATCCGTATATCGGATTGACGGCTGCGCCACTGTTGGTGCCCGCCTTGAGCTCGTCGATCCGTTCCTGGCTGCCCGCGCTCATCTGCACGATCCGATCGGTGCGGTCGACGATGATGACGGCGGGCCCGGTGATGGTGGTCTGCGGTTCGGCCACGACCGCACTGAGCAACCCCGCACGAACACCGTGGGCCATTGTCCGCGAGAGTGATGCGAGGAAACCGATCTCGTCGTCGTCGAACGGACGGCATCCGGAACCACTGCGGAACAACGAGATCCCGCCCCAGACCCCCCGGCCGTCGCGTAACAACACCCGCGCCTCGTCGTGGAAGGAGAACGTCGGGATCATGAGTTCGTCCATGCGCGTCGAGCGTCGTGGATCACCGTGGGTGAGGGCGCTGAGTCCGACGGCGTCGATCCCGGCGGTGGCCATCTCGCGAAACGACGACTCTTCGACGCTGCCGTACTCGAGGAGTCCCCAATCGGGATCGCGGGTGTCCTGGCCGAGCAGTGAGCCGTACTTGCGGGCACCGGTGAGGATCAGCGAACCCGGGTCCAGACTGGCGATGCACACCGCGTCGTTGGGGACGGCACGACTGATCGACGTCACCGATTCGGCGAAGAAATCATCGAGCCCGAGGCCGGCGTGGGCCACCACGTCGATGTCGCGGCGCACACGCTCGGCTGTCAGACTCGATGCCATTGACCAATTGTGGGGTTGTGCTGGGATTATGTCTATCCCAGATTGTTGGGGTCGATCGGCGAGAGGACACCGCTGGGGTCATGACGTCGGCGGACCTCGTCGAGACGCCTGCGTTCGTCGGCCGGCCAGAGGTCGCTGGGCATCGCCGATCGTGGTCCGGACATGTTGAGCGGGCCGGCGATCGCCCACGGAGCGACCGCGCCGACGACCGCAGCCAGGTGGTGATCGAGCTGATCACCCAGCGGGCCTGCGGGTACCCCGATGGCCAGCAGGCTGTAGGCCGCGGACCGGCCGGCGACGGCATTCGGAAGTCGTTGGGGATCGCGCAGTTTGCCGCCGAGCAGGCGAAGCTCGACGATCGCCAACGGGCTGGGTACGGCGGGTCCGGCAGCCGCGAGCAGTGCGTCGGCCGCTGCTGCGGAGAACTCACTCAACCCGACGCCGCGTTCGTCAGAGGGCATCGGCCCGGGCGGGTCCATGTGCACCGCGTCCAGAGCGGGGACGGGCAGCACCGCGACGTTCTCGAGCAGGACGGGCCCCGCGTCGCGCATCGGCCGCAACAGCGACTCGCCGGTCGCTGCGGCGCCGGTGTAGGTGAACCGGACGTGGACGGCGATCTGTCCCTGCAGCGGCGGGGGCAGAGCGGGGTCCGGCGGCAGCCGCAGGATGGCCACCGACGTGCCGGCCTCGTCGGGCAGATCCGGTGCCCAGCGGCCCCAGGCGTGCAGGACGTCGTGGGCCGCGGCGCCGGCGAAGAAGATACCGCCGCCGTACACGGTGGCGAGTGGGAACAGATCGAACTCGATGGCGGTCACGATGCCCAGTCCGTCCCGTCCCCCGAGCAGGGCCCAGAAAAGGTCGGAACCGGCCCCCGCGTCGACTGTCGTGATGATGCCGTCCGCGGTCACGAGCTCGATCGAGCGGACGTGGTCGGCGGCATAACCGAACTCGCGTCCGAGTGGGCTGAGTCCACCGCCGAGCGTGTAACCGACGACCCCGACACCCGACGACGACCCGACGAGTCCGGTCAACCCATGTGGTGCGGTCGCCGCCACCAGTTCGGCCCATCGGACGCCGGCGCCGACGCGAGCCGTCCGACGGACCGCGTCGACCGTGACGTCGTCCATCCGGGACGTGGTGATCGTGAGGTGCCCGCCGCCCTCGACGATCGGACCGTGGCCCGTCGCACGAACGCCGATCCGCAAGCCGTTGGCACGCGCGTATCGGATGGCTGCTGCGACGTCGCCGGCACAGGTGGCGCCGACAACGATCCCGGATGCGGGCGTGCGGGCCAGATTGAAGCCGGTGAGCTCTGCCCCGAATGCGGCGTCGGTGGGTGTGAGGACCGGTCCTCCGACAGCCGTGACGAGGTCGTCGAAGTTCGCGAAGGCTGCGTGATCCGTGGTCAGTGACATGATTGTTTCTCTCCCGTGCTCGAGGGTGCTCGGGTACGAGAATGGTTGAGCGGGCGGTAGGTTCACCATCCCCCGGGTGCGGGGAGAATCGTCACCAGAACGCTGGGGACCCCGCACCCCACAACTCTGGGATGCCGCCGGTTCGGCGGAGGTGCGGTCAGCCTCCGGTGATCGATCCCCACGTGAAATCGCCGTGGTCACTGCCCAATCCGGTGGCGACGATGCCGGCCACCGCGCATCCCACCCGGGCCGACTCCAGCAGCGGCAGGTCGTGGCCACGTGCGGCGATGAAGCCGGCTGAGAAGGCGTCGCCGCATCCGCTGGTGTCTACGACGGTCACCGGCGTTGCGGGGGCGTGCTCGGCGTCGTCGGCGGTGACCACGTGCGCACCGTCGGCGCCGGCGGTGACGGCCACACAGGTGACGCCGGTGTCGATGAGTGCGCGGCAGGCGTCGATCAGGTCGGTGCGCCCGGTGAGCCCGCGCACCTGCTCGTCGTTGGGTAGGAGGTAATCCAGGTGTGGCAGAACGGGTTCGAGCCAGGCGAGCGCCCCGGGATCCCCATCGGCGAGGATGTCCGCGGAGATCGTGGTGCCGGTGTCGCGGACGTCGGCGAGTAGTGGTGCGAGTTCGGGTGGATTGAGCAGCTCGGGTGCACCGAGGTGGAGATGGTCTGCGCCGGTGAACAATTCGAGCGGAGCCCGATCAAGCGGGTAGGCGAGATTGGCGCCGGGCATGTGGATGGCGGGACGATCACCGTTGCTGCGTATCGGGAGCATGCTCATCGACGTCGGAAGATCAACGCGCACAAGGTCGTCGGTCACCACGCCGTGGCGGTTGAGCGCGGTGATCAGGACGTCGGCGGCCTCGTCGTCGCCGATCGCGCCGGCGGTGTACACCTCGACCCCGAGTTTGGCCAGCGTGATGGCGGTGCCACCCGCGGGGCCGGCGGCCGACATCCGCATGTGCTGCACCAGCGTCGCCCCCTGTCCCTCCGGGATGGCGTCGACCGGCTGGGCGAGGACATCGAGGACATGCGCCCCGAAGGTGATTACTCTCATGTAGCACTCCGAAATGGTGAGTAGTGTCGCCGGGCGGCGGTCATGATGACGTCGCCGACCTGTGCGTCGTCGAGAACCGAACCGCCCGGTGCCTGAAGGTGGATCTGTGCCAGCCAATCGACGAGTTCGATTCGGTCGCAAGCAGATTCGATGTCATCGCCGTAGGCGACGGATCCGTGATTGCGCATGAGCGCGACCGTCCGATCGCGTAGGGCGGCGGCGACGCTGTCGCTGAGTTCCTGGCTACCGAACACCGCATACGGCGCCACGCGGACGGTGCCGCCGATCATCGCCGCGGTGTAATGCACCACCGGCAGTTCGTCGTTGGTGTTGGACACCGCGATCGATGCGATCGGATGGGCGTGGACCACGGCACGGGCCGTCGTGGTGCGATAGACGTCGAGGTGGATGCGCAACTCCGAGGTCGGCACTTGTTCGGTTTCCTCGGCGACGGTTCCGTCGAGGTCGACGACGACGAGGTCCTCGGCGGTGACCGTGTCGAGGTAACAACCGGACGGTGTCAACACCACGAGGTCACCCGCCCGGACCGACGCGTTGCCGCCGGTACCGTGGGTGAGCCCCCGGGCCGCCAGCCGGTGGGCGGCCGCGACGACGGCGGCGCGTTCATCTACGAATCGCACGGTTAGACAGTACTACCCGAGGCGGTGCCCAGCGGTCCCATCGCTGCAGCGGGATCAGGGCAGTTCAGATACCGGTTGCGGTGGCGGTGGTCCGACGTAGCGTGCGCTGGGGCGGATGATCTTGGAGTCCTCGGCCTGTTCCAGAACGTTGGCCGTCCAGCCGATGACCCGGCTCGAGGCGAAGGTCGGGGTGAACATCTCCCGCGGTACGCCGCACAACGACATCACCACCGCCGCGTAATACTCGACATTGGCGTAGAGGTGGCGGCCGGGCTTGAGTTCGGCGAGGACGTCGACCACGGTGCGTTCCACACCGGTCGCCAGATCCGCCAGCTCGCCGCCGAGGTGCCGCGCGACATCGCCGAGCATGATCGACCGCGGATCGTCGGTGACATAGACGGGGTGGCCGAATCCCATGATCCGCTCACCGCGCTGCACCTTCGGGACCACCACCGGACGGGCATTGTCGATCGAACCGATCTCGTCGAGCAGATCCAATGCGCGAGAGGGGGCGCCGCCATGCAGCGGACCGCTCAGGGCACCGATGGCGCCGACGATGCATGCGCTCAGATCGGCGCCGGTCGAAGCGATCACGCGCGCGGTGAAGGTCGAGGCGTTGAACCCGTGATCGACGGTGGAGACGAGGTAGTGCTCGAGCGCGCGTGCCCGGCCGGGGTCCGGTTCGGTGCCGGTGAGCATCCAGAGGTAGTTGGCGGCGTAGTCCAGATCGTCCCTGGGGGCCACGGCGTCGAGCCCGTTGCGCAGGCGGTACAGCGAGGTCAGGATGGTCGGTGTCACCGCCGCCGTCAGTAGGGCGTCGGACCGCCGGGCGGTGTGATCGAGGTCGTAGACGGGCCGGAAGCCACGTTCGGCGCCGACGAGTGACAGCGCGGTGCGCAGCCCCGTCAGCGGATCGGACGCGCGGGCGATGGCGGGCAGGACACCCGCCGTGGCCGTGGGGATGGCGCGTAGCGGTCGTACCTCGTCGCAGAAGGCGCCGCGTTCGGCGAGGTCCGTCGGCAGCGTCTTGTCGATCATCAGCCGCCAGACGTCCTCGAACGGACGGGTCGTGGCCAGCTCCACCGCCGAGTACTGCCGGTAATGGTAAAAGCCCTCGGTCCCACGCACATCGCCGACGGCGGTGTCGGCGACCACCACGCCCTTGAGTCCGCGCGGTACCTCGACCGCTCCATTGATCGAATCCGCAACCGGTGTCATGACTCCATGATCGTGATGTGCCGACCGGCAAATCAAGGTTGATTATCATCAAGTCATGTCCAGAATGACCGCCCGGGAGACCGCTGCCAGGCTCGGCGTCAAGCTCGACACCGTCTATGCCTACGTGAGTCGGGGTGTGCTCACCGCGACGCGTCAGCCCGGTTCTCGGAACAGCCTTTTCGACCGCGACGAGGTGGAGCAGCTGGCCCGCCGGGGGCGTCCGCGTCGCACCAGCCGGCCGTCGGCGCTCGACCTGATCGTCGAGACGGGGCTGACCACCATCGCGGATCAGCGTGTTCGCTATCGAGGACGGGATGCGTGCGCGATGGCACGCACGCATTCTTTCGAGGAGACCGCCGGGTGGCTCTGGACGGGCGACGAGGAGCCCGAGAACCGTTGGCAGCCCTACCCGGTCACCATCCCGGACATCCTCGAACATCCGCGTGATCGCATGCGAGCGGCAGTGGTGCTGGCCGCAGCTGCCGAACCGTTCCGGGCGGACCTCACGCTCCCCGCAGTCACGACGAGCGCGCGTTCGGTGATCGCGACCATGGTGGTGGCTGCCGCGGATCGGCCGCCGACCCGGGTTCCCCGGCTGCATCTTCCGGCCGGTGGTGCACCCATCAGCGGTAGTCTCGCGGGCGTACTCTGCGGCGGTCTGCTTTCTCGACTATCGACCAAAGGAATTGTCGCGTCGGTCAACGCGGCGCTGGTGTTGCTCACCGACCACGAGCTCGCGTCGTCGACGATGGCAGCTCGGGTGGCGGCGTCGGTGCGCGCGGACCCGTTCTCGGTGGTGCTGGCAGGCCTCGGCTCGACGGCAGGACCGCTTCATGCCGGGGCCAGCGCATTGGTGTATCCGATGCTGGTCGATGCGGCCGACCGCGGGTCGGAGCGTGCGATCGCTCGCGCTCTGGAGACCCATGAGCACCTGCCCGGCTTTGGTCACCCCTTGTATCCGGACGGCGATCCGCGGGGGAAGATGCTGTTGGCCCTACTGGACGCCGAGTTTGCGAATTCTGCTGCGCTATCGAGCATTCACACTCTGCGACGGACCGCGGAACGTCGCACCGGAATCATCGCCAACATCGATTTCGCACTCGGGGCACTCTGTTTCCTCGCCGGCATGCCGGTCGCCGCAGGCGAGGCACTCTTCACGATCGCCCGCACCGCAGGCTGGATCGCCCACGCCATCGAGGAGTACGGTGAGCCACCGCTGCGATTTCGAGCCAACGCGGTCCCCCGAGAGCCTCGCTTCTCCGCTGGCCGAACCGCTCTCCCATCCGGTGACTGAGGGCAACCAGCACAATAGGGGCGGCTCACCAGCAATCTTGGTGCGGGTCGACCAGCAGGACATAAGGCGTGAGTGAACCGGTGGGGCCGGCCGGGTCACATGTCGATCCCGAACTCCTTGATCTTGCGGTAGATGGTCGCGCGGGAGATGCCGAGAGCCTCGGCGGCGGCCATCCTGTTGTTGCCGTTCTCGTCGAGGCTCCGCACGATGGCGTCGCGTTCGAGGGCCTCGATCCGGGTGAGGGTGTGCCGGCTCGAGGTGCGGCAGGTGGGTGGCAATTGGCGTTCGGTGATGATGCCGGATCGCTGATGGGTCACCACTTCGCGAAGGGTCTGGCGCAGTTCGGCGACGTTGCCCGGCCAGCTGTACTTGCTCAGCTGGCGCATCGCCTCGGCCGATACGCTCAGCTCCCGGCCCCGGGTCAGCTGGCGCAGCAGCGTCGGCACCAACTCCCGGAGATCTTCGATGCGGTGGCGTAGCGGGGGCACCTCGACGGTGTGCCCGAAGAACGGGAGGACCGTGGCGCCCAGGCCCGGGTCGAGATCGCCGGTGTTCACCGTGATCCCCACCCAGCCGTACTCTTCCCGGCCCTGGAGCAGGTCGGCGATCTCGGCGGCCAACTCGTCGTCGAGACGGTCGAGGTCGCGTATCACGATGCCGAACTCGTCCCGATCCAGTTCGGCGGCAAGGGTTTCCATCGTGTCGGGATCATCGAAATCGGCGGCGTCGAAGACCCGTGTGGCACCCCGTAGATGTCGTGCCGCAGCACCGCGCAACAGTGCGGTCCGGCCCGACCCGGGTTCCCCGGCGACCGCCACCCATTCGCCGTCCCGGGCGTAGCGGCCGACCAGATCGCAGCACAGCCGCCACGAGGAACTACGCCCGACGATCCCGGGCAGTGCGGTGGAATCACTCCGCGGCGCCGGCCGCGACGGTTCGGCGTCGAGCAGGTGCACATGGAACACGGCCATCTGGGCGGCGTCGTCCCAGTGGTCGTCGACCGGCGACAATCGCAGCACCCGGCCGCTGGGCAGGGTGCTGACGCGACGAGCGCCGACGGCGTCCATGGTGTGGTCGACCGCGTACTCGAGCATCGCCACCTGATCGAGCGGGTCCATACTGAGCCGGAGTTTGCGGTTCATCAGCACCACATCCGCGGCGATCGCGAGCACCATCATCTGCGGTGCCCGACGACAGGTCGCGAGATACGCGGACAGTAGCCGGGATTCACGCTGGCTGGCCAGGGAGAGCATCTGCTGTTCGATCTGGACGGTCGCAGATTTGGCCAGTGAGAGCAGTAGCGGACCGCCATCGTCGACCCATCCGGTCAGATCGAGTGCGCCCACGACGCCACCGGAGAACGGATTGCGGATGGGCACACCGGCGCAGGAGAGCTGCGACAGGCAGCCCGCGTAGTGCTCCGATCCGGTGACCAGCGTCGGTTGCTGCGCCTCGAGGGCGGTGCCGATGCCGTTGGTGCCGGCATGCTGCTCGTTGTAGCTGTAGCCGGGCGCCAGACTCACGTCGTCGAGTCGTGAGCGCAGTTCCCGCGAAGCCGTCGCACGCGACAGGACCACACCGTCCGGCGAGGTCAGGATGATGCTGACCGGCTCGGCGGACAGGTCCTCGGCGAGCTGGTCGAGGATCGGACGCGCAGCACGCATGAGTGAGCTGTCCGGATTGGGTTCGCGCACGAACGGAAGCTCGAGGCGATCGGCGTGCACGTTGAACGAGCGGGACCGCTTCCACGACGTGGAGATGGTGTCTCGGACCGAGTCGTCGATACCGTCATCGCTGAGGAAGCGTTCTCGCGCACGCGCGACATAGAGCGGCGAATGCTGTGCCTGGGCTGTGGGCTGCAATCTCACCGATTCAGCGGACCCCCTTGTGATCGTGTCCGGAATCTCATGTGTCTCCGAGTGTAACCGGCATCACTATTTGCCGGTGGATGCCTGCGTGAGTAGGGATGGGCCGGCGGCGATCAACGCCGTGAACTCCGGGGAGCTCGGATCGCCGCCGGCCCGGTCGGGTCAGTAGATGTTGGAGGGACGGATCATGCCTTCGGCGAGATCGCCGACGGCGGGCGCGGGTATCGCACCCGGATTGCCCAAAACCTCCTCGACCACTGCCGTTTCGGTGGTGATCAGCAGTGCGGCGATGGAGGCGGCACTCTCCAGGGCGGCGCGGGTGACCTTGCACGGGTCGATGACACCCTCGTCGAACATGTCGCCGTATCCGCCGGTCAGCGCGTTGAATCCGTGTCCGAGCGGGAGACCCGCCACCACCTTCACCACTTCGTCGCCGTCGAATCCGGCGTTGGTGGCGATCCAGAACAGTGGTTCGGCCAGCGACCGGCGGACGACGTCGATGCCGACGGCCTCGTCGCCGAGTGCCTCGAGTGGTTCGAGCGCACGATGCGCCTGGGCCAGCGCGGTGCCGCCGCCGGAGACGATGCCGGCCTCGACCGCGGCGCGGGTGGCGGCCAGCGCATCCTCCACCCGCAGCATCCGTTCCTTCAGTTCGACGCTTGTCACGCCGCCTACGCGGATCACCGCGACCCGGCCGGTCAGCCGCGCGATCCGCAACTCCAAACTGTCGCGATCGTGATCGATCCGGGCCCGCTGCAGCTGGGCCTCCAGATGCTGCACACGGGCGTCGACGAGCGACTGGTCGCCGTGGGCGCCGACGATGGTGGTCTCGTTCTCGGTGACCGTCACCCGGTCACACGTGCCGAGATGCTCGGCCGATACCTCACTCAGTTCGATACCGGTGTCCTTGGCGACCACGTGACCGCCGAGCGCGACCGCGAGATCCTCGAGTTCGGCGATCCGCCGATGCCCGAAGCCGGGCGCGCGCACGACCACCGAGAGCATCGTCTTGTGCATGTTGCCGCCGACGAGCAACTGCAGTGCGGGTCCGTCGACGTCTTCGGCGAGGACCAGCAGGGGCCGGTCGGCGCGTTTGGCCGACTCGATGGCCGGCATGATCTCCTGGACGGCGGTGATCTTCTTGTTGGTCAGCAGGACCACCGGATTGTCCAGAACCGCTTCCATGCGTTCGGGATTGGTCACCATGTATCCCGACGTGTAGCCGTGATCGAACTCGATGCCGTCCACCACGTCGACGGTCAGCCCGAGCGTGTCGCTCTCCTCGGTGGTGATCACACCGTTCTTCCCGACGTGTTCGACGGCGGTGGCGATCACCTCGCCGATCACCTCGTCGTCGCTGGCCGCGAGGCTCGCGATGCGGGCCAGGTCGCCGCGCCCGCCGATCTGGACGGCCTGGCCGGCCAGCGCGTCGGTCACCGCGGCCACCGCGCGTTCGATGCCGCGGCGCACCCGCATCGGGTTGGCACCCTGCTCCACGGCACGCAGACCCTCGCGGACCATGGCCTGCGCGAGCACCGTCGCGGTGGTGGTGCCGTCACCGACCACCCCGTTGGTCTTCATCGCGACTTCTTTGACCAACTGGGCGCCCATGTTGGCAAACGGGTCCCGGAGTTGGATCTCACGGGCGATCGTGACACCGTCGTTGGTGATCGTGGGCGGTCCGGTCAGCTTCTCCAGCACCGCATTTCGGCCCTTGGGGCCCAGCGTCACCTTCACGGCGTCGGCGAGGGCGTTGACGCCCCGCTCCAGCCGTAGCCGCGCTTCGGCGTTGTAGCGCAACTCTTTGGCCATCGATTTCAACCTCTCATGTGTTCTTGCGGATTTCGGGCTGTGTGGCGGTCAGGGCACGAGGATGGCGCGCCCCCTGACCCGGCCGGCGTCGAGATCGTCGAGCGCCTGTTGGAAGTCGTCGAGGGCGTAGGTGGTGGTGTGCAGCTTCACTTTTCCCTGTGCGGCAAGCGTCATCAGTTCCCCGAGGTCGTTGTAGGAACCGACCAGGTTGCCGATGAAGTTGATCTCGGTGGAGATCACGTCGATGGTCGGGACGTCGATGTTCTCGCCGTAGCCGACGACGAAGTAGTTGCCGGCACGGCGCAGCATCGCGATTCCCTCGGCGGTCGCCCCACCCTCGCCGACGAAGTCGAGAACGGCTTCGGCTCCGTGACCACCGGTGAGATCGAGGATCTGCTGGACGTGGGAACCGTCGGCGACGATGCCCTGATCCGCGCCGACATCCACCGCGAGTGCGACCGCGTCGGGATTGCGGTCGACGACCACGAGGGTCACCCCGGAGATCGCCTTGAGTACCTGAATTCCGATGTGTCCCAATCCGCCCGCGCCGATGATGACACAGACCTCACCGGGCCGTGTCATCCGCGCGACCTTCGCGGCGGCGTGGTAGGCGGTGAGACCCGCGTCGGCGAGAGCGGCTACGTCGGCGGGTTCGAGCGAGTCATCGATGCCGACGACGCTGCGCGCCGTGGTCTTGAGGTACTCGGCGTATCCACCGTCGGTGTCGATCCCGGGGAATCGGCTGTTCTCACAGTGGACGTCGTCGCCGGCCCGGCAGGCCCGGCACAGCCCGCAGGTGATCAGCGGATGCAGGATCACCTTCTCGCCGACGGTGACGTTGGTGACCGCATCACCGATGGCCTCCACCCAGCCGGCGTTCTCGTGCCCGATCGTGTAAGGCAGTGTGACACCGGACTTCTCGGCCCACTGTCCTTCCAGGATGTGCAGATCGGTGCGGCAAACCCCGGCCCCGCCTATCCGGACGATGACGTCGAGCGGACCGGTGATCTCCGGTTTCGGGATGTCGTTCAGTTGCAGTTTGTCGTGGTATCCGACCACTTGGACGGCTCTCATGGCGTCTCCTTCAGAGTTCTCAGATCGGTGACGGTGGGACCGCTGGTGCCGTCACAGTCGGGGTCGTCGGCGTACCGCGTGGCCAGCAGGCCCCGGCAGAAATGCCCGTTGCCTTCGATCGAGATCCGCACGGAGCGGGCGAATCTCAACCGCATCGGTACCTGGTCGTCGGGCAGGGGGTGGCCCTCGTCGTCCACCAGCACCCGGCTGTTGCGGCACAGGGACAGCCCGATGTCGGCGCGGCGGCGCAACAGTGCGGAGCGGTTGGGGCCGGCAGGCAGGTCGCGCAGCAGCACGTGCCCGATCTGGTCCTCGGTCACCGTGCCGTCGCGGAGCAACCCGGTCAGGCATCGCTCCATGGCCGCCACATGCGCCTTGCGGGCGAAGGTGCGCCGCAGCTCGTCGAGACTCTCCTCCGCCTCGACGCCGAAGGTCCCCACGTAACCGGCCGCGGCGGCCAGACCGCGGTTGATCTTGTCGCTGTCGTGATGATCGTCGAGTAGGACGTGGACCTCACCGATCCCGTCGATCTCCTCGAGCGCGTCCTGCGCGTCCGACGCCATCAGGTAGGCGAAGTTCGGTGAGCAGAACGACGTCGGCAGACGCAGATGCACACTGACGGCGGTGTCGTCGATCTCGATCGAGCGCACGAAACGCAGGTCGGTGATCGGCTCGTCGAGCTCGGGATCGCGGACCGTGGACAGGGCGGCCATGACCGCGGCGCCGACGGACAACGATTCCGGGGACACCACCGGTGTCTGGCGGACGAGTTCCACGGTCATGCGTTCACCGCGTCCTTGGCGCCGGCCGCCACCTCGACTCCGGGATCGGCTGCGTCGGTGGGAATCCGGAGCTCGGCGGGCACCTCGATGTGTGGATAGAGGGCTGCGGCGTTGAGGCCCAGGATCTTTCGCTTCTGGTCGGTGGTGATGGGTGCGTACTCCGTCATGTCCTCCGGGATCTGGAAGTCGACGAACCGCTCGATGAGCCACTGCGGCGTCCACAGCGCGTAGTCGCTGGCGAAGAGGATCTTGTCCTCGCCGATCCAGTACAGGAGTTCACCGATGATCTGGGCGAAGTAGCGCGGCCGGGTGTGGATGAACGGAATGGCCACGGCCAGACCGCCATACACGTTGGACTCCTGGGTGGCGATCCAGCAGAAGTCCTCCAGTCGCGGCAGACCCACGTGCTCGATGATGAAGTTGAGATCGGTGTAGTCGGTGGCCACCTTGTCCACGTCGGCGACGTCGAAGGCATCGCGGTCGAGCGGGCGGATGGTCGGTCCCTTGTGCACGTGGATGTTCTTGATGCCCAGGGCGATACATTCCTCGAGGTAGCGACGTGACCAGTGGTCGTCGAGCTTGTAGCCGCGGGAGTCGCCGTGCCATTCGGCGGTGTAGAGCTTGACCCCCTTGAGGTCCATCGTGTCGGCGTCGCGGCGCAGCTGTTCCAGGCCGTCCTCACCGTCGCGCGGATCGTAGGCGTGGTTGTAGGTGAGTTTGCCGGGATTGTCCTGGCACAGTTTCAGCGAGTCGTCGACCTGGGCGAATCCGTTGACGTAGAAGTCTTTCAGAATGGTCGCCTGGAAAATGGCGTGATCGGCGGGCCCATCCTCGAAGAGATCGCGCATGAGACGTTCACCGCCGTAGTAGCAGTAGGTGTCGTAGTCCCAGACCTCTTCCTCGGGACTGAGGTTGCGGTGGTAGTCGTAGAAGCAGTCGATGAACTGTTTGCCGTGGATGTTGCGGTGATTGGATTCCCGTCCGTCCCAGAGGTGGACGTGGGCATCGACGATGAAGTATTTTTCGCCGTTCTTCTCGTACATCAGGTGGCTCGCTCTCTCTTCTGGGCTGTGAAGTGGAGTCACCGCCGGGGTGCGGTGGGGAGCCGCACCCCGGCGGTGAAGTGTGTCAGGACGAGGCGGTCAGGTCGAAACCGATGAACTCTGCCGCGTCCTCGGGGCTGGCGAACAGGATCGTGCGGTCGTCGAGGTGGACCATGCGGCCGTAGTGGGTGGAGCTGATCTCCTCGAAGATCGACCCGTCGAACTCCTGGCCGAGCGCGTCGGTCAGCTCGTCGTAGTCGAATTCGAGACGGTTGACACCGTCCACGCGGATCATCGACGGGTACTCGGTGAGTTCCACACCGTCCTTGGCGCCCATCACATTTGCCACGACCCGGCCGATGGGGGTGTTCATCAGGGTCACCCCGCACATATTGGAGAACTCGGTGTCTGCTCCGAAATGCATTGTGCTCACTTGTTCAGCTCCTCTGGGATATCGACATCGATGGCGGCCAGTACATCGGCGAACTTGGTCTTCGCGTGGTCCAGGCTCGACGAGAAGGTGACGGTCTTGTCGGCCGGTTGCGACCAGATGGGTTGCAGCCCGTGAGCCGCATCCAGGCAGCGGGGAACCCACTCGGACATCCAGTCGGCGAACAGCTTTCGGTTGTCGACGCCGTACTTCTCGTCACGTGCGAGCATCTGGAACAGTGCTCGCGAGTAGTTGAGATCACGGTCGTAGTCGTATTCACCGGTGCCGACGATGCTCGGCGTGATGTAGTCGCCGTTGCGGGCGGCCACCTGCATCACCAGCTCCGAACGGAACAGTGAGCCGACGAGCTGCTCGTAGACGATGTTGGTGCAGAACAACAACTTGCACCAGTCGCCGATCGCGGTCAGCCGCTCGGTGGCCTCGCGGGTGGGCTGCCACTCCGGTGCCGACTGCCACACCTCCTTGTGGGCCGATCCGTCAAAGGCCTCCTCGGCCTCGGCTAGATCGAGGTTGAACAGCGCGAGATCCTGTGCGAAGCGCAGTTTGTGGGCGGCGTTGACGCAGACCGCGTTGTTGATCATGTTGGTCGGCGCCGAGCGCTGGATCGAGGTGAACACGTGCAGACCCAGCCCGCTCTCGGCGTGCATCCAGGCACCCAGGTTGCGCTCGATGAACTTGAGCCACGCGGAGTTCCACCCGTCGTAGGCCCGTGCCCGCTTGGCGTTCTGCAGACTCAGATCCACCTGATGGACCACCGCAGAATTGTTGCGGTAGATCGACTGTTCCCATTCCTCGTTGGGATCGAGGAAGGCGTGCCAGTTGGCCGACCGGGCAGCCGTCCACTCCTTGGGGTAGCCACCCGGGCCGTCGCCGAAGCCGTAGATCCAGCCCTGGGTGAGATGGCGTTCCGGATCGGGCTGGACGTCGACGGTCACGTCCTCGTACATCGTGGCCCGCTTCTTGGCGGGTTGGTAGTAGTTGTACTTGCGGCTACGGCTGCTCGGGAACTCCCGCGCGCCGGCCTCGGCGTCGGTGAACTCGATGGACGGGAAACTGCGCTCCCGGGGTTCTGCTGGTGCGGACATACCTTTCGTTCCTGTCGTTCAGGCCGACTCGGCCGAGATCATCTCGGTCAGGAGTCGAATGCCGGGCTGGTGAACTTGTCGTAGAAGATCTGGTCTCGAGGAATCGAATGTTGTTCGGCGAGAGCGAGAGCCGCGTCGACCATGGGTGGGGGACCGCAGAAGTACACCTCCGTTCGGGCGAGGTCCGCCTCGTTGGCGTTGACGATGTCGGTGACGTTGCCGCCGGCCACGGTGACTCCGTCGGGGGCGTCGTCGGTGGAGTCCGAGAGGCACGCGGTGAAGGTGAAGTCCTCGATCTTCTCACCGAGCGTGGCGATCTCGTCGAGATAGAACAGATCGCTCGCGCGCCGCGCCCCGTAGTAGAACCGGACCGGCCGATGCAATCCCGTCTCGCTGATGTGCCGGAGCAGCGACAGGAGCGGCGCCATGCCGGCCCCACCGCCGATCGCGACGATCGGCAGCACGTGACCACTGCGCAGGGTGCACGAGCCGTACGGGCCGTTGACCTTGATCTCGTCACCCACCGACAGTCCGTCGGTCAGCATGCCGGCGAACAATCCGCCGGGATACTTCTTGATGAGGAACTCGAGCCGGTCCGGGGTGGCCGGGGTGGTGGCGATCGAGAACGACCGCTTCTCCTCGGTACCCGGGATGTACAGGTCGACGTACTGACCCGATTTGAATTCGATGGTCTCCGGTTCGACGACGTCGAGTGTGAGCGAGACGATGTCGGCGGTCATCGGCTCGATGGCCGCCACGCGGGTGGTGACGTCCTGAATCGGTGCGCCGCCGAGCAATTCGTCCTCGTCGAAGTTGAGCAGCTCGATCTCGCAGTCGCTGTAGGCATACGTACGGCACAGCAGCACGTACCCCTCGGCCTCCTCGGACTCGTTGCAGGCGAAGGTCGAGTAGTCGTCCATCTGCACGTCGCCGTCGAGCATGTAGGACTTGCACGCCGAGCACCGCCCCTCCCGACATCCGTGCATCAGGTGGATGCCCTGGCGGAAGGCGGCGTCGAGGATGGTCTCGTCCTCGTCGACCTCCATCTCGATGTCGACGGGTTCGAAGCTGATCCGGTGTGTGTCGGCCAACTCAGATCTCCTGATAGTGGGTGGGTGGTACCGGTGGACGGCGCGAGGTGCGCCGTCCACCGGTCACCGAGTAGTCAGACCGCGACGGCGCCGTTCTTGTTCGCCATGTACGCGGCGATGTGGGCTTTGCGGTCCTCGTCGGACATCTCGTTCAGCAGGATGTTGGGGCTGTTGAACTGGATGCCCCGCACGTCGGAGAGCTTCCACATCTTGTCCGGGGTCAGATCCAGATGTGGTTGCGGGATGAGGGTTTCACCGTCATCGCGCACGTAGCCCAGATCCTTGATGATGTCGGCGAGATCCTTGCCGTGGTGCAGGGTCTCCCATTCGCGGAAACCGGTGAGACGACCCATGTTCGGGGTTTCGCGGCCCTCGTACTCGGGCCGGAACGCCGTCTTGTCGGTCCAGGCGCAGGTTTCCGAGCAGTAGGTGCGCCACTGGCCGTCGACCTTGTCGGTGACCATGTCCTCGCGGATGATGCAGGGCACCATGCAGGTCCAGCAGCGATGCGGATACTCGTAGTCGACGTCCTCGAAGGCGATCGGCTTGTTCTTGCCGGGGTAGGCGAGCCGGTTGTAGTTCTCCCACCAACGTCCGAACTTGTTGTACCAGCCGGGATACTTCTCCTCGAACCACTCGAAATCGGTGTCGGTCATGGCGTCGATGCGCCAGTAGTTGACCGGCCAGCCGGTGGCGAAGAAGCGGGCGACCTCGTGGACATAGTGCTTGTTCACCAGCCGGTTCCATGCCTCCTCGACGAGGTCGTGGGGGATGACCAGGCCGTACTTCTCCAGCGGCAGAAGGTAACTGCGGTAGTAGTCGTCATAGATCCACCGGCGCCACATCTCCGCGTAGCTCTCCCGGTCCTTGCGGCGGTCCTTGGTACCGTACTCGATGAAGGTACCGATGGCTGCGTCCACCACGCAGTGGTTGTTCCACCATGCGTAACGTAGATCCCGTTCCAGCAGAGGACGATTGCGCTCATCGGCCAGGGCCATCAGCAGGATCGAATAGCCGTTGGAGATGTGCCGCGACTCGTCGGACTGGACCGAGTGGAACACGGTCGGCAGCAGGTAGTCGCCGTTGGCGGCGGCCTCGTCGGGCATCGCGACGAACAGGGTGTTGGTGAAGGCGGTCTCGGCGACCACGGTCAGATAGATGTTGGCCGCGGTGATGGCGTCGCCGGTGATGAAACCCTCACCGAACTGCCGGCCGATGGTGCCCGCGTAGTTGTTGGCGAAAGCCTTCTCGGTGATGTCGAAGCCGGCCGGGTCGATGTAGTTGTTCATGTACAGCTTCTTGAGGTTCATCTGGATCGTCGAATGACGAACCTCGTCGATCATCTGTACGGCCAGCCCGTTGTGGATCTCCGGGTTGGGTACGGCGTCGATGGCCATCGGCATCGCCCGCGCCGCCGAGATCTCCGGGAACGGGATGATCGACAGGAACAGTTTCTGCCATTCCAGCCAGCGTTCCTGGACCTGGCGGAACATGTTGCCGCGAATGGCACCGTCCATGGCGCCGTAGACGCGGTTGTCCTTCTCCTCCTCCATGGGGAAGTAGGACCGCATGATCTGCTTGAGAGGGTCCTTCTTGGGGGCCTTCTCGAAGGTGTAGTCGGTACCGAACCGCGTCGCCGGGGTGGCGAAGGTGGGTTCCCACGACAGTTCGGTGATCTTCGCATGGGCCTTGGTCAGGCTCTGTCTGCTCAAGGTGCGCCTCCTGGGGATGTGAGCCGGTGTTGCACCGGCCCGGGGGACTGGGGCGCTACTGATACAACCGTGTGAGGTGCGACACATTCGTCTCACTGTGAGACGACGGGCAAGTCCGGCGCCGCCGGCGGTGTCATCTCCTCGACCGGAACCGGCGTGGAACCGACACGGGACCGCGTGCGTCCGACTATTGACAGAGGGTGACGGCACATCACGCCACGGACAGGGGGTCCCCATGGGGCAGACAGACGAAGACGCAGTGAGCGCGGAACTCAGCGAGCTGATCGAGGGGCGACTCGCCCCGGGATTCCTCGGCCGCGCCGACATCGAGGCCGATGTCCGGGACTGGCTGGAGTCCAGTGGACTGGAAGCGGAGTCGGCACATGACCTGGTCGAGACCATGTGGCTGCGGCATCTCGCCGATCAGGAGGCCTGGGACCAGCCGGGCGATCATGAGCGACTCACCCGCGCCTTCGCCGACCTGGCGGCGTCGGGGTTCGTGACCCGGATGTACTTCGGGTGCTGCCGGGCGTGCGCAGCCGAGGCGATCATGGCCGAACGGGTACCGGGGCACTGGGCGTTCGTGTACTTCGACGAGGAATCGGCGAGCGAACTCGCCGGAACCCCGGGGCTGCTGCCGCTCAGCTTCGGGGCCTTCGACGACGTATCGATGCGTGACGTCGGTGGGCCGGTCGTCGAGGCCGTCGGGCGCCACGGCCTCGACGTGGTGGCCTACGCGCCGGGACGCGGTGAACTGCTCATCCGCAGCGAACGGTGGCGTAAGCGTCTTCCGGGCACCTGAGCGGGGAACTCAGCCGGCGAGGGCGCGGTAAACGGCCGTCTCGAACTCGAGGTAACCGCCCAGCGACACCGCGTCGGCGAACGGCAGCAGTTGGGTGGCCCAGTAGCCACCGATCTTGGTGCGCCGATCGATCCAGTAGTACAGATTGGCCAGTCCGGCCCAGGCGAGGGACCCGGCCGGACGCCCGGTCGGAGCGTCCTCGTCGTTGACCATGAAGGTGTAGGACCAGCTCTTGGACAGTCCGGGGAAGAACTCCGCGTCGTTGGAGATCGCCGGGATGACGCCGGGCAGCTTCGTCACATGCAGATCGCCGAGGTGATTGCGCTCGGCCATCGCGACCGTTTCCGCGCGCAGCACCTGCTCACCGGAGTCGGAGGTGCCGTCGCACAGCCACATCCGCATGAACTTCAGGTAGTCGCCGACGGTCGAGTACAGACCGTGACCACCCATGTGGACCTCGGGGTCGGCCGGCAGAGCCCATGCATGATTCGGCTTGAGGGAGCCGTCGGGCAGTCGGTGATGCATGGTCGCGCGCCGGTCCCGGGTGTCGGCGGACAGCTCGAACGAACTGTCGGACATGCCGAGCGGGCTGAAAATGTGCTCGCTCATGTAGTCGCCGAGACGCTGCCCACTGACGGCCTCCACCACCTGCCCGGCCCAGTCGAGGTTGCTGCCGTACTCCCACTGTGTGCCCGGATCGAACAGCAGCGGTGTGCGCAGGGCCGCTCGCGTCGCCTCGATGATGCCCGGCTGACCGTGCTCTCTGGCGAGGCGGCAGTAGGTCTCGTTGAAGAAGTCGTAACCGAAACCGGCTGTGTGCGTAAGGAGTTGGTGGGTGGTGATATCCGATGCCGGCGCCCGCAGCTGCGGTGTGCCGTCCTCGGCGAAGCCGTCGATGACCTCGAGTTCGGCGATCGCGGGTACGTACTCGCGGGCCGGGGCCGCCAGATCGAGCAGGCCCTGGTCCACCAGTTGCAGCACCGCGGTGCCGGTGATGGCCTTGGTGGTGGAGAAGATCGCGAAGACCGTGTCGGCGGTCATCGGCTGGTCCCGGTCGAGCGCACGCACACCCGAATGGCCGAGGTAGATGGTCTCGGTGTCGGTGGTGATGCCGGCGACCACCCCCGGCAACCGGCCGCCGTCCGACGCGGAGCCCACCACTTCGTTCGCGGCGGCGGAGATCGTGGCGGGATCGATGCTCGGTGTACTCATGACCTCACCGTAATGGGGTGCTCACCCGGGCAGGCCGGCAACGAAACCTTCCAGCCGATCGAGCGCCTCGGCGAGCTCGGCGGTCGACGCGGCATACGACAGCCGGATGTGGTCGTCGGCGGTGGCGACCCCGAAGTCCATACCGGGCGTGAGTGCCACATGCGCACGGGCCAGCGCCTGATCGCAGAACTCCGCCGACCCGAGGCCCGAGCCCGACACATCCACGTAGACGTAAAACGCGCCGTCGGGTTCCACCGGTACGGGCAACCCGATGCGGGTGAGTCCGTCGAGGACGAGGCGGCGCCGGTTGCGCAACTCGCGGCGGCGGTCCTCGGTGACGGCGAGCGATTCCGGCGTGAAGCAACTCAGTGCGGCCAGCTGCGCGGGCGTGGGTGGACAGACGTAGAAGTTCTGGGCCAGACGCTCGGCGACCTCGACGAGATCCGGCGGCAGGATGGCCCAGCCCAACCGCCAGCCGGTCATACCGAAGTACTTCGAAAAACTGTTGATGACAACGGTGTCCGCGTGGAAGCTCCCGGGCGTGGCGAGTACGGAGCGTGGCGGGTGACCGTCGGGTCCCGGGTCGGCGAGTCCGAGGTAGATCTCGTCGACGAGATTCCACCCGCCGCGTGCGGACACCCGGCCGCAGAGGTCGACGAGATCGGCGTAGGGCACCGACGTACCGGTCGGATTCGACGGTGAGGCGACGATGACGCCGCGGGTGTTCGCCGTCCACGCGTCGTCGACGAGCTCTCCGGTGAGCTGGAAGCGGCCGGCCGGGGTGGTCGGGACCAACGAGACGTCGGCGCCGAAGCTCTCCGCGAACTGCCGGTTGCAGGGGTAGGAGGGGTCCCCGATGATGACTCCGTCGCCGGGATCGATCAGCGCCGCGCAGGTCAGCAGCAGCGCGGCGGAGGCACCGGAGGTGACGGCGACCTGACCCGGATCGACCTCGGCGCCGAAGTGCGTCGAGTAGAAGCCCGCGATGGCTTCGCGTAGTGCCGCAGTGCCCAGCGCGTCGGTGTAGGCCAGCGGGCGTCCATCGGTGAGTTCGCGCGCGGCGGCGAGGAAGGCGGGTGGTGCGCCGAAGTCGGGTTCGCCGATGTTGAGCCGGATGACGTCGTGACCGGCCGCGTCGAGGGCACCGGCCTTCTTCGCGAATTCCATCGCGTAGAACGGAGCGACGCGCTGGGCCCGGCGGGAGATCTTCATGCCACTCATTGTGCGCATGCGCTCCGCCGGGCCCGGTGGGGGTGTCGGGTGTCAGTCCCCGGTGATCACTTCTCCGGAATGTAGTTGAAGGTGTCGGGGTCGGGCCCGCGGCGACGATCCTTGTTCAGACCCTCGATGGCGGCCACGTCCTCGGGTGACAACTCGAAATCGAAGAGCTCGAAGTTCTCCTGCACCCGCGAGCGGGTGACCGATTTGGGGAAGACGATGTCGCCGCGCTGGATGTGCCAGCGGAGAGTCACCTGTGCGACCGTCTTGCCCTTCTCGCCGGCGATCTTGCCGAGTACCGGGTCGTCGAGTACGTCGCCCTGTGCGATCGGCGACCACGCCTCGGTGGCGATGCCGTGCTCGGAGTTGAACGCGCGCAACGGATTCTGTGACAGGTACGGATGTACCTCGATCTGGTTGACGGTCGGTACGGTGTCGGTCTCGTCGAACAGTCGCTGCAGGTGGGCCTGCTGGAAGTTGGAGACGCCGATCGCGCGGGCCTTGCCGTCTTGATGGAACTTCTCCAGGGCTCGCCAGGTTTCGACGAAGTCGCCGACGTCGGGCAGCGGCCAGTGGATGAGGAAGAGATCGACGGCGTCGACGCCGAGGTCGGCCAGGGTCTGGTCCGCGGCCCGCAGAGCGTCGTCGTAGGCGTGGAAGCCGTTGTTGAGCTTGCTGGTGATGAACACCTCGTCGCGCGGGATGCCGGACTCGCGGACGGCTTCACCGACACCCTTCTCGTTGCCGTACATCTCGGCGGTGTCGATGTGGCGATACCCGACATCCAGGGCGGTCAGGGTGGCGTCCTTGGTGTCTTCCGGTGGGATCTGGAAGACACCGAATCCGAGCTGGGGAATCTGCACACCGTTGTTGAGAGTGATTGTGGGGACTGCCATGTCGCTCCTTTCGTTGATGAAATGGACTCCTCAGGGGAGGAGGATGAACTTGCCGCGCGGATGTGATCGGCCGAGTTCGCCGAGCGCTTGGCCGGCATCACGCAGATCGAAGGTCTTGGCCACCTCGGTGACCAGGGTGCCACTCGCGGCGTCGGCGATGAGGCCGGCGGCGGCGTCGGAGCGGTGTCGTTTGCTGTCGGCGGTGCTGCCGTCGAGCAGGACGATGCCGTCGTCGGCGCGGCCGAAGGCGGCGATGCTGACGATGCGGTCGGCCGCATGCAAGGCGAGCGAGGTGTCGATGGCCTCGTCGGTGCCGACGGTGTCCACCGACGCCGTGACCGGGCCGGTCGCGGCATCGGTGACGCGGTCGAGCAGTCCGGGACCGTAGGCGACGGGGACGGCACCCAGGCCGGCCAGGAATGTGTGATTCGCAGGAGACGCGGTGGCGATGACCGAGGCCCCGGCGCGGACCGCGAGCTGAACGGCGATGGTCCCCACGGCGCCGGCACCCCCGTGGATCAGCACCACGTCGCCGGAACCGACACCCGCGGTCGCGACCAGATCGGCCGCGGTACCGCCGACCAGTAGCAGGCCGGCGGCATGCTCGAAGTCGAGCTCGGTGGGTTTGGTGTGCACCGACGAGGCTTCGGCGATGAGCCGGTCGGTGTAACCGCCGGCCGCGGGATACACGATGACCTCGTCGCCGACGGCCGGCTCGACACCGTCACCGATCGCGGTGACCACCCCGGCGACCTCGAGGCCGAGCCGCCGCGGGAGCTTGGATTCGTCGGTGCCCATGAATCCGGTGACGATCTTGAGGTCCATCGGATTGACGCCCGCCGCCCGCACCTCGACGGCGACCTGTCCCGGTCCCGGCGACGGCAACTCGGCCTCGACGGCGGACAGGACTTCGGTGGGGTCGCCGTAGGCGGTGGCCACGATGTGCGTGGAAAGGGTCATAGGTGTTTCAAGGCGCATGCCGATCCCCGGTATTCCGGCCGCGCAACGACCAGCATCTTTCCGCGTTGAGAGCGCTTTCACTGTGCAAATGGTAACCGATCGGTTACCATTTGCACATGCCAGCGAATTCCGACGTCTTCGCCGCGATCGCGGATCCTGTGCGCCGGGACATCCTGCGGGCGTTGGCCGCGGGCGACCCGCAACGGGTGGTCGATCTCACCGCCGCGATGGCACGGACGCGTCGGATCTCGCGGCCCGCCGTCAGTCGCCATCTGCGCGTGCTGGGGGAGGCCGGGCTGGTGGCCGGCGAGGATCGCGGACGCGAACGCCACTATTGCCTCGAGGTGGGCCCGTTGGACGTCGTGTCGGGTCTCGTCGCCGAACTGTCCGGCCGTCGGCGCCCGCCGATCGCGGCGTCGGCGCTGGATGCCCTCGACACCGAGGTCGCCCGTACGCGCCGCGATCATCGCGCCAGATTGACTCGGCACCAAGAGATCTCGAGCCCAACAACGGAGGAGACGGCATGAGTACGCCCAATGGAACCCACGGCACGATTTCCGGCCGCGACGCGATGCGGATTGTCCGCGGCTACGCGGCTCCGATCGATGTCGTGTGGGCCGCGATCACCGAATCCGACCGGCTCGCGCGGTGGATCGGCTTCTTCACCGGCGACCCGGCCGAGGGACATGTGCAGTTCACCATGAACGCGGAGGGTGAGGAGAACATGACACCCAACCGCTACGACATCCGTCGGTGTGAGCCGCCGCGTCTGCTGGAGATCGTGACCACCGACGACTACGGATCGTGGCACCTGCTCGCCGAACTCGAGGAGTCGCAGGGCGTCACCACCCTGACATTCGCCCAGATCCTCGACGACGAAGACCCGTCGGTCATCGAGAACTCCGGACCCGGGTGGGAGTACTACCTCGACCGGCTCGGCGCAACCCTGACCGGCGCAGACCCGGACGCCGTGAACTTCGACGACTACTACCCGGCTCAGCGCGAGTACTACCGCGCGCTATCGGCCCGGATCACCGGCGAAACCACGCCTCCAGACTCCCACTGAGCGCCTTCTCGATGCGCAATCGCGAGGTCTGCGCCAGATCGTCGGGCAGTGCGTCGGTCTCGAACCAGCGCACATCCGTGTTCTCGTCGTCGGCCGGATGCGGCTCGCCGTCGCGATGGTGCGCGAGGAAACACAGGTCGAGGTACTGCGTGACGTCCCCGTTGGGGTAGGTGATCGGCCCGGTGACGTCCACGCTGGTGATCCGCACGATCTCGGCGCGCACGCCGGTCTCCTCGGCGATCTCGCGGACGACGGCATGCGCGGGTTCCTCGCCGGGTTCGAGAACGCCGGAGACGACCGCCCATTGGCCGGTGTCGACCCGCCGGGTCAGCAGGATGCGGTTGGAGTCGTCGAGGACCACGGCGCTCACCCCGGACAGCCACAGCGGGCGGTGACCGATGTGCTCACGGAGGTCGCGGATGAAGTCGGGTATGGGCACATCGGCCATTTTGCCTGTTTGTGCCGGCAACTTCGGGGTGATGCCTCGCCGCGCCGGTCAGGGGGATCCCTGATCTTTACCCGAGATCGTCGCTCACCAGGTGATTTATGGTCGATACGGGTCCACAGTGGAGTCATGACCACACCGACACACACCACCAACGGCCTCAACTTCTGGAAGGTGCTGGGCATCATCGCCGTCGTGCTGATCGCCCTCGCCGTCATCGGGCCACTCCTCAAGGGACTGTTCTGGCTCGCGCTGATCGCACTGGCGATCTACGGCGGGCTCATGCTGTTCCGCTCGAGTAAACGCACCTCCCCGTAGCGAGGCGGGTCGGGACGTTCCCGGGTTAGGCTGACGCCGACAACGAGCCAACCGAGCCCGGGGACGCCATGCCGACGGTGATCGCGACCATCAGCCTGAAGGGAGGCGTGGGCAAGACCACGCTGACCGCCGGGCTCGGTGAGTTCCTCGCCGCCGAGTTCGGCCGGCGGGTGCTGCTCGTCGACCTCGACGCGCAGACCAACCTGACGACGATGATGATCGGCGCCGACCGGTGGCTCGACTGCAACCGGCGGCGCCACACCGTCGCCACCCTGTTCGCCGACGCCCTCGACCACACCACCGTCTTCGATCTCGACGCGTCCGTGCTGCGCGACGTGTCGCCCGTCGAGGAGGTGACCGGGCTCGATCTGCTGCCCTCCTCGCTCGATCTGATCGAACTGCAGGAGGAACTCAGCGCGCGCCGCGTACTGGCCGACGACCACACCGAGGCCGTCGGGCTGTTGCGCAAAGCCCTTGCCCCCGTTGCGGATCGATACGACGTCATGCTGATCGATTGCCCGCCCAACGTCGGTCCGTTCAGCCTCAACGGGCTGGCCATGGCCGACGCGTATCTGATTCCGACAATCCCGGATGTGTTGTCCACGTACGCCATTCCGCACATTCAACGGCAGGTTGCCGACTTCGGCGCCGAAATCGGGCGCAGCGTAGTGGAACTCGGTGTGGTGATCACCAAGTACCGGGCGTCGTCGACGCTGCATCAGGAGACGGTCCGGCGTCTTCGGCGTGATCCGAGCATCCACAACGTCGTGCCGGTGTATCTGCACGAGGCCAACGCCATCGGGGCCGCGGCGGAGTACGCGCCGGTCGCGACCCTGCACGCCAAGTATGGCTATCACGGACACTACGAACAGTTCCGTGACCTCACCCGCGCGATCGTCGTCGAGGTGCAGGGCAAGCTGGAATGACTCGAATGACGGCGAGGCCATCACTCTGACCTGCGACGACGACTATCGTGTTCTCCCAGCACGCCGTCCGGCGCGACGATCCGTCCAGACCAGGAGCGTTCCCATGCGAGCAGTACCCATCGTCTCATTCGTCGGCGCTCTCGGCCTTGCCGTCGCGCTCACCGCCTGTAGCTCCGACGATGATTCATCGTCGGCCACATCGGGGGCGACATCGACCACCGTCTCCGCCTCCGACAGCGCGGAGGGCGGTAATGCGTCGGTCACGATCGGCGGCGAGGCCCAGGACCTCCCCGACAAGACCGTGTACTGCACCGAGCAGAACGGCATCGTCAACATCGCCATCGGCTCGGGTACCGGCGGCAAGGCCATCGGCGCCCGGGTTACCGCGGGCGACTCACCCCAGGTGGAGCAGGTCGGAATCGCCGCCACCAACGGCATCACCTATGGCTGGGCCAAGGGCACCGGGGGAAACGTCACGGCCACCAAGGACGGCAACACCTACACTCTCAGCGGTGAGCTGACCGGCGTCAACGCCGCGAATCCGACCGCGCCGCAGACCGAGTCCTTCGAGCTGAAGGCCACCTGTCCCTGATCAGAGGTGTGACGCTCGCGGGCGTCGGGCCGGATGATCGATCAGCTCGGCGGGCGACTCCCCGGCCGATGCCGCGACAGCGGCCAGTTCGGCGCCGAGTGGTTCGTCGTGCGACTGCGCGTCGGCGGCGACCGGCATCCGGGCGGAGCGGCGCCCGCCGGTGAACAGCGAGGCGAACGCGCCGATCACGCAGCACACGATGGCGAAGGTGAAGGCCGCGGTCAGGCCGTCGGCGAACGGATCACTGATCAAACGCGGGAAGAAGTCCAGCCCGGTCAGTGTGCTCTGATCGGCCGGGGGCAGACCCGTCAAATGGTGTCCGAGCAGTTCCTGCACCGGGTTGTAACCGAGGAACGCAGCGAAGAGAACGGCCACCGCGGGCAGACCGGCGATCTGAGATGCCTGTTCGGCCGGCACACCGTGCGCGGTCAGACCGGCGCTCATGGTGGCGGGCAGATGCGCGGACAGTCCGCTGATCATGAGGCTGAAGAACAAGCCGATCGAGAGCACCATGGCGGTGTTCTGAAAGGTCGTCATCATGCCCGAACCCGAGCCGCGGGCGTCGACCGGCAGACTGTTCATCACCTCGGCCCGGTTCGGCGAGGAGAACAGACCCATCCCGACGCCGTTGAGGAACAGGATCACCGCGAACACCGGGAAGGCGAAGTCCACCGAAAGGGCGATGAGCCCCGCGAACGTGCCTGCGGTGATGAGCATTCCGCTGGTGGTGAACCACTTGGTGCCCAACCGGTCGGACAACGCCCCGGACAACGGTGCGGTGATCAGGAAGCCGATCGTCAACGGAACCATGTAGATCGCCGACCACAGGGGTGTCTGCTCGAAGTTGTATCCGTGTTGCGGCAACCAGATTCCCTGCAACCAGATGATCAGGATGAATTGCAGTCCACCGCGTCCGATCGAACTCATCAGGTTCGCGATGTTGCCGAAGGTGAACGAGCGGTTCGCGAAGAGGTGGAGATCGAAAAGTGGACTCGCGACCCGGGTTTCGATGAACACGAACGCCGTCAGGACCAGCGCGCCGCCGATCAGGCAGCTCAACACCATCGGGCTCATCCAGCCCATCGTGTGGTCGCCGTAAGGCTGTATGCCGTAGGTGATCCCGACGAGGATCGCGATGAGGCCGACGGCGAAGGTGATGTTGCCCCACCAGTCCATGCGGGCGCGCTTGCGAACTCCGGTGTCGCGCAGTTTGAGATAGGCCCACACGGTGCCGACGACACCGAACGGCACCGACACGAGGAAGATCAGGTGCCAGTGGATCGGTGCGAGGACGCCGCCGACGAGCAGACCCAGGAATGAGCCGGCGATGGCCGCCACTCCGTTGATGCCGAGTGCGAGGCCGCGTTGATCGGCGGGAAAGGCGTCGGTGAGGATCGCTGAGCTGTTGGCCATCAGGAAGGCGCCGCCGATACCCTGCACGACCCGCCAGAAGATGAGCCAGATGGCGGCCTCGGAACCGTCGAACCAGGTGATCGCCAGGAAGATCGACGAGATGGTGAAGATGAGGAACCCGAGATTGTACATCTCGGCGCGGCCGAACATGTCACCGAGCCGGCCGAAACTCACGACCAGGACGGCGGTGACGACCAGAAAGCCCATCATCATCCAGAGCAGGTAACTGGTGTTCTCGGGCAGAAGTGGATTGAGGTGGATGCCGCGGAAGATGTCGGGCAGCGCGATCAGGACGATCGAGCTGTTGATCGTCGCGATCAGCATGCCCAAGGTGGTGTTGGACAAGGCGATCCACTTGTAACCGTCGTGGGTCGGGGCGTCGGGCGCGGTAGCGGTCCGAGATGTGGTGGTCATGTGGTCGGTCCTTGCTTCGGCAGCGGAAAGTGGTGGGGCGGGCGAGGTTCAGCTGTCCGGCCGGGGACGGTCGCAGACGTCGAGAGCACCGGCGAGGGCGGCGAGCCCGCGATGGACGGCGTCCCGATCGTCGGCGTCGAGACGGTCGATGGCATCGGCGAGCAGCTGCGCGCGTAGTGAGCGTGCGTGACTCAGCAATTCGATTCCGGCCGGCGTCGCGGTGAACAACCGGGCACGTGCGTCGTCGGGGTCGATCATGCGTTCCACGTAGCCCTGTTCCTCGAGGGTGGCGACGATGCGGGACATCGTCGGCGCGGTCACCGACTCGCGTTGTGCGAGAGTCGACAACCGGATCGGGGAGTGGTTCGCGATGGTCCACAGTGCCGCGGCCACGCCGGCGCTGAGGCTGCCCTGACCGCCGCGGGTGCGCAACGCGCGGTTGATCTGGGTGAGCTGGTGGTAGACGGTGGCCACGTCGGTGCCGACGCCACTGACGACGCCGCTGCCCACGGTCATCTCCTTCGCCATACCTTCGATTATTAGTTGCGTCGTGCTAAGTAATCGAATCGTAAAGCGTTCGGGGACAAGGTCTCGATCCGTGCACGGTGCGGCCAACGGGGCGGGTGTGACGCGTAGCGTGGATCGTGGGTCGGTTAGACAGTGGTCGGGATCGCACTCGTCACCAGGAGGAACAATGCTCGGACTGGGAATCATCGGCTGGATCATCATCGGCGGTCTCGCCGGATGGATCGCCAGCAAGATCATGAAGACCGACGATCAGCAGGGCATTCTCCTGAACATCGTGGTCGGCATCGTCGGCGGTCTGCTCGGCGGTTGGCTGCTCTCGCTGTTCGGGGTGGACGTCAAGGGCGGTGGGTTGATCTTCAGCTTCCTCACCTGTCTGGCCGGGTCGTGCATCCTGCTGTGGATCGTCGGCCTCGTCCGCGGCCGGGGGCGCAGCCGGGTCTGACGCAACAGGGTCTGACACAGCAGGGTCTGAAGCAGCCGGGGCGTCGGTACGTTGGATCCCGGACGGTACGAACCGACGACCGGAGGTAACCCAGCATGACCCGAATCGCCATCATCGGAGGACACGGCAAGATCGCCCTGCGACTCGCGACGATCCTGAGCGAGCGCGGCGACGAGGTGACCGCGATCATCCGCAACCCCGACCATGAGGACGACGTCGCGGCGACCGGGGCCAAACCCCTGGTCGCCGACATCGAGAAGCTGGAGACCGCCGGCATCGCCTCCGTGCTGTCCGGACACGACGCCGTCGTGTGGTCGGCCGGGGCCGGTGGTGGCGATCCGGCCCGCACCTACGCGGTCGATCGCGACGCCGCGATCCGGTCGATCGAGGCGGCGCCGTCGGCCGGCGTGACGCGCTATGTGATGGTGTCGTACTTCGGTGCCGGACCTGACCACGGTGTGCCGGAAGACAATTCGTTCCATGCCTACGCCGAAGCCAAGGCGGCCGCCGACACCTACCTCAAAGACACGACGCTGGAGTGGACCATCGTCGGGCCGAGCAAGCTCACCGACGAACCCGGCTCTGGCCGCATTGCCGTGGGCGGAAGCCGTACCGAGGGCAGCGAGGTGAGTCGCGAAAACGTCGCGCAGGTGATCGCCGAGGTGCTGCACACACCCGGCACCGCCCGTCAGGTGATCGAGTTCGACGACGGGGACACCCCGATCGCCGACGCCGTGCGTGCGACGGCTTCGTGAGATCAGCCTGATCCCGCCCGTCTGAGCCCCCCAGCTGACCCGGAATTCCGATCACCACGATTCTGGTGCTGGGCAGCAGGTGCCGACGCCGATAACGTCGGGCACCCATGTCCACCCCAACCGTCGCAACCTCAACAGCCGAGATCACGGCGACCGCACAGATCTCGGAATCCGAGACCGACGACGCTCGACGCAAGCGGCTCCGGACGGTCGTCGCCGCCAGTCTGCTCGGCACGACCATCGAGTGGTACGGCTTCTTCCTCTACGCCACTGCGGCCGGCCTGGTTTTCAACACGGCGTTCTTTCCCGATCAGAGCTCCTTTGTGGGGACGTTGTTGTCGTTCGCGACCTTTGCCGTCGGATTCGTGGTGCGCCCAATCGGTGGAGTCGTGTTCGGGCACATCGGGGATCGGATCGGACGAAAACGCACGCTTGCCCTCACGATGGTGCTGATGGGGGTGGCCACCGCGCTGATGGGTGTGCTGCCGACCGCGGCGCAGGTGGGCATCCTCGCGCCGATCCTGCTGCTGGCCCTGCGCATCGTTCAGGGCTTCGCCCTCGGTGGCGTGTGGGCGGGTGCGGTGCTGCTCGCCGTCGAACATTCGCCTGCTCGTCGGCGCGGACTGTTCGGCAGCATCCCGCAGATCGGACTCGCCCTCGGGCTGGCGCTGGGCACGCTGATCTTCGCGCTGCTGCAGGTCGTCTTCGACGGCGACGCCTTCCTCGCCTATGGCTGGCGCATCGCCTTCCTCGTCAGCATCGTGCTGGTGGTCATCGGCTTCGTCGTTCGCCTGAAGGTCGACGAGACGCCCGCGTTCACCGAGGTGGACGAACTCGCACAGCAGTCGTCAGCACCTCTCAAAGAGGTTGTGCTGCCGCCGCATACGCGCAACACACTGCTCGGCTTGCTGGCGCGGTGGGGTGAGGGCTCGGCCTTCAACACCTGGGGCGTCTTCGCGATCGTCTACGCCACCTCGACCCTGCACCTGGCGAAGGTGCCGGTGCTGGTGGCGGTGAGTATCGCAGCTCTGGTGATGGCGGTCCTGCTGCCGGTGTCGGGGCTGCTGACCGATCGCTTCGGGCCGCGGCGGATCTACCTCGTGGGTATGTTCGCCTACGGTGTTTCGGTGTTCCCGGTCTTCGCTCTGTTCGGGACGGCGGATCTGCTGTGGTTCACCGTCGGCCTGGTGGTGGTCTTCGGTGCCGTCCATGCGTTGTTCTACGGTGCGCAGGGCACGCTCTTCGCCGGCCTGTATCCACCAACGTGCGCTACACCGGACTCTCGGTTGTCTATCAGTTCTCCGGCATCTATGCCTCCGGCCTGACCCCGCTGATCCTCACCGCCCTCATCGGCGCCGGCGGCGACTCTCCTTGGCTGGCAGCGGGCTACCTGGTCCTGACCGCGGCGATCAGCGTCGTCGCGACCGCTCTGATCCGGCAGCGCGATCTGTACCTGTGAAGGGTCTGCGCCGGCCGTGTGCGGCGCGTCAGAGGGCGGCTGCCACCTGGGACGACTCCACCGGCTGGGAGAACATCGGGTAGTCGAAGCTGATCGCGTTGTCGTGTTCGGCGACCGAGGTGGCCGCGGTGCAGTCGGTGAGGGTGATGACGCGGTAACCGTTCTCGTAGCCTGAGCGCATCGTCGACTCCACACAGCAGTTGGTGAGGAAGCCGCCGAGGATGATCGTGTCGATTCCCTTGCTGCGCAGGATGAAATCGAGGTTGGTGCTGGCAAAGGTGTCGAGGCCGCGTTTGCCCTCCACGAGGATGTCGCCGTCGGCGGGGGTGAGATCGTCGACGATCGCCGCGCCCCAGGTTCCCTTGACGAAGGCGTTGCCGTCGACCACACCCTTGAGGATGCCGTACGGATGGCGGGTCAGTTCGCCGTAGCCGGGTGCGAAGGTGATGGGTGCGTGCATGATCGTCACCCCCGCCGCGCGAGCTTTCTCGACCAGGGCAACGGTGTTGGCGAGCATGCCGGTCTTGTCCATCACCTCGGACACGGCGTCGTGCAGAACACCGCCGTCACTGGTGAATTCGTTCTGGTATTCGATGAGGACCAATGCGGTGGTCGCCGGGTTGAGGGTCAGTGAATCCGTCATGAACCAAGTCTGACGCAGATCGCTCTTCTCGATCGCAAGTCCGGCGGATCCGCCGGAATCCTGAGACGATGCAGGCGTGAATGGCGGTGACGTGGGTGGCGGTGACGTGGATGGCTCGGTTCCCGACGGCCGACTGGCCGAACTGGCCCGCCGGTGGGGCGTGGCGACCGAGTACGTCGGTGCCGATCGGCTGACCCATCGGGTGAGCGCCGAGACGCTGATCGCCGTGCTCGACGCGCTCGGTGTCGCGGCGCAGGACGCCGAGCGCGTCGAGAAGGCGATCGTGGCGATCGACGAGCGGCAATGGCGGGAGTTCCTCCCACCCGTCGTCGTGGTCACCGAAGGTGGTGGAACGTTCACAGTCCATGTGCCGCACGGTGATCCGGTCGATGTCGGCATCGTCACCGAGGCCGGCGAGGCTCGCACACCGGAGCAGCTCGACATCTGGGTGGACCCGCGTGAGATCGACGGTGTCCTGATCGGACGGGCCAGTTTTGCGGTGCCGGCTGATCTCGAGCCCGGCTACCACCGCATCAAGGTGATCAATCTGCGTGACACGTCCACCGCCAGCACCTCCCTGATCGTCACGCCGGCAAGGCTCACGACTGCCGATCGCCTGTTGGGTCACCAACGATGGGGACTCGCGGTCCAGTTGTACTCGGTGCGTTCGGCGCGATCCTGGGGCGTCGGTGACTTCGCAGACCTGCGGGGAATCTGCGAGGTAGCGGGCAGCAGCTACGGTGCCGACTTCGTCCAGGTCAACCCGCTGCACGCCGCGCAACCTCAACCGCCGCTGGAAAACTCGCCCTACCTTCCCACCACGCGGCGGTTTGTCAATCCGCTCTACATCCGGGTCACCGACATCCCCGAGATCAGTGGCCTGAACAAGCAACAGCGCAAGTGGTGCAAGGTGGTCGAGCGCGCCTTCTTCGACGAGAACATGTCGGCTCAACTCATCAAGCGCGACAAGTCCTTTGCCGCCAAGATGGAATGTCTGGAACTCATCTTCGGGGTGCCGCGCAGCGGGCGGCGCCGCGCCGCGTACCGCGAGTTCCGTCGCCGCGAGGGCAAGGGGCTGCGCCGGTTCGCGACGTGGTGTGCGCTGGCCGAGCGCTATCCCGAGGGCGACCGCCGGTGGGCGACGAAGTTGCGCGACAAGGACCATGTGAAGGCCAAACGCAGAAAACTCAAGCGCCGCATCGAGTTCTACACCTGGTTGCAATGGATTTGCGACGAGCAACTCGCCGCGGCCCAACAGGCCGCGCTGTCGGCCGGGATGAGTGTCGGCGTGATCGCCGACCTCGCCGTCGGGGTGGCCCGGCACAGCGCCGACACCTGGACGCTGGGCGACGTCCTGGCCGCCGGCGCCACCGTCGGCGCCCCACCCGACGCGTTCAATCAGCAGGGGCAGGGCTGGGATCAGCCGCCGTGGCATCCGCGTCGACTCGCCGAGGCCGGCTACGAGCCCTACCGGGACATGCTGCGCACAGTACTGCGCCATGCCGGTGGTCTTCGCGTCGATCACATTCTCGGGCTGTTCCGGTTGTGGTGGATTCCCGATGGCCGGGGTCCCGCGCACGGCACCTACGTGCACTACGACCACGATGCGCTGATCGGCATCCTCGCGCTGGAGGCGCAACGGGCCGACGCCGTGGTCATCGGCGAGGACCTCGGGGTGTTCGAGCCGACTGTGCAGCAAACCCTCACCGAGCGCGGCATCCTGGGTACCTCGATCCTGTGGTTCGAACACGGCCCGTACGCGCCGATCCCACCCGAGGACTACCGCGAACTGTGTCTGACCTCGGTCACCACGCACGACCTACCGCCGACGGCCGGTTACCTTGCAGGTGATCACATCGAATTGCGTTCTGCCCTGGGCCTGTTGGAGACCGACGAGGCGACCGAACGGGCGCGCGACGAACGTGACCGGGACGCGATCATCGACCTCGCGCGGGCGCGAGGCCTGCTCGATGTCGACGGCGACCCGACCGACCCGGCGAACATCCCGGCGACGATCGATGCGCTCTATGCGCTGATCGCGGCCAGCCCGTCGGTGCTGCTGAGCGTCGCACTGGTGGATGCGGTGGGGGAGAGACGGATTCAGAATCAGCCGGGCACCGACGCCACCCAGTACCCCAATTGGTGTATCCCGCTCGCCGATTCCGGGCAAAACGTCGTCCTGGTGGAGGATCTCATCGGCGTCGCCCGGTTCCGCAACCTGGTGGGTGCGCTCGAGGAGGCCGGCGTCGGACGCTGACCCGTTCATCGTGCGCCCATTCGCGTCGATCGTGCGCGGATCAGGCCGGGTTCGCGGTCCCCGGTGTGCGTCGGACCTCGATGACGGTGAGTACGAGGGCGAGGAGCGCGAGGGCGGCCACCCCGATGTTGAAGGCGACACCGGCGGTGCGCAGCCCCCAGTGCGCCGCCGCGATGCCCTGCCCGACGATCGGGAGGGAGATCGCGACATAAGCCACCACGAAGTAGGTGGAGGTGACCTCGGCGCGCCGGGCGGCGGGGCTGGCCGCGACGACCGCGGCGAGACCCTTGCTGAAGGACATACCCTGCCCGACACCGCCGATCAGCGCCCCGAGCACGAGCAGCGTCATCGACGCGGCGAGGAGTCCGCCGACGACCACTCCCACTCCGGCCACCAGAATCGCGCACCCCACCACCAGGGCGGTCTCGGTCGGCATCCCGCGGGCCACGATCTGGGTGGTTGCCGACGCCAGGAACAGTAGCGCCACCACCAGCCCGGCAGCGGCGTGGCTGTCGATGCCGACGATATGTGACATGAACGACGGGGTCACACCGGTGAACGTCCCCATCACCGCGAAGCCGGCGAAGGCCGCGATCGCGGCCCGGGTGAAGACGGTGCGAACCTCGGGCGGCACCGAGAGTCGTTGTACCGAGATTCGGGCACGCTCCCGGCCGGGTGCATCCCGGACGAGTGCGTTGGGTTCGGGGATCAGCCAGAGTCCGACGAAGACGACGGCGAGCAAGACGATGTCGAGCAAGAACGGTGTGCGCAGCGGTGCCGGACCCCATTGGGCGAGAAGACCGGCGATCAGCGGGCCGAGGCCGAGCCCGCCGATGTTGGCGGCCGTGGCCACCGCGGGCGCCCGGTTCCGCCACGCCGGCGGAGCCGACTCGATCACCGCGGCGGTTGCCGCGCCCGCATAGATCCCGGCGGAGAGCCCCGACAGCACGCGCCCGACGATGAGCTGCCACTCGGGTCCGGCCGTGACAAAGACCAGCGCGCTGGCCAGGGACAACGCGGCGCCGGCGAGCAATAACGGACGACGCCCGAGGACGTCGGAGGCGCGGCCGAATGCGATCAACGCGACGATCACGCCGGCGGCGTAGACCGCGAAGATGACCGTCGTCGTTGTGACGCCAAAGCCCATGTCGCCCGCATAGATGGCGTAGAGGGGAGTGGGTAGCGTCGTGCCGAGCATGACGACCGCGAAGGCGTAGACGACGGCGAAGAACGCCGCGGTGGGACGGGTGCGCATGATGACGAATAGTCTAGGCGGGCCCCTGGGTATCTAGACTCGTCGCCATGCCCGACGCCGCGCCCCATGTGCTGGTCACCACGTCACGAATGCCGTTCGCGGTGGACGAGATCCACAAGCTCGGCGAGATGGGCCGGGAGGTGACCGCGGCCGACACCTTCGGGTCGTCGCCGGGCAGCCACTCACGCGGGGCGCGCCGGCACGTGACGATACCGGCGCCCACCCAGCGAACCGCCGAGTTCATCGCCGCGATCATGGAGGTGATCCGCCGCGATCGGATCACCTGGCTGCTACCGATGTTCGAGGAGGTCTTCTACCTCGCTCGCCACCGCGACCTGCTGCGCGACGCCGGCGGGGACGACCTCGAACTCTTCTTCCCCGACTTCGACACCCTTGCCAAGGTTCACGACAAGGTCGGTTTCACGCAGTTCTGCCGTCAGCTGGGGCTGCCCGCAGCCGAGTCGGTGACCGCGACGTCACGCTCCGAACTCCGGGCGGCCACGCAGCGCTGGCCACACTGGTTTGCGAGGGCGGCGTTCGGGCGTGGGGGACTCGACGTCGCCACCAACACCGGACCACTGGCGAGTGAATCGGATCTCGAGGAGATCACGCCCAGTCGGCAGGAACCCTGGCTGGTGCAGGAGTATCTGACCGGTGTGGACCGGTGCAGCTGGAGCGTGGTCCACCACGGCGAGGTGGTGCTGCATTCCTGCTACGAGCACCCGCTCACCATCGATGACCGCGGCGGCATCGTCTTCGAGTCGGTCGATTCACCCGAATCGCTGGCCGCAGCGCAGCGGATCGCTCGCGAGCTGAACTGGCATGGCCAGCTGAGCTTCGACTACCTCGTCACCGACGACGGGGTGCACCACATGGTCGAGTGCAATCCGCGTCCGACGGCCGGGTGCACACTCGCAACCGCGGCGGAATTCGACACCGCACTGTTCGCGCCCGCCGACCTCGTGGTGGTTCCGGCGGGACGGAAAAAGATGATCAAGGCGGCCGTCCTGCGTGACGCCCTCAAACACCCCTCGCACGCCCGACGCAACGCCGCGATCGCCAAGGGGGCCGGCGGGGTATACGACCAACCCCACGACCATCTACCGCTGCTCTTCTCGGCGCTGTCCCTGCAGCACGTGCTGGCCTACCGCAAGGTCCTCGGACTCGATCGCAACAAGCGGGAGGAGCTGGTGGCCACCCAGTTCTTCGATGTGCTGTGGGACGGATCGCCGATCGACTGAGGTGCGACGCCGCGCAGCTGTGCTGGCCGGGGCGGGGTGATCTGAGTTACTGTGCATACCAGTAACGGACAACTCGAATGGAGTCGCCAGATGGTGGACGAGCAAGCCCCGGCCCGACCCGATCACGACGCGATCATCGTCGGAGCGGGTTTCGGCGGAATCGGCGCGGGTATCGCACTCAAACGCGCCGGGCTGGACAACCTCGCCATCCTCGAGCGTGAGGACGACCTCGGCGGGACCTGGCACGTCAACCACTATCCCGGCCTCGCCGTGGATATCGCGTCGGTGACCTACTCGTTCTCCTTCGAGCCCAACCCGGACTGGTCGCGCCTGTTCGCTCCCGGTGCGGAACTGAAGCAGTACGCCCACCGCATCGCCGACAAGTACGATCTCAAGCGGCACATGGAGTTCGGGACCTCGGTGACCACGGCCCGATGGGACGACGAGGACCGGGTCTGGACGGTGCGCACCTCCGACGGGTCGACGCGGACCGCACGCTACCTCGTCACCGCCACCGGCTTCCTCTCCCAGCCACACACCCCCGACTTCCCCGGAATGGACTCGTTCGCCGGTCACGTCATCCACACCACCGCCTGGGAGGACGGCTACGACTTCACCGGCAAACGCGCCGCCGTGATCGGCACCGGGGCGACAGCCGTCCAGCTCATTCCCGAGATCGCCGCGCAGGCAGACGAACTCACCGTCTTTCAGCGCACACCGATCTGGGTGGTACCCAAGGTCGATTTCGCCATCCCGCCCGTGGTGCGCAATCTGTTCCGCCGAATCCCGTTGACGCAGAAGGCTGCACGGCTGGTCAACACCTCCCTGCTCGAGGCGCTGATGGTGTTCGGGGTGCTGCACTTCAAGGAGGCCAGGCTCGGCAACAAATTCGCCGAACTGCTCGGCAAGGCGCACTTGCGTGCTCAGGTGTCCGACGCCGAGCTGCGTCGGAAATTGACCCCGGACTACGACTTCGGATGCAAGCGACCGACGTTCTCCAACAGCTACTTCGCGACCTTCAATCGGCCCGATGTGCAGCTGGAGACCAATTCGATCATGGCGGTGGAACCCGACGGGATCGTCACCGCCGACGGAACCAAGACCGCGATCGACACGCTGGTCCTCGCCACCGGATTCAACCTATGGGACGTGAACTTCCCCGCCTTCGAGATCATCGGTCGCGAAGAGCGCAATCTGGGAAAGTGGTGGCGGGAGAGCCGCTTTCAGGCGTACGAGGGCATCACGATGCCGCATTTCCCCAACTTGCTGTCGCTGAACAGCCCGTACTCGTACAGCGGTCTCTCGTACTTCACCACCATCGAGGGGCAGATGCGTCACATCGCCCGCCTCTTCGGGGAGCTGAGACGTCGTGGCAGCGATACCTTCGAGGTCACCGATGCGGCCAACACCGAGTTCCTCGACGAGATGACCGATCATCTGCAGTCGTCGGTGTTCTACCACGGGAACTGCGCGTCCTCGCGGAGCTACTACTTCAACCAGCACGGCGAGGCGACACTCCTGCGACCCACCTCGACGCTGCGCACCCTGCGGGAGATGGAGCATTTTCCGCTCGACGCCTACGCGTATCGCTGAACCACTACACTCAGAGCGTGCGTGCATGGGCGGTGACGCAGCCGGGACCAATCGAACGTGGCCCGATGCGACTGTGCGACAAGGACCAACCCCTTCCCGGGCCGGACGAGTTGCTTGTCCGGGTCCGCGCGTGTGGGGTCTGCCGCACCGATCTGCACGTGGCCGAGGGGGACCTGCCGGTACATCGGTCAGGGGTGACCCCGGGTCACGAGGTTGTCGGTGAGGTGGTCGAGTCCGGTTCGCAGGTGAGTGATTTCGCGCCGAGCGACCGCGTCGGGGTGGCGTGGTTGCACCGGACCGATGGCGCCTGTCGGTATTGTCTTCGCGGCGACGAAAACCTCTGTCCTTCGTCGCTGTACACCGGCTGGGACATCGATGGCGGCTACGCCGAGTACACGACGGTGCCCGCCGCGTTCGCCTATCGCCTACCCGAGGGCATCGATGATGTGGATCTCGCCCCGCTGCTGTGTGCGGGCATCATCGGCTACCGGGCCCTGCGACGAACGGGGATACTCGATCCGACGCGCGGTGCTCAGAGTCCGAAGCGTCTGGGTCTCTACGGTTTCGGCGGAAGTGCCCACCTGTGTGCACAGCTGGCGATCGCACTCGGTGTCGAGGTACACGTCTTCACCCGTGGGGAGAAGTCGCGGCAGCTGGCTCGCGACCTGGGTGCCGCGTCGGTGGCGGAGGTCTACGACGATCCGCCGGTACCGCTGGATGCCGCGATCACGTTCGCCCCGGTCGGAAAGCTGGTGCCGGTTGCGTTGCGCGGACTGGACCGGGGCGGTGTCCTGTCCATAGCGGGAATCCATCTCAGCGACATCCCCACCCTCAATTACGAACGAGAGCTGTTCTACGAAAAAGAAATCCGGTCGGTGACCGCCAACACGCGGCAAGACGGCACCGACTTCCTCGACCTCGCCGCGCGACACGGCGTGCGTGCGACCACACACGCCTACCCGATGGACTCCGCGCCGCAGGCGCTCGCCGACCTCAAAGCGGGCCGCTTCGACGGGGCGGCCGTGCTGGTGGTCTGACCCATGCGCCCACCACCTGTCTCCATAGGCCCCACCACACTTCCTGAGGTGCGTGCGGCCGGGAGCGACGGAGGGCGCGGTGACACAACGATTGTGGCGTCACAACGCACCGATTCGGCCGGCGGCACGCCGAAGGTCGGCCGTCAAGGCTTGTGGGGTGAACAGGGTGAGGGCCGGCAGGGCGGGGGCGGCGACCCAGGGGACGGTCAGTGTGGCGCGCGCGCGTACGCGGGTGCCGTCGCCGGTCTCGTCGAAGTCAAGGGTCAGCCGGGCATCGACGCCTCGCCAGTGGCCGATCTCGGCCCAATGCCCGTGGGGCACACAGGCGATCACCTCGAGGCGGGGTGCGATGCCGGGGACGATGGTGATATCGGTCCAGCTCGAGCCGACCCCACCCGGCCGATCGCCCAGGGTGACGACGTCGTCCACCCGACGCAGACTCGACTGCCACTCCGGTCGGCGGGCCGGGTCGGTCAGGTAGTCGAAGACGCAGTCCGCCGCTGCCTCGACATCCACTGCGATGTCGGCGATCTGTCGGGTGCTCATGGAATCTGCCGGCTCATGCCGGGTTGAGCAGTTCCGGGCCGTTGTTGATGACACGGTTCACCAGCGGGGACACCTCGCGAATCTCGATGGCAGCGGCTACTTCTGGCGCGGGTGGCGCGAAGAGTTGGTCCGGGGCGCGGTGATCGGGATCGAGCCAGGTGTCCCAACTGTCGAAGGGCATGACCAGCGGCATGCGGTCGTGGACCTCGCGCAGGTCGCCGACGGCGTCGGTGGTGAGGATCGAGCAGCTCAGCAGGGGAGCGGCGTCGGCGTCGTCCTTGGGATGCCACACCGACCACAGTCCGGCCATGAAGAGCCGGGTGCCGTCGGCGGGGGACATGAAGAAAGGGATCTTGGTGGGCTTGCCCTTGGCGTCGGGCGGCCCCTTCTTCCACTCGTACCACCCGTCCATCGGGACGAGGCAGCGTCGCGATTTCACCGAACCGCGGAAAGAGTTCTTCTCGCCCGCGCTCTCGGCGCGGGCGTTGAACAACAATGGCCCCTTGCCGACTTCCTTGGCCCACGGCGGTACCAGACCCCAGCGCATCGCCCGCACCCGCAGCGTGGCCTCCCGGTCCGGACCCTCACCGTCGTGGTCGTGGCGTTTGACCACGGTCATCACGGTGGTGGTGGGTGCCACGTTGTAGTTGGGGCCGGGTGCGCGGGGTGCGTCGAGGTCGGTGGCGTCGTCGGTGGCCTCGACCTCGTTGACCGCATCGATCTCTGCGGCGAGTTTCGCCGGATCCGTCGTCACCGCATAGCGTCCGCACATGGGACCCATGCTGCCCGATCACCCCGACATTCGTCGTCAGCCGGTGATGTCAGCGGTCACCGCGCCGGTCACGGTGACGAGGTCGGTGGGCGACAGTTCGATCTCGAGTCCGCGTCTGCCGGCACTGCACAGAATCCGCGGCTGATCCAGGGCCGACGCGTCCACAACCGTCGGCAGCGCGGTCCGCTGTCCGACCGGAGAGACGCCACCGAGGACGTAACCGGTGGCACGGGTCACGTCACGTTCGGCGGCCATCACCGCCTTCGCGCCGCCGAGGGCCGCTGCCGCCGCCTTGAGCGACAGTCTGCGGGGGACAGGCAGCACCGCGACGGCCAGATGTGCTCGCGAACCGCCACCGGAGATCTCGATGACGAGTGTTTTCAGGATCTGCTCGGCCTCGACGCCGACCGATTCGGAGAGGGCGGCCACCGCCTCGGCCCCATAGCCGTCGGTGCGTGGGTCGTGTGCATAGCGATGGACGACGTGTGCGATCCCGGCACGGCCCAGTGCGGTGATCGCGGGGGTGGCGGCGGCCATGGTGTGGGTCCTCTCACGAGTCGGGTTGGGTCGGCGATCGGAACAATTGTCCGAATCCTGCTGTTGAGGGGGAACGAAAGCCCATCAGCCCGTCCTCGAGAAGGCGGCGTTGTCCCTGTACACACAAGGCGTGAAGGAGCGAGTCGACGATGACCACCCCGGTGATGAACGCTTCGGCGCGCGCTGTGCCCATCGGCACCGCAGCCATCGGTGACGTGACGGTGCGGATACCCGAGATCCCGACCCCCGAGACCCCGACCCCCGGCCACGTCGGATCCGCATCGGTAAACTTGTCGGAGCGCCTGCAGCTGAAGTCGTTCGACTCCCTGCCGGAAGCCGGTACACAGGTACTCACCGAAGGGATCGTAGTGGCCGAACCCGAGTCGACCGATCGCACTGCGCCTCGGCGCGCCGATCCGAACGAGACACCCGAGCAGCTCACCGAACGTTTCGAGCGCGACGCTCTGCCGCTGCTCGATCAGATGTACGGCGCTGCGTTGCGGATGACCCGCAACCCCTCCGACGCCGAGGACCTGGTGCAGGAGACCTACGTGAAGGCGTTCACCGCCTTCGCCTCATTCCGGGAGGGCACCAACCTCAAGGCGTGGCTCTACCGGATCCTCACCAACACCTACATCAACGGTTACCGCAAGAAGCAGCGTCAGCCGGCGCAGTACCCGACCGACGAGATCACCGACTGGCAGCTCGCCGCGACCGCCGAGCACACCTCCACCGGATTGCGATCCGCGGAGATCGAGGCCCTCGACGCACTGCCCGACGACGAGATCAAGGCCGCTTTGCAGGAACTCCCCGAGGAGTTTCGCATGGCGGTCTACTACGCCGACGTCGAAGGTCTGCCGTACAAGGAGATCGCCGAGATCATGGACACGCCCATCGGAACGGTGATGTCACGCCTGCACCGCGGACGCCGGCAGCTGCGGGAACTGCTCGCCGATGTCGCGCGGGAACGCGGATTCAATCGCAAACGGGCCGACGACACCAGCGACACGGTCTCGGATGCGGGGGTGGCACGATGACCAGCGATCTCGATCCCGAATTCACCAGCATGGACTGTTCGGCGGTCATCGCCGACGTCTGGCTCCTGCTGGACAACGAATGCGACCCCGGTGCCCGGGCGCGCCTTCAGGAGCACCTCGACGCCTGCCCGGCCTGTCTGGCGCACTACGGCATCGAACAGCAACTCAAAGCGCTCATCAACCGCAAATGCGGTGGTGACCAGGCACCGGCCGGCCTGCGGGAGCGGTTGCGGGTGGAGATCCGCAAGACCGTGATCGTGCACGAGACCTCCGTGCACACCGACGCGTCGGGAGATCCGGAACGCTGAGCGACGCCGGATACGACAACCGGACACAACAACGCCCGGGCGGCCGTCACACTGGGTGATCTCGGCCGGTCCCGGGCGGATGGTCCCGTTCCCTGAGGTTGCTCAGGAGTTGGGGCGCTTGCCGTGGTTGGCGGCGTTCTTCTTGCGAGCGCGCTTCTTGCGTCCACGCTTTCCCATGACGCATCTCCTCGTTCGGTAGTGCTGGTGTGCGGTGTTGCCGGCACACCATCGTCAGTGCTGGCACATCATTGTTTCACGAGGCCTGCCCTGCGCCCCAATCGCATGGGTTCGGTGCCTGCGCGCGTCCGGTGCGTCCTCGGACACCGACCGCTGTGCGGTGGGCTATTTTGAGTGCATGGCAGAAGACGTGGTGGCAGAGATCGTCGCGACCGTACTCGAGGTCAGGGCCGAACCCGGTCAGCAGGTCGAGGACGGCGACCAACTCGTTCTGCTGGAGTCCATGAAGATGGAAATCCCTGTTCTCGCAGAGGAATCCGGGACGCTCTCGGAGGTCAAGGTGAAGGTCGGCGACGTCATCCAGGCCGGCGACGTCATCGCCGTCTACGCCGAGCAGTAGCCGGCCGCACCGTCGTCGCCGTCGCCTGATGTCGACCCTTGCCGATCTCCTCGCCGAGCACACCACCCTCTCCGACACGGCCGCTGCGCACCTGCAACGGCTGGTCGCCGAATGGCAGCTGCTCGCCGATCTGTCCTTCGCCGATTTCCTGCTCTCCGTACGCACCGACTCCGGTGCCGCGATCACCGTGGCGCAGTGCCGCCCCAACACGGCCTCGACGGTGTTCCCCAGCGACGAGGTGGGCCGCGTCATCGACGCCGACGTCAACCCGCAGGTCGGGCGGGCATTCGACGAGGCGCGGATTCTGCGCGACGAGGACCCCACCTGGGTCGGTGCCATGGCCATCCGCCGGGAGGCGGTGCCGGTGGGCTTCGACGGCGCGGTCATCGCCGTTCTGACCCGGGCCACCGACCTGACGCATCCGCGGCTGCCGTCGCCGTTGGAACTGGCCTACCAGGACAGCGCCAACGACCTCTGCCAGATGGTGGCCGACGGCACCTTCCCCCACGAAGAGGGCAATCCCCGCGGACTCTCGACGCCGCGCGCCGGCGACGGTTTCATCCGGCTCGACGGGCATGGTCTGGTCACCTACACCAGCCCCAACGCCCTGTCGGCCGTCCACCGGATGGGCTGGACGGCCGAGCTCGCCCACACCCGGTTGTCGGAGGTGATCACCGAACTGCTGACCGACGCCTTCGAGGCGACGGATGTGGCGTCGATGATCGACGTCGCCGCGGGCGCCGCATCACCACCCACGGTGCCCTACCGCGACATCGGGATGCGGGTGGAGGCCGACGCCCGACGGGCCACCGTCCTCATCCGTGCGGTGCCCCTGCGTCCGCGCGGTGAGGTGTCCGGTGCCGTGGTCCTCATCCGCGACGTCACCGAGGTCAAGAGACGGGACCGCGCCCTCATCAGCAAGGACGCCACGATCCGCGAAATCCATCATCGGGTCAAGAACAATCTGCAGTCGGTGTCGGCGCTGCTGCGCCTGCAGGCTCGTCGTACGGCCAACGAGGACGCCCGGGTCGCCCTCACCGAGGCGGTGCGGCGGGTGGCATCGATCGCGCTGGTGCACGAGTTGCTGTCCGGCAGCGTCGATGAAGAGGTCGATCTCGACGAGGCCGTCGATCGGCTGGTGCCGATCCTGGTGGACGTGGCCTCCGGCGACCAGACGATCGCGGTGCGTCATCGGGACCGGCTCGGCGTCCTGGCCGCCGAGTTCGCCATGCCGCTGGTGATGGTGCTCACCGAGTTGATCCAGAATGCCTTCGAGCACGGATTCGACGGGTCGCAGGCCGACGCCGAGATCGACATCGTCGCCCAACGGGACGTACGTACCCTGCGAATCGCGGTCCGCGACAACGGTTTTGGATTGCCCGACGACTTCGACCTGGTCACGTCCGAACACCTCGGTCTGCAGATCGTGCAGACCCTGGTGTCGATCGAACTCGGTGGCGAGCTCGTCGTCGGACCCAACCCGGCGGGCCGGGGGACCGAGGTCGCGATCGTCATCCCGCTACGGGTGTGAGCGCGCGAGCGCGCGCCCGGAACCTGTTGTGGGACATGAAAAAACCCGGCCGGTGACCGGGTTTCTCATGGCCGCCGGGCTGCGGCGACGTGGCCGAGCTCTAGACGCTGCTCCGCGTGCGCGTACGCGCGGTACGCCGCTTGAGAGCACGTCGCTCGTCTTCGCTCATCCCACCCCAGACGCCGGCATCCTGACCGGACTCAAGCGCCCACGAGAGGCATTCGGCGGTGACGGGGCACCGCGCGCAGACGAGCTTCGCATCGGCGATCTGCGCGATGGCCGGGCCACTGGTTCCCACAGGGAAGAACAGTTCCGGATCCTCGTCGCGACAGATGGCCTTGTGACGCCAGTCCATTCCTTCTCCTTCAGGTACGCGGTTGTTTTCGCGCACCACTCGATACCTGTTGAATGCTTGTTGGCTGTAACCCCTGGTTCACGCGGGCGCACCAAATGTTTCCGCGCTGTTGCTTGTGAATACTTTCACGAATCCAGCCGAAGTCAATGGTGTGGCGTGAACACGTGTGCAATATCACGTCGCTGACCTAGCATCTCGCATGTGACGGCCAAGCGGGGGGTACGTGCACCGGGTTACTCACCGATGTACTAGTCTACGCTTCTTCGCGATCGTGTGCCCGGGATTTTCGCAGGTGGAGCCCTCATCGGCCCAGAACGGCCAGCGTGCCGCGCTTGGGGCGGCTACGATGGTCACATGCGCAAACGATGTTGATCTAAATCACGACGCCTGAGTGTGGCCGCCGTCGCAGCGGCTCTCTTCGCCGATCTCATTCCGCTGTACCCGGTGTACGCGGTGATGTTCGCCGACCCGACGGTGCCCGGAGCCGGGTTGAATCCGGCGCAGATCTCGGCATTGTTCATCATCTGGTCGGTCACTTCGTTCGTGGCCGAAGTGCCCAGCGGGATTGTGGCCGACCGGCTCTCCCGTCGTCGACTGCTGATGATCTCGCCCGTGATCACCGGGGGCGGATTCGCACTCTGGACCTTCACCCCCTCGTTCGTCGCTTTCGCCGTGGGGTTCGTCCTGTGGGGGGTGGGTGGGTCGCTGCGGTCCGGGACCGCCCAGGCTCTGCTCTACGACGAACTCGACGAACTCGGATTGGCCGCGCGGTACGTGCGCGTCGCCGGCCGTGTCCGAGCGGCGGAAGCGATCGGAGTGCTCGCCGGAACGGCGCTGGCCGGGCCGCTGCTCGCCGTCGGGGGGTACCGGGCCGCCGGGGTGGCCGCCGTGCTTTCCTGCCTGCTGGCCGCAACGGCCGCCTGGGTCCTGCCGGAGACGCCACGGCATCTGCGCCGCAGGCGATCGGAGGCCGACGACCCAACCGTGGCCATTGCACCGGGGGCCATCGCACCGGGGGCCGACGACCAGACGGTCGCCGACGCCGCGACGCCGGGCTGGCGTGGCATCGTCGGCGATGCCCGGCGCCACCTGAGGACGCATCCGGTCGTGCGGCGAATGCTCGTGCTGGTCGTGGCTCTCACCTGGGTGGGCGCACTCGAGGAATATCTGCCGTTTCTGGCGGAATCTTTTCTGGGAGAGGGGGATTCCTCGCCGGCATCGGTTGCGGTCCTGATGCTGGTGGTCGGAGTCGGTGACGTCGTGGGAGGTCTCGCCGCGTACCGGCGAGTGACGATGCGCACCCTCGGCGGATGGCTCGGCGTGGCAGCGCTGTGTCTGCTGGCGGGAGCGTGGTGGGCGAGTGGGGCAATGTCCGGTGTGGTGTGGCAGCCGGCCGGAATGGTGTTGGTGGCCATCGCCTTCGGCGTCTTCGGCTGGGCGCTGGTGGTCGCCGACGCCCTGCTGCAGGACCGATTGTCGGCCCGTTCCCGGGCAACGGTGACCTCTGTGGCCGGGGTGGGCGAGGAGGCCGTGGCGATTCTGGCCTTCGCGAGTTGGGCGCTGGGGTCGGTGTGGCTGTCCCCGCCGGCGCTCTTCGCGATGGCCGCGACGCCCTATCTGGTGCTGTCGCTGGTGATCTGGTCGGCGACGATCCGGTCCGGTACCGGCGCGATGACGTCGAGGGCGTCGGGCCGGTGACCGAAGCAGATGTCGGTGAAGGCGCCGATGTAGTCGCCGTCCATCTGCACATCGATCGGCTCGGCACCGTCGGCGACGGTGAATCGCACCGCGGCCACGTCGTCGTCGCGGAAGAGGTGACGTGCCTTGGGGTCGGCCTGGGCGAGCAACCGGGTCGCGAGGGGGAGATTGCGCAGCACGCCGGTCGACGTGGCGACGAAGACGCCGAGGCGGGTGTCGAAGCCGGTGTTCGGATTGGTGCGGATCTCGCGGCTGCCGAGATAGGTCCACGGACTCGTGTTGGACACGAACCCGAATCGCGCGCCGGTGACGGTCGGACCGCCCGGTACCTGCACGTCGAAGGTCGACGAGTTGCCTGCATTGCGCAGAAAGCTGCTGATGGTGGTCCACAGGTAGCGCGATGGGGTGGCCGCCTTGCCGGCGTGGCGCTTGTCCTCCATCGCGTGGACCACGACGGCATCCATCCCCATCCCCGCGTTGAACAGGAACCAGCGATCCTCGGTGTGTCCCAGACCGATGCGACGACGCCGGCCCGAGTCGATCAGGCCGATGATCTGCTGTGTCGCCTGAAGGGGGTCACCGTCGATGCCGAGGGTCCGCGCGAACACGTTGGCGCTGCCGCCCGGGATGACGGTGAGCGCCGGACGCGTCCGGGCGGGGTCGCTGACCTGCGGCGGATCGAGCAAGCCGTTGGCGGCTTCGTTCACCGAACCGTCGCCGCCGTGCACGATCACCACGTCGACGTTCTCGGTCACCGCGCGCTGCGCGAGTTCGCCCGCGTGTCCGCGGTGCGTGGTGTGCTCGACGTCGAGGTGGAAATGCGCGCTGAGGGTGTGCACGAGCGCGTCGCGACCGGCCGGACTGGTCGCGGTGGCGAACGGGTTGACGATGAGCATGGCGCGCACGACACCCGAGGATATGGGGTCGCGCTCCGCAGCGTGCAGGCGCCCGGTCGTCGAGGTGGCGAATCGCCCGAGAACAGGACCGTTAAGCTGGAGCGGGTGAGCAAGGAGCAGCAACGGCCCGTCGCGCCGGCCGGCGACGTCGACCGGCCGCCGACCGCCATCAAGGTCGCCGGCGCAGTGACGGCCGTCGAGGGCGGTATCGCAGTGGTGGTCGCGGTGGTCCTGGTGATTCGCGGTCTACTGGGGCACGAGGACATCGCCATCAGCGGATACGGCACGGCGGCCTGGTTCGGGATCATCGGCGGTGGTGTGCTGCTCGGCGGGGTGGCACTGCTGACCGGACGCCGCTGGGGCCGTTCGATCGCGATGGTCGCCCAGATCCTGTTGTTACCGGTCGCCTACTACCTGTTCACCAGTCATCAACCCGCCTTCGCGGTACCGCTGGGTCTCGCCGCCCTCGCCGTCCTGGCTTTCCTGTTCAGTCCGGCGTCGGTGCGATGGCTCGCGGGTGAGATCGAGTCGGACGGCTGATTCATCGCGCGGGTAACCGCGCCGCGCGGCTGTGCGGGTCGTACAGTAGGGCCATGACGCGCATCCTCGCGATTGCCAACCAGAAGGGCGGGGTGGCCAAGACCACCACGGTTGAGTCGCTCGGCGCGGCCCTCGCCGACATCGACGTCTCGGTACTTGTCGTCGACCTCGATCCCCAAGGGTGCCTTACGTTTTCACTCGGGCACGACCCCGATCAACTCGTGTCGTCGGTACACGATGTACTGCTCGGCGATGAGGAGATCACCGATGTGCTCCTCGACACCGACGACAATGTGACCCTCCTGCCGGCCACCATCGATCTCGCCGGCGCCGAGGCTCTGCTCCTCATGCGACCCGGTCGGGAGTACGCGCTCAAACGCGCGCTCGCCGAGGTGTCCGAGGATTTCGATGTGATCCTCGTCGATTGTCCGCCGTCGCTCGGGGTGCTCACCCTCAACGGCCTGACCGCCGCCGACGAGGTCATCGTGCCGCTGCAATGCGAGACGCTGGCCCATCGCGGTGTCGGGCAACTGCTACGAACGGTGCGCGAAGTGCAGCAGATCACCAATCCGTCGCTGACCATGCTCGGCGCGGTGGCCACGCTGTTCGACGCCCGCACCACCCACAGCCGCGATGTGCTCTCCGATGTGTCCGATCGTTACGACCTCGACGTGCTTGCGCCACCCATTCCGCGTACGGTGCGTTTCGCCGAGGCGTCAGCGTCGGGGACATCAGTGATGCGCGGCCGAAAGAACAAGGGCGCCACAGCTTATCGCGAACTGGCCGAGAACCTCTGGAAACACTGGGACGCCGGGCAGGCCGTACAGACACTCGACATCGCCTGAGCGCGCGTCCCCCTGGCCGGTGAGCGGGCCCCTCTTTCAGTTGGTTGAGTGACCCGCTTCTGTTGGTTGAGCCGACTCGAGCCGCAGCGCCCCTTTTTGCTGGTTGAGCCGCCTCGAGCCGCTAGGCGAGATGCGTGTCGAAACCAACAGTGAGACAACGATGTTCGCGACCCGTCGGGTGCGCTGCCGTGGTTGCGGGCATCGTCGGGTTGCGGAGGTTTCGACACGCGGCCGTCTCGCTGCGCTCGCCGGTCGCGGCTCAACCAGCAGAAGAAGAGCGGGTCAACCAGCAGAGGGGCCGGTCGCGGCTCAAGCCCCCGCGAAGGCCTCCACGAGGTCTCCCCGCTGCTCGACGACAACCCCGCCGATGACTCGAAGGCTGATCGGTCCGCCGTGATAGTCGGTGCGCGACAACGGAATCGAGTGGAGCTCCCGGCCGGTGGCGGGGTCGCGCACGCTGATGCCCGACGGGCTCGGCAGCAGCAGTTTGCCTGCCATCTGCGCGCCGGGACCAAGTGCGCCGGGGACCTGGTAGCGGGGTTCGCCGGTCGCGGCGTCGAGGACCACGGTGGACTTGCCGGTCCAATAGGTGATGAGGTCGCCGTCGGCGATCGGGGGGTTGTCCGGAGGTGGCGTGCGCAGGCCGTCGACATCGCGGAGGGCGCCGGGTACACCGTCGGGGTTGAACAACCGGATCCGTGCCGGGGTGGGCGCGGCGGGGTTGTCGGTTCCGCCGTCGTAGATCGCGATCCCCGACGAACTCATCGCGACCAGAACCGGTGGCGGGCCGGCGGTGTCGATGGTGATCAGCGACGATCCGTACTCGGTGACCTTCTCCTCGGAGCTGAGCAGCGCGCCGAGCACGGTGAGTCGGTAACCGCTCTCTTCTCCGCAGTGCTCGACGACCGCGACACGATCGCCGGAGATCGCCGACGAGAACAACCGGCAGTCCACCCGGCCGGGTTGGACGTCCGGGTTGACCGGTGCGTCGACGCGACCGTACTCGATCCCGCGGACCAGGTTGGAACCCCACGTCTCCAGACGTGTGGTCCCTTGTGCGACAACGTATCCCGAGTCACTGACCAAATGGAGGGTGGGGTCGGCGTCGCTGCTGCGGGCCGCGGTGCGGCGGCCGCTCTTGCCGTCAAGCGCGGTCACCTCGGAACAGCCGCGCGAATTGCGGTAGACAGCCAGGACCGAATCGGTGCTGTGCTGCCATGCCGCGGCGACGGTGCACAGCGGCAGATCGCGCCGGTATCCCCAGATCTCACGCCCGCTCTGCGGGTCGCGCCCGATCACCGAACCACCGTCGCCGGTCGCCACCACGGCGTCACCGATCGCGGGGGTGTCGGTGGCCGAGGAGCGGGCATGCCAGCGGCTCACCATACGCTCGGGTACCGTCGTCGCCTCGGCAACGGCGACGGCGGGGGTGCCGGCCTGGGCGCTGTCGGTGTTGCGGACCGGGCTGACGACCCAGGCGACGATCCCTACGGCCACGACGATCAACACGATGACCGCGGTGATGATCAGATCGACGGGTCGCCTGCGCTCAGGGGTCACTCGTGTCACGTGGGTGTCCGTTGCCCGGTTCTGCGAGATGGGTTATTCGGCGGCCGCCGGGGACGCCGACGTGCTTGCGGCGTCGGATCCGGTCGCACCGCCGCGGCCGCGTCCGCCACGCCGGCGTCGACGACGGCGCGGTGCGCCCGTGGCAGTGGCTTCACCGGACCCCTCGCCCGACGGTGACTGCGACGTCGCGTCAGCGGAGGTGGCCGGCGCGTCGTCGGAAGCGGTGCTCGCGCTGTGGTCGCTGTCCTCGCCCTCCGATGCCTTCCCACCGCGGGTACGGCGACGGCTGCGGGTGGTGTTGCGTTCGCGCGGTGTGCGCTCCACACGTTCGGTCTTCTCGGAACTCTCCCGTTTGGGCGCCACGATCCGGCCGGTCGTCGACTCCGGGATGGACAGATCGGTGCGCAGATGCTCCGACGTCGAGTACGTCTCGGCGGGTTCCGGGATGCCGAGGCCGAGAGCGTTGTTGATCAGTTCCCAGCGGTGCAGCTCGTCCCAGTCGACGAGGGTGACCGCGATGCCGGTGCGTCCCGCGCGGCCGGTCCGGCCGATGCGGTGGACGTAGTTCTTGTCGTCCTCGGGGATCTGATAGTTGATGACGTGGGTGACGTCGTCGATGTCGATGCCGCGGGCGGCGACGTCGGTGGCCACCAGGACGTCGATGGTGCCGTCGCGGAACCGCTTGAGTGCCTTCTCGCGGGCCACCTGACCGAGATCGCCGTGGACGGCGCCGACCTTGAATCCGCGCTCGGCGAGATCGTCGGCGACCTTCTGCGCGGTGCGCTTGGTGCGGGTGAAGATCATCGTCGCGCCGCGGCCCTCGGCCTGCAAGATGCGCGCCACCAGCTCGGCCTTGTCGAGGGCGTGGGCGCGGTAGACGTACTGGGTGGTGCGCTCGTGGATCGCCGAGTCGTCGGCGTGCTCGGCGCGGATGTGCGTCGGACGGTGCAGAAAGGTGCGCGCCAGCGTCACGATCGGGCCCGGCATGGTGGCCGAGAAGAGCATCGTCTGCCGTGGCGTGGGCAGCGCGCTCATGATGCGCTCGATGTCCGGCAGGAAGCCCAGGTCGAGCATCTCGTCGGCCTCGTCGAGCACCAGCACGGCGACCTTGCCCAGGATGAGATGTCCCTGCTGGGCGAGGTCGAGGAGTCGGCCCGGCGTGCCGACGACGACGTCGACCCCGGCGCGCAGGTCCGCGATCTGCGACTCGTAGGGGCGGCCGCCGTAGATCGAGGTGATCTTCAGGGGTCGCACCGTGCCGTCGGCGAGGGTGATGTCGGTGAGCTTCTTGGCGGCCACTTCGAGATCGCCGGTCACCTGGATGCACAGTTCGCGCGTCGGCACGATGATCAGCGCACGGGGGGTGTTGTCGAGGGCGCGCAGGCCGGATTCTTCGGCGTGGGCGAGGCGATGCAGCAGCGGGACGCCGAAGCCGAACGTCTTGCCCATGCCGGTGCGGGCCTGCCCGATGAGGTCGTCGCCGCCCATCGCGAGCGGCAGGGTCAATTCCTGGATCGCGAAGGTGTGGGTCTTGCCGTCGTCGGCGAGGGCCGCGACGATGCGGTCGTCGACACCGAGTTCGGCGAAGGTGGGGGAGCTGTGGGTGTCGTCGACGATGGTGGTGTGCACATCGGAGTCGGGTGTCTGCACGTCGGTGTCGGTCATCTGCGGTTGGTGCCCTTCTGGCCTGTTGTCTCTGCACGCACCAGGTGTCTGCACGAACGAGACGAGGTCGAAAGTGCGCGCGCAATGTCAGGTGTCGGTGAGGAAATCCTGTGAACCCCCACGCGTCCGCTGGTCGCGGGCGAGGGGTTCGATGGTGATCACCCGGCTCGAAAGGCTGCGCTCAGATGAGCTGCCACACGAGCTGCGCAGGTGGCCACACCGGTACACCGTGCTCAATTGTACGTGCTGACGTCCCGGAACCCGGTATCCGCGGTCCTCCGTTGCGGTTGGTCGGTCGGTTGGTCGGTGGGTTGGTCTCCATCCGTGGGCGCGCCTACGATCGCCTCATGACGCCTGGCGCACCCTCGTCCGAGCCCACCTCGATCAGTTCAATCGACCCGGAGGACCCGGCTCTCACCAAGCTTTTCGCGGTGCTTCTCGCGGGTGAGTTCGCGGCCTTTTATCGCCTGATCGACGAATCCTCGATGGCTCCCGACGTCCCGAGTCGCATCGCCATCGCGCGGATGGCGGCGTCGGAGATCGCCCATTTCGACCTGCTCGCCGAACGGATCGGTGCGCACGGGGTGGACCCCGTCGAGGCCGTGGAGCGCTACCGCTCGGTGTTCGACGAATACCACCGGGTGACCACGCCGAAGACCTGGTACGAGGCGCTGGTCAAGGCCTACGTGGGCGATGGCCTGGCCGCCGACTTCTACAACGAGCTCGCCCATGGTCTGCCGGCCGAGGCGCGCGCCGTGGTCCGTGAGGTGATGGCCGAGACCGCGAATTCGCAGTTCGCGTGCGAGCAGGTGCGGGCCGCGGTGCAGGCCGACCCGTCGCTGGCGTCACCGCTGACGCTGTGGGGCCGTCGGCTGCTGGGCGAGGCGATCACCCACGCGCAGTGGGTGCTCGCGGCCGAGGAAGAGGTGACCGATCTGCTCTTCGCCGGGGCCACCTCGTTGCAGGGCGTCGCGAACTTCTTCGACTCGGTTGCGAACAAGCACGCCCAGCGGATGGCCGATCTCGGGCTGGGCTGACCACCGGGTTCCGGTCGGGTGTTTCGCTGTCAGCGGAGTGCCTGTCGGTCCTCGGGAGGGCTGCACTAGCCTTGTGCCGCAGGCGTTCGCGCGTGCCGGTGCCGCAGAGGATGTACGGGCAGCCGGCGTCAGAGGAGATCGGAGAGGGTGGCCATGGCCGTTGAAGTGAAGATCGGGATTACCGACAGCCCGCGGGAACTGACCATCGCTACGTCGCTGACCAGCGACAAGGCTTACGCCACTGTGGAGGCCGCGCTCGGCGGCAAGGAACAACTGCTCGCGTTGACCGACGAGAAGGGTGCGCGTTACTTGGTGCCCGTCACCAAGATCGCCTACATCGAGGTCGGTGCCGCAGAGAACCGTCGGGTCGGCTTCGGGAGCTGAGTGGTCCCTGCCGGACCACCGGATGGTCCGGCCGGATCGCGGGGGATCGGTTACCGGTCGCCCGCGATCTGGCCGTTGTCGGTCTGACCGGAGGTCGCGAGACCCGAACCCGTCAGGTCCGAATCGGCGGAAATCGGGTCACCCTGCAGCGGCACATGGGAGAGCCCGCCCCACAGCAAGGCGACCGTGGTGTCGACGGCGGTCTGCTTGTCCACCGGACGTTTGGCCTCCAGCCAGTACCGGGCGTTGACCTGACTGGCGCCTACGAGACCGGCGGCCAGCATGCGGGAGCGGTACGGGTCGAGACCCGAGTCGTGCATCACCAGGCCGTAAACGGCATCCACACACGCCTCGGTGGCACCTTCGATGCGCCGGATGACCGCCGGGTCCATGGCGTCGGAGGAGAAGATGAGCCGATAGCCGGAGTTGTCCTCATCGATGAAATCGAAGAAGGCCTGAACGGCCGCCCGCACGCGCTGCCGGTTGTCGGTGGTAGTGCGAAGCGCGGTGTTCACGTCGTTCACCAGCTTCTCCGCGTGCGAGTCGACGACCGCGATGTACAGGTCAAGTTTCGACGGGAAGTGCTGGTACAGAACAGGTTTGCTGACCCCGGCGTGCACCGCGATCTCGTCCATGCCGGCCGAATGGTATCCGCGTTCGACAAAGATCTCGCTGGCGGCGTCGAGTAGCTGCATGCGACGTGCGCTGCGGGGCAGACGGGTGTTGCGCCCGGGTAGCGCGGATGCATTGGCGGCGGTCGACATGAATGAGAGCGTACTCGTGGCCGTCTCTTACGTGGTATCTGCGGTGTGCTGTGAGAAAGTTGTCGGGTGAGCCGCACAGAGGACGGTGCGCCCGACCCGCTCAGCGGTCGGGTTCGTGCCAGGGATGTGGGCCCGAGAGCGTCGGGGCGACCGAAACCGGATCAACCGCTGCGTGCGCGCTGGGATCCCACTGACGACACCGGACGTCCACGTGTCGATCGGGAGGGACAGCCCGAACGGAAGAAGCAATCCGCGCTGGGCCGCTTCGTGTCGACCTACGGATGGCGGGCGTATGCCATCCCCGTTCTCATCGTGCTCACGATCGTCCTGATCGTCGTGACCGTCCGGGACAGCAGGTCCTCGGCGATGTCGTCGGAGGAGGGGGTCAGTCCGGCAGCGTCCCGCAACACCGACGTGAGCAAGGAGACCCGCCCGATCGGTGCGCCCGTCGGCGACATCTCGGTGCCGTTGCCCGCGGGGACATTACCCGACGGCGGGCCCTACACCCAGAAGGGTCGCGAGACCTTCCGCACGGTCCGCGGTAGTGGACAACGGGTGGGCACCGGCGGCCAGGAATACACCTACATGGTGCAGATCGAGAACGGACTGCAGCCGTCGGACTACGGCGGCGACGCGATGTTCGCTCGGATGGTCGACACCACGCTGGCCAACCCCCGAAGCTGGATCGGCGACGGCAAGGTGTCCTTCCGTCGGATCGATTCCGGCGAGCCGGACCTGCGGATCTCGCTGACCTCGCCGTCGACTGCCCGTGAGCTGTGCGGCTACCAGATCAAGCTGGAGACCTCGTGTTTCTACCCGCCCAACAAGCGGGTGATCCTGAACGAGGCACGGTGGCTGCGCGGTGCGTTGTCCTACGAGGGCGACGGTCTGGGGTATCGCCAGTATCTGATCAATCACGAGACCGGTCACGGTATCGGCTACGAGGCGCATGAGCCGTGCAAGGCCGACGGCGCGCTCGCCCCGGTGATGATGCAGCAGTCCTTCGGTGTGGCCAACAAACAGATCATGGCCCTCGACCCGGACATGCAGGCCAACCCCACATATGTGTGCAAACCGAACCCGTGGCCGTTCCCCAAGCGATGAGTGACCGCTGACGCCGATAGGCGTCACGTCGGCGCGGGAATGACCGGCCCGAGATGGTCGTTGAGCGGCTTGTAGACAGAACCCATCAACTTCCCATGGAGGCGGTCGTGTCATCGCAATCCGGATCACTGCCACCGCTGGTGGAACCGGCAGCCGAACTCAGCAATGACGAGGTCGCCCGGTACAGCCGGCACCTGATCATCCCCGACGTGGGGATGGACGGACAGAAACGGCTGAAGAACGCGCGGGTGCTCGTCATCGGCGCCGGCGGTTTGGGTTCCCCCACGCTGCTCTACCTGGCCGCGGCCGGTGTCGGCACCATCGGCATCGTCGAGTTCGACGTCGTCGAAGAGTCGAATCTGCAGCGGCAGGTGATCCACGGGCAATCCGACATCGGCCGTCCCAAGGCCGAGAGTGCCCGCGACTCGATTCGCGAGATCAACCCGTACGTGACGGTCAACATCCACGACCAGCGGCTCGAACCCGAAGGCGCGATCGAGCTGTTCTCCCAGTACGACCTGATCCTCGACGGCACCGACAACTTCGCCACCCGGTACCTGGTCAACGACGCCGCCGTGCTGGCGCACAAGCCTTATGTGTGGGGATCGATCTACCGCTTCGAGGGACAGGCGTCGGTCTTCTGGGAAGACGCGCCGGACGGGCGCGGCATCAATTACCGCGACCTGTATCCGCAGGCACCGCCGCCGGGAATGGTGCCCTCCTGCGCCGAAGGCGGCGTTCTCGGCATCCTGTGCGCGTCGATCGGCTCGATCATGGGCACCGAGGCCATCAAGCTGATCTGCGGCATCGGGGAACCGTTGCTCGGCCGGCTGATGGTCTATGACGCCCTCGACATGACCTACCGCACCATCCGGATTCGCAAGGACCCCGAAGGCGAGCGCATCGCCGGGCTCATCGACTACGAGGAGTTCTGCGGCGTGGTCTCCGACGAGGCCGCGTCGGCCGCCGTCGGCTCCACGCTGACCGCCGTCGAACTCAAGGAGAAGCTCGACGCCGGTGAGAACCTGGCCCTGATCGACGTCCGCGAGCCCGTGGAATGGGACATCGTCCACATCGACGGCGCCACGCTGATCCCCAAGGGCGACATCCTCGCTGGCGCCGGTCTCGCCGAGATCCCGCAGGACCGTCCGACGGTGCTGTACTGCAAGACCGGAGTCCGCTCGGCCGAGGCGCTGGCCGCACTCAAACGTGCCGGCTTCGCCGACGCCAAGCACCTGCAGGGCGGGGTGACCGCCTGGGCCAATCAGGTGGACAAGGAACTGCCGGTCTACTGACTCCCCCGGCCGGTCGGTGCAGCTCACACCGCGTCGCTCACCGGTTCGGCCCACCGACGTCGGTAATCTCTGCAGGTGTGAACACCGTCGCGCCGCCCGAGCATGTCCTGAACACGTTCGGGTTGACCGCCCAGCCGCCCATCCCGATGGGCGATTCCTGGATCGGTGGCTGGCGCGTGGGCGAAGTCGTGTTGTCGCTGGTTCCCGACCATGCGCGGGCCGCGTGGTCGGCGTCGGTGCGTGAGTCGCTCTACGTCGAGGGCCTGCGGATCGCTCGGCCGTTCCGCGCCACCGACGGCCGGTATGTGGTGTCCGGGTGGCGGGCCGACACCTACATCGCGGGTGCCCCGGAACCGCGGCACGACGAGGTGGTCTCGGTTGCCGACCGGCTGCATGAGGCCACCGCGAAGCTGGACCGTCCACGTTTCCTGCTGCAGCCGCCCGCACCTCCGCACACCGACGTGGACGTGTTCACCGCCGCCGACCGTGCCGCGTGGGAGGACGTGCCGCTGCGGGCGGCCCGCGCAGCCGGCATGGGGGAGCCCACCTCGCCGGACGGCGTGCACAGCGTCGAGATACTGAAAACCCTTGCCACCCTGCGTAAGACCGTCGACCTTCCCTCGCAGGTGGTGCACGGTGATCTGTTCGGCACCGTGTTGTTCGCCGGTGCCGCCGCGCCGGGCATCACCGACATCGTGCCGTACTGGCGGCCGGCGCCGTGGGCTGCCGCGGTGGCCGTGGTGGATGCGCTGGCCTGGGGCGGCGCCGACGACGAATTGATCGACCGCTGGGCCGATCAGCCCGAATGGCCACAGATGATGCTGCGTGCCACGATGTTCCGGCTGGCCGTGCACGCATTGCACCCACGGTCGACCTCGGGCGCTCTCCCGGGGCTCGCGCGGGTCGTCGATCAGGTCCGTCTCCTGGTATAACGGCTGGTCACCACTCCTCTCGTCTTCTCACATCGCGGGCGTGCCGAAGTGAGCACAACGTGACGATCAGGTCATCTCGCTGACAATCCGCGCAACACGCGTTCCCTAACTTTGGTCCCAGTCGCCGACAACGCTGTCTGCGGTGTCGTCACTCACCAGCCTCGTCGCGCCTCGCGACGACCTCCGACATCAGGGACCGGGGTACACACATGCCATTTGCAGGGTTGAGGAACAACCTCACACGCGATCACACGATCTCCGCCTGGGACCCCGAAGATCGGGCGGCCTGGGACAGCGGTAACGCGGCCGTCGCCAAGCGCAACCTCGTGTGGTCGGTGATCTGCGAGCACGTGGGCTTCTCGATCTGGTCGCTGTTCTCGGTGATGGCGCTGTTCATGGGTCCCGAATACGGCATCAGCCTCGACCAGAAGTTCGTCATCGCGGCCACCGCCACGCTCGTCGGCTCCTGTCTGCGCATCCCCTACACTCAGGCGACGGCCCGCTTCGGCGGCCGCAACTGGGCGATCTTCTCCGCGATCGTGCTGGTGATCCCCACCGGACTCACCATGATGCTGATGATGAATCCCGGTGATTTCGGGTTCGGGTGGTTCCTCGCTGTCGCCGCGATCACCGGCTTCGGTGGTGGCAACTTCGCGTCGTCGATGACCAACATCAACGCCTTCTACCCGCAGCGGCTCAAGGGCTGGGCGCTGGGCCTCAACGCCGGCGGCGGCAACATCGGTGTGCCGGTCGTTCAGTTGATCGGTCTGGCCGTCATCTGGCTGGCCGCGGATCGTCCCGAGATCGTCTGTGCCATCTACCTTGTCGCGCTCGCCGTCGCCGGTGTGGGTGCCGCGCTGTACATGGACAACCTGGACCATCAGACCGCGAGCGGGCGGGCCATGATCGACTGCCTGAAATACCGCGACACCTGGCTGATCTGCCTGCTCTACGTGGGTACCTTCGGGTCGTTCATCGGGTTCGGTTTCGCTTTCAGCCAGGTGCTCAACATCAGCTTCACCTCCGCCGGGGCGGCCAAGCCGGCGCTGGCCGCCGCGCAGATCGCGTGGATCGGCCCGCTGCTCGGTTCGCTCGCCCGGCCCTACGGCGGCAAGCTCGCCGACCGGATCGGCGGTGGCCGGGTCACGCTGTATTGCTTTGTCGCCATGATCTTCTCGTCGGCTATCCTGGTGGTGGCCGGTAGCATCGCCGATGCCAATGGCAAGGTCATCTCCGGCGGAATCCTGGCCGCGTTCATCACCGGCTTCATTCTGCTGTTCCTGATCTCGGGTATCGCCAACGGCTCGGTGTACAAGATCATCCCGACGATCTGGGAACACAAGGTGCATACGATGTCCGGCCTGAATGCGCTGGGCAAGACCACGTGGTCGCGCAGTATGTCCGGCGCCCTGATCGGCATCGCCGGTGCGGCCGGCGGCCTGGGCGGCGTGGGTATCAACCTCGTCCTACGGAGCAGCTACAAGTCGAATCAGTCTGCCACCCTTGCCTTCTGGATCTTCATGAGCTTCTACGTGCTGGCCGCGGCGGTCACCTGGTGGTTCTACGCCCGGCGTCAGGTCACCACCGATCAGTTCGCGGCCGGTGAGACCACCGACCTGCTCGTCGCCGGACCCGCTCACGCATCCGCCACCACTGCGGCCGACGACGGGGCCGGTACCACCGACAAGGCGCTCACCTGATCGGGCCGATGCCCAGATCGTCGAATCAGCAAGTTAGGTAAGGAGAAACAGTGACCAGCGAATCCAAGACGGTTGTCGTCGTCGGACACGGCATGGTGGGTCACCGCTTTGTCCAGGCGATGCGTGATCGCGATACCGACAACACCTGGAACGTGGTGGTGGTGTGCGAGGAATCCGACCCCGCCTACGACCGCGTCGGGCTGTCGTCATATGTCGGTGCCTGGGAGCGTGATTCGCTGGCACTGGCCGGCAACACCTACCCGGGTGATGCGAACGTGACGACGTATCTGGCCGAGACGGTCACCGCCATCGACCGGGATCGGCGTCGGGTGATGACCAGTGTTGGACGCGAGATCGGTTACGACGCACTGGTTCTCGCCACCGGATCGTATCCGTTTGTGCCGCCGGTGCCCGGTCATGATCACCCGCGGTGCTTCGTCTACCGCACCCTCGACGACCTCGACGGCATCCGGGCGGCCGCCGAGAAGGCCGGTCCCGGAGCGGTCGGCGTGGTGGTGGGCGGCGGTCTGCTCGGTCTCGAGGCGGCCAACGCGCTCAAGCTGATGGGGATGGTCCCGCACGTCGTCGAGTTCGCACCGCGGCTGATGCCGATGCAGGTCGACGACGGGGGTGGCGCGGTCCTGGAGAAACTGGTCACCGATCTCGGCCTGGTGGTGCACACCGGTGTCGGGACCGCCCAGATCGCCGACGGCGACGACGCGGACCTGCGGGTGACCCTCAGCGATGACTCGCACATCGACGCCGCGCTGGTGGTCTTCTCGGCCGGGGTCCGGCCGCGTGACCAGCTCGCCCGTGACGCCGGACTCGCCGTCGGCGAACGTGGCGGTGTGCTGGTGGACGCGAGCTGCGTCACCGACGACGCGTCGATCTACGCGATCGGTGAGGTGGCCGCGGTCGACGGCCGGTGCTACGGGCTCGTGGCGCCCGGCTACAGCACCGCCGAGGTGGTCGCCGATCGCCTGCTCGGCGGGCAGGGAACCTTCCCCGGCGCCGACATGTCTACCAAGCTGAAGCTGCTCGGTGTGGACGTGGCCAGCTTCGGCGACGCCATGGGCACCACCGAGAACGCGCTCGAGATCGTCTACCACGACCCGGTGTCGGGACGATATGCCAAGGTCGTCGTCTCCGACGACGCCACCACCCTGCTCGGCGGAATCCTGGTGGGCGACGCCTCGGCGTACGCGATGCTCAAGCCGATGGTGGGTCGCGAAATCCCGGGCGACCCGGCGGCTCTCATCGCCCCCGAAGGCGCCGCCGGGGGCGTCGGCCTCGACGCGCTGCCCGACGACGTCGAGATCTGTTCGTGCAACGGTGTGTCCAAGGGCACGATCTGCTCGGCGATCGCCGAGGGCGCCTGCGACATCGCCGCCATCAAGGGCTGCACGTCGGCGGGCACCACCTGCGGCGGCTGCGTACCCAGCATCAAGTCGTTGTTGGAGGCCTCCGGCGTCGAACTCAGCAAGTCGCTGTGCGAGCACTTCGCGCAGTCGCGCGCAGAGCTGTTCGAGGTCATCTCGGTCACCGGCATCCGCACCTTCTCCGAGCTGATCGAGCGGTACGGCACCGGTCAGGGCTGCGAGATCTGCAAGCCGACCGTCGCCTCGATCCTCGCGTCCACCTCGAGCGACCACATCCTGTCCGGCGAGCAGGCGGCACTGCAGGACACCAACGACCATTTCCTGGCGAACCTGCAGAAGAACGGTTCGTATTCGGTGGTCCCGCGCATGCCCGGCGGTGAGGTGACCCCCGAGCAGCTCATCGTCATCGGCGAGATCGCCCGCGACTTCGGGCTCTACACCAAGATCACCGGTGGTCAGCGCATCGACCTCTTCGGTGCCCGGGTCGATCAACTGCCGGAGATCTGGCGTCGACTCGTCGACGCCGGCATGGAGTCCGGTCAGGCCTACGGCAAGAGTCTGCGGACGGTGAAGAGCTGTGTGGGATCCACCTGGTGCCGCTACGGCGTCGGGGACTCGGTGGGCATGGCGGTCTTCCTGGAGAACCGCTACCGAGGGCTGCGATCGCCGCACAAGATCAAGTTCGGGGTGTCGGGGTGTGCACGCGAATGCGCCGAGGCGCGCGGCAAGGACGTCGGCGTCATCGCCACCGAACACGGCTGGAATCTGTACGTGGCCGGCAACGGTGGGCAGAGCCCCAAGCACGCGCAGCTGCTGGCCAGTGGAGTGGATGATGACACGCTGGTCGCCTACATTGATCGGTACCTGATGTTCTACATCCGCACCGCCGACCGGTTGCAGCGCACAGCCCCGTGGCTGGAATCCCTGGAGGGTGGACTCGATCATCTGAAATCGGTGGTGTGTGACGACAGCCTGGGTCTGGCCGCCGAACTGGAAGCCGCCATGCAGGCCCATGTCGCCGGCTATCAGGACGAGTGGGCGGCGGTACTCGCCGACGAGGAGAAGCTCAAACGGTTCGTGTCGTTCGTGAATGCGCCCGAGGTGCCCGATCCGACCATCCGGTTCGGTCACACCGAACGCAAGGTTCCGGTGTTGCTGGACCTGCCGACAGTGCGGCCCGACGCGGCAACACACGCCGAGACGGTCCGGCAGAGTGAGACGATGAAGGAAGGAGCCCCGACGTGAGCGTCGAACCCATGCCTGCCACACAGACCTCGACCACCGGCGCCTGGATACCGGCCTGTCCGATCGACGATCTGATCGTCGGACGCGGGGTGGCCGTGCTGGGCCCCGACGGCGTGCAAGCCGCACTGTTCCGGATTCCGGCCGTCGAGACAGACCGGGAAGCCGCTCCGGGCCGTACCCGTCTGTACGCGATCGGCAACATCGATCCGTTCGGCCGCGCCGCGGTGCTCTCGCGGGGTCTGACCGGCGATCGTGCCGGTGAGCCGACGGTCGCCAGCCCGCTCGGCAAGCAGGTCTTCGCGCTGCGGACCGGGGTGTGTCTGGACGACGAGTCCGTCTCGGTGCCCAGCTTCGGGGTCCGCGTGATCGACCGTGTGGTCGAGGTGTTCTTTCCGGCGTGATGGCGAATCCACCGGCAGAGCCCGGCCGAACCGATCCGGGACAACCCGGCCCAACGCGGCCCGACGAGCCGGAGGCGATGTTGCCGCTGGCCGGATTCACCATCGGCGTCACCGCGGCCCGCCGGGCCGACGAGTTCGCCGCGCTGCTCGTGCGGCGCGGTGCGCAGGTGATGCACGCCCCGACCATCCGCATTCTGCCGCTGCTCGACGACACCGAACTCGAACGCGTCACCACCGAGCTGATCGCCGATCCGCCCGAGATCATGGTGGCCACCACCGGCATCGGCTTTCGTGGCTGGGTCGAGGCGGCCGACGGTTGGGGTAACGCCGAAGACGTGCTCGCGGCGCTGGGCAAGAGTCGCCTGATCGCCCGTGGCCCCAAGGCGAAAGGCGCCATCCGCGCCGCCGGGCTGCGCGAGGAGTGGTCGCCGGAGAGCGAATCATCGTCGGAGGTGCTCGACCGGCTTCTCGCCGAGGGTGTCGACGGGGTGCGGATCGCCGTGCAGTTGCACGGCGCCACCAGTGAGTGGGAGCCGCTGCCGGATTTCTGCACGGTGCTGCGTGCCGCGGGTGCGCAGGTCGTCCCGATCCCGGTGTATCGCTGGAACATGCATCCGGATGTGGACTCGATCGACAAGATGATCATGGCGGTGGTGCGAGGCGATCTCGATGCCCTCACCTTCACCAGCGCCCCCGCCGCCGCGGCGATCCTCACCCGGGCCAAGCAACTCGGCAAACTGCAGCAGTTCATCCATGCGCTGCGCACCGCGGTGCCGGTGATGTGTGTGGGGTCGGTGACCGCGAGTCCCCTTGAGGCACTCCAGATCCCGACCATTTATCCGCGGCGCTTCCGGCTCGGTGCGCTGGCCCGGCTGATCACCGACGAACTGCCGCGTCGCAGCCACGTTCTGCGGGTGGCCGGACACGACACCGCCATCCGCGGACAAGCCGTGCTGGTCGACGGATCGGTGCGCGAATTGTCGGCCACCAGTCTGATCTTGCTGAAGATCCTGGCCGGGGTCCCGGGGCGGGTCGTGTCGCGCCAGGAACTGCTCGGCGGACTGCCGGGTGACAGTTCCGACACCCACGCGGTGGAGGTGGCGGTGGCCCGGCTGCGCTCGGCGCTGGGTGATCCCAAGATGATCCAGACCGTGGTCAAGCGCGGCTACCGGCTCGCCGTGGATCTCGAATACGACGGGGAGACAACGTAGATGGGTGACAGCTTCCTGCCCTTCGGGGACCGGCTGCGCGATGTGAGTCCGGTCCTGGTGGCCCACGGCACGCGAAATCCGCATGGTGTCAATGTGATCGCGGAAATCGCGGATCTGGTCGGCAAGCGGATCGGCACCGTACGAACCGCTTTCGTCGACGTTCTCGGTCCTACCCCGAGTGAGGTGATCGCCGACGCCGATCGTCGCGCCGTGCTTGTTCCCGCCTTCCTGGCGTCGGGTTACCATGTGCGTCGCGACATCCCGGAGCATGTGGCCGCCAGTGGCGGACGCGACACCATCATCACCCGGGCGCTGGGTCCGGACCCGGCCATCGCCGCGGTGGCCCGTCTTCGGCTCATCGAGGCCGGCTGGCGACCGGGTGACGCCGTGGTGCTCGCGGCAGCCGGGTCGTCGGACCAGAGTGCTTGCGGCCAGGTGCATCTCGCGGCCCGTCAGCTCGAGTCGCTGATCGGCGGGCACATCGAGGTCGGCTTCATCACCACCGCGTCGCCGACGGTTCCCGAGGCCATCGCCCGCGCCCGCCGCACCGGCCGACGGGTGATGGTGGCGAGCTATCTCCTGGCGCCGGGACTCTTCCATCAGCGGCTGGAAACCTATGGTGCCGAGGCTTTTTCGGCACCTCTCGGTGCGGACCCGCGCATCGTCGACCTCATCGTCACCCGTATGCGCGCGGCCATCAGTCCCTACCGGCGGACCGCCCGCACCCTCCGTTGATCAACGGGGGAGCGGGATGTCCCAACGGCACTCACGCAGGCGGATCCGGTCGTCGGTGATCGGGACGCCCTCGGTGCGGAGCCGGTCGAGCTGACGCCGGGCCAGATGCGGTGCCGGCCGTCCGGATGCCGGTACCACCCGGTGCCAGGGCAGGTCGGCGGTGTCGGTTCGCATGATCCACCCGACGATGCGCGGCGACGAGAGTCCCGCTGCCGCAGCGAGATCGCCATACGTGCTCACCTGGCCGAGGGGAATGGCCGCGACGAGTGAGCGCACGCTCTCGACATCGTCGTCACTCACCGCCGGCATGGCGCCGATCGTACCGGCTGCCCTGGCGACCGATCAGCATGTCACCGACGTTCACAACAGCGAGCGGATCAACGACGCGCACAGTTCCGGCTCCAGGAACGGCAGCATGTGTTCGCAGTCGGCGTGATGAACGGTGACGGTGTCGGCGCGGTCGGAGGCGCAGGCCTCGAGGAAGGCGGGCCGCACGAAGGGCGGGTCGACGCGGTCGGCGACGACGACGTGGGTGGGCACACCGGGTGGCGGCAGCAGCGCCGGCCGGGTCAGCTCGCTCCACGACGCGGCCGCCGCGGGTGCGCTGACGCGCCAGCCGACGCGACCATGGGGGCGACCGATGAGGTGCTCGGCGATCTCGGCCTCGAGGATCGCCTCGGGTACCGCGGCCCAGCCCTCGGATCGTTTGGCGTTGCGCGCGGTGTCCGCGTCGGGGTAATCCCAATGGTCCAGACTCTCGGTGGCGACCTCGAGCGCGAACTCCGGATCGAGGCCCTGCGCGGGATCGAGCAGCACCAGCCCCTTGATCGCCTCGGGCCGGAAGTTGGCCAGGTGCAGGGCGATCGCACCGCCGAAGGAATGACCGACCACCACGATCGGCTGCGCGGGTTCGGGGATGTGGGTGTCGATGACCTGCGACAGCGCCCGCACGTGGTGTTCGATGCTCCACGGCGGCCGCCAGGGTGAGCGTCCGTGACCGAGCAGATCCGGGGCGATGATGCGCACGTCGGACAGGTGCTCGGCACTCAGCGACGCCCACCGGCGACCGTGACCGGTGAGCCCGTGAATGGCGAGGATCGTCGGGGTGGGCGCGTCGCGGGCGCCGGGTTCGTCGGGGCCGAAGACGTAGGTGTTCAGGGAGGGCACGGCCACCATCCTGCCGGAGGCCACCGACCGCTGCCGGGTGGACTCGGCCCGGGACCGGACTGTCGGCGGTGCGTGATTCGATGGAGACCATGGCAACCACACCGGGCGGCACATCGGGCCGGGGGAGCGCGCTGCGCACCCGGCTCGTCGCGTCGTCGGCGGTGGCCGACGAGAAACGCGACTGGCCACCGCACGTCGAGCGGATCATCGCCGCCGACGCCCGGCCCGCGGACACCGAGCAGGGTGCGTGGCGGCCGATTCGCATCCACGGCGGACCCGGCAGCGGAAAGACGGCGCTGATCGTCGACGCGGCCGTCGCGCGACTGCGGGCGCCCGATGTGGAGCCTGAGTCGGTCCTGGTGCTGGCATCCAGCCGCCAGGCAGCGGCAACGTTGCGTGAGGAGATCACCCGGCGCGTGCTGGCCGGATCCGACGCCACCGACGGACGGCGCGCGCTCGGCGGCGCGCTTCGGGAGCCGCTGGTGCGGACGGTGCACTCGTATGCGTTCGCGATCCTGCGGTTGCAGGCCTCGGCGCACAACAATCCGCCGCCGCGCCTGATCACCGGTTCCGAGCAGGACGTCGTGCTGCGTGAACTGCTGGCCGGCGACATCGAGGACGGGGCCGGGTACTGGCCGGCGCACCTGCGTCCGGCGCTGGGCACCGACGGCTTCGCCCAGGCGTTGCGCGATCTCATGATGCGTGCGGCCGAACGCGGGGCCGGGCCCGAGGAACTCGCCGCCCTCGGCCGCCGGCATCGTCGCCCGGAATGGGTCGCCGCGGCACGCGCCTACGCCCAGTACGAGCAGAACATGCTGCTGCGTGGCGCCGTCGGCCTCGAGGCCCCCGGCGCGTCGGCGCCCGCGGTGGACGCCGCCGAACTCGTCGGATCGGCGTTGTCGGCGTTCGCGACCGACCCGGAACTGCTGATCGCGCAGCGGGCACGGATCCGGCATCTGCTCGTCGACGACGCCCAGCACCTCGACCCGCAGGCCGCGCAACTGGTGAAGCTGATCGGGACCGGGACCACATCGACCCTCATCGCGGCCGACACCGACCAGTCCGTCTTCGGGTTCCGGGGCGCCGACCCGCGCTTCGCCGACGATCTCGCCGAACCGGGATCAGACCGGGACATACTGCTGGACACCAACTTCCGCAGCGAAGCACAAATCGAACGAGTCGGCCGGGTGCTTGCCTCCCGGCTGCCCGGGGCACGTCCGCATCCCTATCCACAGGCACCGGCGGAGTCGCCGGCCACCGGCGCGGGCGGTGTTCAGGTGCGGGTTTTCGGCTCGTCGGCCAAGGAGGCCACCGCCGTGGCCGACCTGCTTCGACGGGCCCACCTCTTCGACGGTGTCCCGTGGTCGCGGATGGCGGTGATCGTCCGGTCGGTGTCGCTGGCGCTGCCCCCGCTGCGCCGGGCGTTCCGCTCGGCAGGGGTACCGCTGACCACGCCGGCCAGCGGGTTGCCGCTGCATCGACAGCGCGCGGTGGTGGCGTTGATGCTCGTGCTGCGCGTCGTCGCCGCCCGCACCACACCCGCGCAGGCCGACGACTTCGACATCGAGGACGCCGCCGCGTTGCTGTCCGGACCGATCGGTGCCGCCGACCCGGGCGCGATGCGCCGGTTGCGCCGCGGTGTCCGCCGCAGCAGTGAGAAACGCGGTGATGATGGCGCGCAACAGGATTCGCTCACCGCGTTGCGGTCGGCGATCCTCGACCCGCTTCTCGCCGCACGCTACCGCGAGGATCTCACCGACGCCGAGCGCGCGCCTCTGGACCGCGTGCTCGACGTGGTGGCCGCCGCCGAAAAAGTCCACACCGCCGGTCGGGGACTCGAGGAAACACTGTGGGCGGGCTGGCAGGCAACCGGGCTGGAACGTCGCTGGGCGGCCTCAGCCGTGCGAGGCGGGCCGGGCGGTGAGCAGGCCGACCGCGATCTGGACGCGGTGATGGCGATGTTCGAGGCCGCCGCGAACTTTGCCGACACGCTGCCGGCGGCCGGTCCGGCCGGATTTGTGCACTATCTGGGTCAGCTGCAGATCCCGCGGGACAGCCGGACAGCCACTGCCGCAAGCGATTCGGTGACTGTTCTGTCAGCACATGCCGCGGTGGGCCGGGAATGGGACGTGGTGGCCGTGGCCGGCGTGCTGGACGGCCTGTGGCCCTCGTTGCGCAGCCGCGGAAGTGTGCTCGCCACCGGGCAGCTCGTCGACCTGCTCGACGGTGTGGACCCGGACGCCGTCGACAAACTCGCGCGCCCGGCCGCGGCGATCGCCGACGAGCGGCGTCTGCTGCTGGTGGCGTGCACCCGCGCCCGCCGGCGCCTGCTCGTCACCGCCGTCGAGGACGGCAGCGGTGAGGCATCACCCTCCCGGTTCATCGGCGAGATCGCCGACGCGCTGGCCGGTTCCACCCAGGACGCCGACGCCGACACCCCGGCGCCCGAGGAACTGCCACTCGATCCCGGCGTCGACCGTGTCCTGTCTCTGCCGTCGCTGGTGGCCACACTGCGCTCGGTGGTCACGGCCGGTGTCGGGGAGATGCCCGATGAACGGACGATGGCGGCTGCGCGGCTCCTGGCGCGTCTGGCCGACGCCGACGTCCCGGGCGCGCATCCCCGGGACTGGTACGGGCTGGCCGCACCGAGTTCCGACGCTCCGCTGTGGACCCCCGACGACGGTGCGGTGGTGCTCTCACCGTCGAATGTCGATGCGCTGACCCGCTGTTCGCTGCGCTGGCTGCTGGAACGCAACGGCGGCCGCGACGGCGACGGCACCCCGGCGTTGACCGGCAGCCTGGTGCACACCCTGGTGCAGGCCGTGGCGGGCGAACTCGATCCCACCGAGGTCACCGAGGCGCTCCGGGCCATCTGGGATCGCGTGGACACCGGGGCGGGCTGGTACTCGGCTCGCGAGCTCGAACGCGCCGAGAGTATGCTCGTCAATTTCCGTGAGTGGCTGCGGATCTCGCGTTCCGACCTCGATGAGGTGGGGGTGGAGCTGGCCGTCGACGCCACCATCCCGGCGACCCCCGACGACCCGGCGGTCCGTCTGCGTGGCCGGATGGACCGGCTCGAACGTGACGGTGCCGGCCGCCCGGTGGTGGTCGACGTCAAGACCGCCAAAACCCCGATCTCCAAGGCCGACGCGCAGGATCACGCCCAGCTGGCCGCCTACCAGGTTGCGCTGGCCCACGGTGGTCTGACGGGCGCCGACGACGCCGTGGTGTCCGCCGAGCCGGGTGGGGCGCGTCTGGTGTACGTCTCCTCGGCGAACCGGAATTCCGGTGCCGCCGAACGAGTTCAGGCGCCACTGTCACCCGAGTTGCTCGATGAGTGGATCACCGTGGTGCGCCACGCCGCGCGGGCCAGCGTCGGACCCGTGTACGCGGCCACCCCCAACCCGGGGTGCGGGCACTGCGCGTTGGCGGCGAGTTGCCCGGCGCAGATCCGGGGCAAGGCGGTCACCGATGATTAGCGCGACATCGCTCGCCGCGGCGCTGGGCCTGCCCACCCCCACCGCGGAACAGGCCGCCGTCATCGAGGGGCCGATCGAACCGATGCTGGTGGTGGCCGGGGCGGGTGCGGGCAAGACCGAGACGATGGCCGCGCGCGTGGTGTGGCTGGTGGCCAATCAGCTCATCGGGCCCGACGAGATCCTCGGCCTCACCTTCACCCGCAAGGCGGCCAGCGAACTGGGCGCCCGCATCCGGCGCCGGCTCTCGATGCTCTCCGGATCGCCGGCGCTACGGTCCTGGGACCCGGAGGGCACACTGGCAGCGCGACTTCGGGGTGCCGACCCGGAGGTCAGCACCTATCACGCCTACGCCGGCCGGCTGATCTCCGACTACGGTTTGCTGCTTCCGGTCGAGCCCAATTCGACGTTGCTCAGCGAGACCGAGCTCTGGCAGCTGGCGTTCTCCCTGGTCGCCAACTGGCCCGACGAACTGCACACCACCAAGGTGCCCGCCAGTGTCACCGAGGCGGTGCTGAAGCTGTACGGCGAGATGGCCGAGCATCTCGTGGACATCGACGACCTGGCCCGCGCCGGCAGCGACCTCTACGAGATGATCCCCACCCTCCCGAAGGGACCCAAGCAGCGTGGCGGACCCAATCAGGCGTTGTTGAAGATCCGTGACGTCATCGACGAACGCCGGGAACTCATCCCGATGGTGACCGCACTCGCCGAGGCGATGCGCGAACAGTCGGCACTGGACTTCGGCAGTCAGATGTCACTGGCCGCCCGGTTGGTGGTGGGCAACCCGGAAGTTGTTGCTGCCGAACGCAAGGCGTTCCGCGCCGTCCTGCTCGACGAATATCAGGACACCGGACACTCCCAGCGGGTGCTGCTGTCGACGCTGTTCGGCGGTACGTCGCGCGACGCACCGGTCGCGGTGACGGCGGTGGGGGATCCCATCCAGTCGATCTACGGCTGGCGCGGGGCGTCGGCGGCCAACCTGCCGCGGTTCGCCGGTGACTTCCCAGCCGCCGACGGCTCGCCCGCGGACCGGCGTGAACTGCTCACCAGCTGGCGTAATGCGGAGGTGGTGTTGCGACTGGCCAACCATGTGTCGGCCGAGTTGCGTCGGCGCGGTATCCCGGTCAGTGTGCTGCGCGCGCGGCCGGATGCGCCGAGCGGCTCCGCGCACATCGCGCTCACCGAGACGGTGGTAGACGAGCGGGAATGGATCGCTGACGCCATCGAAACCCGTTGGCGCGCAGCCGAGAATGATGGTCAGGCGCCACCGACCACGGCAATCCTGGTGCGCCGCAACGAGGATTCGGCTCCGTTGGCCGCCGAGCTGGAACGGCGCGGCATCCCCGCCGAGGTGGTCGGCATCGGTGGTCTCCTGCACGTCCCGGAGGTCACCGATGTGGTCTCGACGCTGCGTCTGATGGCCGACCCGATGGCCGGCACCGCCGCCATGCGGCTGCTCACCGGTGCCCGATGGCGGCTCGGTGCAGCCGATCTCGCGGCGCTGTGGCGACGCGCCGCCGAACTCGCCGCCGAGGAGATCGCCGCGGCCGGGGGCGCGGTGACCAGCCGTGAGCAGCTCGACGCCGCGCTCGACGCGGTGCTGCCCACCGAGGTCGTGGACCGGGCGGGTATCGCCGACGCCGTGGTCGACCCGGGCGATCCGTCCCGTTACAGTCCCGACGGGTACGCGCGGATCCGCGCCTTCGGCGCCCAGCTGGAGTCGCTGCGGCGGCGGATCGGTCAGCCGCTACCCGAACTGGTCGCCGACGTGGAGAACACGATCGGCGTCGGTGTGGAGGCCCAGATCCGCGCGCGGCGCATGCGCGGGGCCATCACCGGCCGCGAACACCTCGACGCCTTCGCCGAGTACGTCACCCGCTACGCCGACCGTCGCGGCGCTGATCTGCCCGGACTGCTGGCCTTCCTTGAGACCGCGGAGACCATCGAGAAGGGCCTCGAGCCCGGTCGCATCGAGGTCGCCGAGCAACGGGTGCAGATCCTGACGGTGCATGCCGCCAAAGGTCTCGAGTGGGATGTCGTAGCCATTCCGCATTTGTGCCACAACATCTTTCCCGGTGGTAAGGCCGAGACCACGTGGCTCGGCAGCGCGCGGGAACTGCCCGGTGAACTACGCGGTGACCTGGCGATCGCAGCGGAGCAGGGCAGTGCCCACCCGGAGGGATATCCGGTGCTCGACCTGCACGCCGTGACCGACCGCAAGGAACTCGAGGACACCATCGCGACCTACAAGGAGGCGATCGCCGATCGTCGCCTCGAGGAGGACCGCCGGCTGCTCTACGTCGCGCTCACGCGGGCCCGTCACGACCTGCTGATCTCGGCGCACCACTGGTCGGAGTCGGGCGACAAACCGCGCGGCGGATCGGAATTCTTCACCGAACTGCTGACCGCGATCAGCGACGCGGTCGACGACCCCACCGTCGAGTCCGGCGGTCTCGTCGTCGACGTGCTGGCCCCCGAGCCCGACGACGGCGCGCCCAACCCGCTGGCCGAACGCGTCCTCGCCGCGCCGTGGCCTGCGGACCCGCTGGCCGGTCGTCGGGACGGGGTCCGGGCCGCCGCGGATCTGGTCCTCGCGGAGATCGCCGCGCGCGACGCCCCGGCCCTCTTCGACACCGACGGCGCGCCGGAGAGCGATGGCGACCCAGACCTGTCCGACGAGATCGCCGCGTGGGAGGCCGAGGTGAGCGCCCTGCTCGTCGAGCGAGAGGCGAGCAATCAGGCGCTCGTGGAGGTGGAGTTGCCGACGCATCTGTCGGTGAGTCAGCTCGTCGAACTCGACGCCGACGAAGCCGAGTTCGCGCGGCGGTTGCGGCGTCCCACACCTTTTCGGCCCAACCCGACGGCGCGCCGCGGTACGGCCTTCCACGCCTGGGTGGAGCGCTGGTTCGGCGCGACGCGGCTCCTCGACATCGATGAATTGCCGGGCGCCGCGGACGCGACCGCCACCCCCGACGCCGATCTCGACGCGCTGCGCGATGCATTCCTGGCGTCGCCGTGGGCCAACCGCAGTCCGAGCGAGGTGGAGGTGCCGTTCGAGACGGTGATCGCCGGGATCGTGGTGCGCGGGCGCATCGACGCCGTGTTCGCCGACCCCGACGGCGGGTGGACGGTGATCGACTGGAAGACCGGCGTGGTGCCCGAACCCGCCCGGCGCGAATCCCTGTTCATCCAGCTGGCCGCCTACCGCATCGCCTGGGCACAGCTCGCGGGCGTGCCGGTCGACCGGGTGCGTGCGGCGTTTCACTACGTGCGATCCGGACACACCCTGGCCGCGGACGAACTGCCCGACGAGTCGGTACTCGCCGCAAAGCTCGCCCGCGCACCGCAATGAGATAGATTCCTTCGTGTGAGCGAACGGTTCAGGCCCGGGCGGGTCGATGCGTAATCGCCTGCGCCAGCGCTTCCGCGGCGGCGAGCAACTCTCCGACCGGCCCGACTACGACCTCGTCGGTGTCATCCGCATCCCCGAGTTGCAGCAGAGCCCCGGCCGGGCCATCGGCAAACGGGTGATCTTCGCGACCGTCGCACTTTTTCTCACCTCGGTCATCGTCTATCTCGACCGCGACGGGTATCGCGACGTCCAGGAGAATCCGCTCTCGTTCCTCGACGCCATGTACTACTCCGCGGTCACCCTCTCGACGACCGGCTACGGCGACATCACGCCGCTGACACCTAGCGCCCGGCTGATCAACCTGCTGATCATCACCCCGCTGCGCGTGCTGTTCCTGATCGTGTTGATCGGCACGACCCTGGAAGTGCTCACCGAGCGATCGCGGCAAGCCCTCAAGATCCAGCGTTGGAGGAACAGCGTGCGCAATCACACCGTTGTCATCGGCTACGGCACCAAGGGCCGGACCGCCGTCGACGCGATGGTCGGTGACGGGATCAAGCCGGCCGAGATCGTCGTCGTCGACGCCGACCAGACCGTGCTGGAAGCCGCTGCGGCCGACGGTCTGGTCACGGTGCGCGGCGACGCCACCAAATCCGACGTGCTGCGGCTGGCCGGCGTCGCGCACGCCTCGAGCATCGTGGTGGCCACCAACCGTGACGACACCGCGGTGCTCGCGACCCTCACCGCCCGCGAGATCAATCCGCGCGCGAAGATCGTGGCCTCCATCCGCGAGTCGGAGAACACCCATCTGATGCGGCAATCGGGCGCCAACTCGGTGGTGGTGTCGTCGGAGACGGCGGGCCGGCTGCTGGGCATCGCAACGATGACGCCGTCGGTGGTGGAGGTCATCGAGGATCTGCTGACCCCGGACGCCGGGTACGCGATCGCCGAACGCGAGGTCGATCCCACCGAGACCGGCGGATCACCCGCGCACACCCGTGACATCGTGCTCGGCGTGGTCCGCAACGGCACACTGCACCGCGTCGACGACGCCGAGGTCGAACAGATCGAGGTGGGCGATCGGCTTCTCTACGTACGCAAGGGGCCTCCCGAGTGACCGATTTCTCCCTCGACCTGCCACCCCTGCTCGCCCGCGCCGTCTTCGACCGCGCCGACGAGGTGCGCGACGATCCCGCCCGGATGGCTGCCGGGTGGGCCGGCGCCGGTGTGCTGCTCATCGACGCCGACGGCCGCTACCCAGTGACCGAGGCGGGCGGCCTGCACTGGCTGCCTGCGGCGCGCCTGGCCGACTCCCCGCCGGGCGATGCGGTGTTCCTCGGGCGGGACGGCAGCCGGGATCTGTGGACGCGGCGCGTCGACCACATCGACGGACCCACCGACGATGCGCGCCGCGGTGCGGTGCGGCTCTCGGCCGACGAGGCGGGCATGCTCGCGACCGCCCTCGGAATCCTCAATTGGCATCAGACCGCGCGTTATTCGCCGGTCGACGGTTCGGCAACGGTACCCGCCCGAGGTGGTTGGGTGCGTCGCGGCGTGGACTCCGGACGCGACGAGTTCCCGCGGACCGATCCGGCCATCATCACTGTCGTGCACGATGGTGCCGACCAGATCCTGCTCGGCCGCCAATCGGTGTGGCCGGACGGCTGGTACTCCACCCTCGCCGGCTTCGTCGAGCCGGGAGAGTCGTTGGAGCAGTGCGTGATCCGTGAGGTCCACGAGGAGGTCGGGATCACCGTCACCGCACCGCGCTACCTGGGTAGTCAGCCGTGGCCCTTCCCGCGGTCTCTGATGCTCGGGTTCGCCGCCATCGGCGATCCACGCGAACCGCTCAACTACCTCGACGGTGAGATCGGCGACGCGCAGTGGTTTCACCGCGACGAGGTGCGCGAGGCCATCGCCCGCGGAGACGACTGGGTGCGGCCCGACGCGGGTACCGAACCCTCGACCGAACCACGGCCCCGGCTGCGACTGCCCGGTTCCATCTCCATCGCCCGAGCCATGATCGAGGCCTGGGTCGCCACCTGAGCATTGCCGGCGCTCACGCGCCGGTTCGCCGGGAACAGGCGCCCCGGCCGTGGTGTTATTGACGTCATGAGCAATGTGATCGACGACGAGGCCGGCGCCCGCACCTCCGACACCGGCGAACTGACCATGTACACCACCTCGTGGTGCGGATTCTGTGCACGACTCAAGACCGGACTGAAGCAGAACGGCATCTCCTGGCAGGAGATCGACATCGAGCTCAATCCCGACGCGGCGGAGTTCGTGGGGAGCGTCAACGGCGGTAACCACGTGGTCCCGACCGTCCTCTACGCCGACGGCACCACCGCGACAAATCCCTCCATCGCCGACGTCAAGGCCAAGCTCGGCGTCTGACGTTCGCTCACCTGCGTCCGGCGCCGATACTCGGCGCCTGTGAACCGCCGGACAATCGTCGTCGGTGGCAGATGACATAGTGGATCGCGTGTCCGATCCGTTCCCCGAACCCGATGCCGCAGACCCGATCATCGCCGATCCGATCATCGGGGGTCTCGACCCCGAACAGCGTGCGGCGGTCCTCGCTCCGCGGGGGCCGGTGTGTGTGCTGGCCGGGGCCGGAACCGGCAAGACGCGCACCATCACACGCCGGATCGCGCACCTCATCGACACCGGACAGGTGAACCCGGGGCAGGTGCTCGCGGTGACGTTCACCGCCCGCGCCGCCGGCGAGATGCGCGGCCGGCTGCGATCGCTCGGCATCGGCGGGACACGGGGCACCGAGAGTGTTGCCGCGGCAACCTTCCACGCCGCGGCGATGCGGCAGCTGCGCTATTTCTGGCCGCGCGCCTTCGGCAACGCCCGCTGGGAACTGCTGGACAACAAGTTCCCGGTCATCTCCCGCTCGGCCCGACGCGCCGGTCTGGACACCGCGACCGACACCATTCGCGACCTGGCGTCGGAGATCGAGTGGGCCAAGGCCTCGCTGATCGACCCGGAACACTATGTGGAGGCGGTGACCCGCGCCGATCGGGACACTCCCGCGCCGGCCGCCAAGGTGGCTGCCGTCTACTCCCACTACGAGGACGCCAAGGTCTCCGCCGACGGGGACCGGATGCTCGACTTCGACGATCTGCTCATCTACATGACGCAGATACTCGTCGCGGATCCCGGTGTGGCAGAAGAGTTCCGCGCGCGTTACCGATGCTTCGTCGTCGACGAGTACCAGGACGTCACACCCGTACAGCAGGGATTGCTCAACGCGTGGCTCGGCGATCGCGATGACCTGACCGTCGTCGGGGACGCCAACCAGACCATCTACACGTTCACCGGTGCCACGCCGACCTACCTGCTGGACTTCGGGCGGCGGTTCCCGGAGGCGACGGTGGTGCGGCTCATCCGCGACTACCGGTCCACCCCGCAGGTCGTCGACCTCGCCAACCGGGTGATCGGCGCGGCCCGCGGGCGGATCGCCGGGACCCGGCTGCGACTCGTCGGGCAACGCGACCCCGGACCGGAACCGCAGTTCGCCGAATACGACGACGAGCCGAAGGCCGCGACCGAGGTGACCGCGGAGATCAGCAAACTCATCGACGCCGGGGTGTTGCCGGCCGAGATCGCGATCCTCTACCGGGTCAACGCGCAGTCGGAGACCTACGAGCAGGCCCTCACCGAGGCGGGCATCCCGTATCAGGTGCGCGGCGGTGAGGCGTTCTTCACCCGGACCGAGATCCGGCAGGCGATGCGTCAGCTCACCGTGGTGGCCGGGCGCGAGCTACCCGACGGTGCCGACGTCGCCGCCGTGGTGCGCGCAGTCCTCGGTGAGCTGGGGCTCTCCCAAGAGGAACCGTCCGGTGCCCAGGCGCGCAGCCGATGGCAGTCGCTCAACGCGCTGGCCACGCTCACCGACGACCTGGTGGCCGAGAACGCCGCACTCACCCTCCCCGAGCTGACCGCCGAGTTGTCTGCCCGCGCGGCGGCTCGTCATCCTCCGACGGTGCAGGGCGTCACGCTGTCGTCGTTGCACGCCGCGAAGGGCCTGGAGTGGGATGCCGTATTCCTCGTCGGTCTCATCGACGGATCCCTCCCGATCAACCAGGCGATCAAGGCGTCCTGGGAGGAGGTCGAAGAGGAGCGCCGGCTGTTCTATGTGGGTGTGACGCGGGCGCGGGAGCACCTGCACATCTCCTGGCCGTTGGCACGCAACGAGGGCGGCCGTGCTCGACGTCGCTCCCGCTTCCTCACCGACCTGGTTCCCGACGATTCGCCTGCGTCACGGGTGGCGCCCGAACGCAAACCCCGCCGCGGACCGGTGTGCCGGGTGTGTGGGTCGCGGCTGATGGATTCCACCGCCACCCTGCTCGGCCGGTGTGCCGACTGCCCGTCGGATCTCGACGAGGAACTGCTGATCGCGCTCAAGGACTGGCGGCGTGAGCGCGCCCAGGCCAAGCAAGTACCCGCCTTCGTGGTGTTCTCCGACAAGACGCTGACCGCGATCGCCGAGCAGCGGCCCACCGATAATGCTGCGCTGGTGTCGATTTCTGGGATCGGAGCGTCCAAGCTCGTGGAGTACGGCGACGACATCATCGGCCTCATCAAGAACCGGCGCGACGGATAGCGAAAGATCTCCCCGCCACTTTCACCATAACGCGGGTGGGGGGCCTTGCGGCAAGACCCCCATCGTCCCGCACAATCGTGGCCTCGATCCCACCGACCCGTCGGAGCCGCCCGTGCCTGCCGTCCCCACCACCGTGTTCGACCTCGCCGCACATCCAGCCAAGGCCGCCCCCGAACTCATCGCCGACGACGAACGCCACTTCGCGGCGATGACAGCGGCTCTCGTGCGCTCGCAGGAACTGCTGAGCGGTCGCCTCGCACAACTGCGGTCCGCGCCCGCGCGGATGGGCCGGCAGGCGGTGGATCGCGATCTCGAGATCCACGAGACCACACAGCGATTGGCCATGGTGCGCAGGCACAGCCTCGATCTGTGCCTCGGACGGATCGTCGATCAGGCCGGACAGCCACACTACATCGGCCGGATCGGACTCACCGACCCGGACGGGGAACAACTGCTCATCGACTGGCGTGCCCCGGCCGCCGAACCATTCTTCGCCGCCACCCGCGCACGTCCGCTGGGCGTGCGAAACCGGCGCCGATACCGTTGGGGGCGTGGCCACATCGTCGACTACTGGGATGAGGCCTTCGATTCCGCCGCCGACGACACACTCTTCCTCGACGACGACTCGGCCTTCATCGCGAGTCTGGCCGCCAGTCGCTCACCCCGGATGCGAGATGTGCTGGGCACCATCGCGGCCGATCAGGATGCCATCATCCGTGCGGACTCGGCCGGCGCGCTCGTCGTCGACGGTGGTCCCGGGACCGGGAAAACCGTTGTGGCACTCCACCGTGCGGCCTACCTGCTGTACTCCGACCCGCGGCTGGCCGGGAACCGCGGCGGCGTGCTGGTGATCGGTCCGCACGAGTCGTATCTCGCCTACATCGCCGATGTGCTGCCCGGCCTCGGTGAACTCAGCGTCGCCACAACCACGCTGCGCTCACTGGTCCCGGAAGGGGAAAAGGCTGCAGTCGAGCCGGATTCGGCAGTGGCAGAACACAAATCGTCGATCAAGATGATCGATGTGGTCCAGGCCGCGGTGGCCTGGTACGAAGAACCGCCCCGCGAGAGCTTCGTCGTCGAGACGGAATGGGGCGATGTCGCACTGACGCAATCGGATTGGGCCGAGGTCTGCCGTGCCCCCGATCCGGGGACGGCGCACAACGAGGCGCGGGACGAGATCTGGGATGCGTTGGCCGACATCGTCCATCGCCGAGTCACCGGTGGTGGGGGTGAGGACGAGGTGTCCGTTCGGACGGTTCGCTCGTCGCTGATGAACGACGACGAGCTGGTGTCGGTGGTCCACCGGCACTGGCCGATGCTGGAGGCGACCGACATCGTCGGGGATCTGTGGACGGTTCCGGCGTTCCTCCGGATGTGTGCGCCGTGGCTATCCGCGGAAGCGGTGGCCGGCCTGCAGCGAAGCGACGCCCACGCCTGGACCGTGGCGGACCTCCCGTTGCTCGACGCCGCGCGGCGGCGTCTGGGTGATCGTCGTGCCGACGCCCGCCGACGACGCGCCGCGGCGGCACGAATCGCGCAGCGAGCGCAGATGGATCTCGTCATCGGCGACCTCCTCGAATCCCGGGTGCACGACGACGGTGAGGGCTTGATGTCGATGCTGCGCCAGCAGGATCTGCGTGAGGTTCTGGCCGACGATGCGATGGGAGGTGGTGAGCGGACTTCGACCGACGGCCCGTTCGCGCACATCGTGGTCGACGAGGCGCAGGAACTGACCGACGCGCGGTGGGCGATGATCCTGAGCCGCTGCCCGTCGCGAAGTCTGACCGTGGTCGGCGACCGTGCGCAGGCGCGCCGCGTGTTCGGTGAAACCTGGGCGCAGCGCCTGTTGCGGGTGGGCGTCGACGACGTGCGGGTCGCCGAACTGACGGTCAACTACCGCACGCCGGAAGAGATCATGGCGCAGGCGCAGACGGTGATTCGTGCGGCGATCCCCGACGCCAATGTGCCGGTGTCCATCCGCCGCGGTGGACTACCCGTCACCTACGGTGACCGGGCCGATCTCACTGCGATGATCGGTCGGTGGCAGGAGGCGAACCCGGACGGCATCGCGTGCGTGATCGGCGATCCGCGAATCCCGGACACGCCACGGGTGCGTTCGATGTCGCCGGCGACCACCAAGGGGCTCGAATTCGATCTGGTGGTGCTGGTGAATCCGGACGACTTCGGTGACGGTGTCACCGGGGCCGTCGACCGCTACGTCGCGATGACCCGCGCCACCCGGCAGTTGACGATTCTGTCCGGGTGCGAAGACGGGGAAGAAACCGCAGGTCAAAAATAGGTTGTGCGATTTGTGGGGCAGCGCCTAGTCTGGTCAGGTCAGCACGGGGTGGCAGATGCGCGTCCGTCGTATCGCCCCTCATATGTGGGAGTCATCGGAGAGGAAAGGAGCGGAAAAGTGAACGGAATCAATCTGATCAACAGCGGCGTACGCCTCGCTGTGGTCAAGCCGTGCGCGGCACCCGTCGGTGTCGCAGCCATCGCCATGCAGATTCCTCGCGACCGCTCCTGGGCGGTCGTCGCACCGCGTCCGATGGCAGAGCATCCGGTAGCAGCATTTGGCGAGGCCGCCGCTGCGCTTGCCGGTGCAGGCACCGTCGCAGCGCGAGCGTCGCAGCGGTTCCCCGTGCTACATCGAACCCCACCGGAGTAGTCACTCCGAAGGTTTCGGGCCACGGGCGAATCGCAGAGGCGAACCCGTGGCCCTTTTTGTGAAGTCCCGCAATGGTTCTCATCGCCACAGATGAGAGGCATTCCGGCCTCTCACATCGAGGACTCGGGTTGGAACACCAACAACAACGAGCAGATGTGGAGCAGCAGAATGACTGTCGAATGCGTTCTCGAATCCTGTATCTCGGCGGACCGCGCGTCGGCCGCTCGGTTGGACCTGCCCTGCCAGGCCGCCGACGCAGATCTGTGGTTCGCCGAAGACCCCCGTGATCTCGAGCGCGCCAAGGAGTTGTGCGCGCAGTGCCCGCTGCGGGCGCAGTGCCTGCAGGCAGCCCTCGACCGCGCCGAACCATGGGGGGTCTGGGGTGGCGAGATCTTCGAGCGCGGCACCGTCATCGCGCGCAAGCGGCCGCGTGGCCGCCCGCGTAAGACGGCGGCGTGACGCCGATGTGCGCTCGACGAGTCGGGCTGCCACGAGAGTTGTCCTCGCGGCAGCCCGTTCGTCGTGTCGGTCAGTCGGCCAGACCCGGAACCCACTTCTCCATGATGGCCCGGTAGGGCGCGTTGGCCTCGAGCTGTGCGGCGATCCCGACACAGCCGCCGAGGACCCGGAACACCATCACGAAACGCTTGGGCACGTTCAGGTTTCGTGACGTCTTGTACACGTCACCGCGCACATCGGTCGCCTTGCCCGCGGCCCGCTGCATCCACTTGCGGGTGAAGTGGAAGGACTCGGAGTAGAGCGGGTCGACATAGGGCTTGAGGTATGCCTCGATGTCGGCGGCCTCCACCTTGTGCGCGTGGGAGGCGCGGATGAACTCGGTTTCCACCATGAGCTCTTTGAGCTCGGCGTACTTCTTGTCCCGCGCGAGTCGCAGGATCGGTCCGGTCTCCGGCGGCAGACCGTCCGGATAGTGGCCCACCGCGCCGAAGTCGAGTACGCCGAAGCGTCCGTCATCCGCGATGAAGAAGTTGCCGGGGTGCGGATCGCCGTGGAGCAGTCCGACGCGGAACGGCGAACTGACCTCGAACTCAGCCATTTTCGCGGCGGCGTCGTCACGGGTGGCTTGATCGCCGGTGGTGATGATCTTCGACAGCGGGATCCCGTCGACCCATTCGGAGACGACGACCTTGGGAGCGCTTGCCACCACCTTGGGGATCTGGAAGGACGGGTCGCCGTCGAAGCCCTTGGCGAAGGTCCGCTGATTCTCGGCCTCGCCGAGATAGTCGAGCTCGGCCTCGGTCCGGTCGATCAGCTCGTCCATCATCGACTTGACATCGGTTCCGGGAGAGAGCTTCTGCAGCAGACCCGACATCCGCGACAGCGTCTTGAGATCGGCCTTGAGTGCGTGATCGGCACCCGGGTACTGCACCTTCACCGCAACCGAGCGCCCGTCGGACCACACGCCCTTGTGCACTTGCCCGATACTCGCGGATGCCGCCGGGACGTCGGAGAACTCCTGGAAGCGTTCTCGCCAGCGGGTGCCGAGTTGTTGATCGAGCACCTTGTGGACCTTGTCGGCGCCCATCGGCGGTGCCTCGGCCTGCAGCTTGGTGAGCGCCTCGCGGAACGGTTCCCCGAACTCGTCGGGGATGGCGGCCTCCATGATGGACATCGCCTGGCCGACCTTCATGGCCCCGCCCTTGAGTTCACCGAGAACCGAGAACAACTGCTCGGCCGACTTCTCCAGCAACTCCTGATTGACTTGGTCTTTGTCCTTGCCGACCATGCGCTTGCCGAAGCCTGCGGCAGCGCGGCCGGCCATTCCTATGGGGAGAGACGCCAGCTTCGCGTTGCGCCGACCCTGCCCCCGGGTGATGTCGGTCATAGCATCCTTTCCGCGTCAACAATATATGACGGATCCTCACGTTCAGTGGTCGGGCGACATTCACACAGTGGATGCGGCGGCCAGTACGTGGTCTCCAGTCTGCCGGTACCCGGACGGAATTCCAGGACGTGGTCGAGCAGCCGGGGCCGCGGGTGGCTGGATGATTCGTGGCCGGCGGCCAGCAGCGCCGACGCGAGCTGCTCGATCTGCGCGTGGGCGAGTGCGGCGGTCGCCCGGATCGTGGCCGAGCTGCCGTAGCCGGGCCGGCGGACGAGCTGCGCGGCCAGCAGCGGCCAATCCGGGTCCATGGTGGTGCGGTGATGATCGGCGCACCGGAGGCAGCTCGACATACCCGGCAGGACCAGCGGGCCGACGATGCCGATGCCATCACGGACCCGGACCTGCAGATGGGGCAGTCGCAGGCGGTTGAGAGTGCTGACCACACTCGGGTCGTGCACCAGGAAGTCGGTCAGGACAACGAGATTCGCGTCCCAGGATTCGATGGCCCCGGTCGCGGGACGGCGCGTGGTGTGGCGGGTGGCGATCCCGGTGTCAGACAGCAGGGCGCCGATCAGGTCGGCCAGCGGCCCCTGGCCGTGGATGCGTACCCGCAGCGGGGAGGCGCTGCGCGGCTCGGTGGTCACCGCTTTGCCGGCGTCGATGAGCTCGTGCAGGATCGCGTCGAGGTCGGCGGTGCTGAGTCCGGCGGCGCGGGCCCGCAACACGAGGTCCTCCGGCCGGCACGGTTGCTGCATCGACCGCAGGAGGTCGGCGACGCCGGACGCCGATACCGGATCGTCGACGTCGATGATCAGACTGCACGCCGGGTCGGTCCCCACATGCACCCGATTACTGGGCCGCACCAGGATCGGTGTGCCGGGCTGGATCATCGGATACGGGGGACGGCGCGTCACCATGAGCAGACTCTGCCAGGGTTGCGCGGCACACACCGGCCCGCGGGCCGGGTTATCCACAGGCGGACCGGTCAGGGTCGTGTCGGTGGATCGTCCGGGTTGTCGGAATCGGTGGTGTCGGTGGTGTCGCCCGCCTCGTCGGCCAGGGATTTCTCGAGTTCGGCGATCGCGTCGGCGAGGGATTCGTCGCCACCGCCGATCACGCGGTCGATGAAACCTGCCGGGTTGTCGAGGTCGTCGGCGTCGGGCATCAGGTCCGGATGTGCCCACACCCCGTCACGCACGGTGATGCCTGATGTGCCGGACTTCTCGGCGGCCTCGAAGAGTTTGCGCCACAGATCCGACGCCTCGCGTACCTTGCGGGGCCGCAGTTCCAGCCCGACCAGGGTGGCGAAGGTCTGCTCGGCCGGGCCGCCGGACGCACGCCGGCGGCGCATCGTCTCGGTGAGTGCGCCGGTGCTGGGGATACGGTCACCGAGGGCCTGTCCGACGACCTGCTCAACCCACCCCTCGATCAGCGCGAGCAACGTTTCTAGCCGGTTGAGTGCCGCCTTCTGCTCGGGTGTGGTCGTCGGCTCGAAGGAGGCCGACGAGCTGATCAGTTCCTCGAGCTTGGCCGGATTGGAGAACAGTTCGGTGGGATCGATGTTGGCGGTGGCGTCGGTGATCCCGCTGAAGTCGACGCTGATACCGCGGGCGTACTCCTCCACCGTCGACAGCAGGCGCTGCCGCAGCCAGCCGACGTGGGTGAACAACCGGACGTGTGCGGCCTCGCGGGCGGCGAGGAACACGATGATCTCCTGGGCGGGCTGTTCGAGCCCTTCGGCGAACTTCGCGATGGCCTCGGGCAGCAGCACGGCCACGCCCTCGGGGGCCAGCGGCAGACCGATGTCGGTGGAGGTGAGCACCTCCTTGGCGAGCTGGCCGAGACCCTGACCCAGCTGGGTGCCGAAGGCCATCCCGCTCATCTGGGTCAGCATGCCCATCATCGGCCCGGCGAACTGGGCGGCCTCGGCGGGCAGATTGTCCTGCCAGGTCCGCGCGAGTTGTTCGGCGACTGGATTGCACAGCCCCTTCCAGGTCGGCAGGGTCTCCTCGAGCCATTGCACCGGAGTCCACGCGACCGACCGGCCGACCCCGCTGGGCAGGGTCGTCGAATCGTCGAGCCACACCTCGGCGAGTCGCACCGCGTCGGCGACGGCGTTGGTCTCCTTGGCGAGAACCGGTGTGAACGAACCGATCTGCTGGCGTGCCAGATTGGTGGCCACCTGAAAGTTGACCGGGCCCTGACCCGCTCCGCCGGTGACGCCGGTGCCCATTCCGCTCAGCATGCTGCCGAGTTGGGAGAACATCTGGCCGAGTGCGGCCGGGTCCATGGCAGAAGGATCGAACGCGGACGGATCAAAGGAGGAGGGGTCGAACCCGCCGGAACCTGCTTGGCCGAACGGGAATCCGAACGGATTGTCGCCGGTACCGGGCTTCTGTTCGCCACCACCCTTGCCCCCGCCCTCGCCGCCGCCCTTGCCGTCGGGGTCTTTACGACGATCGTCGTCGTCACCGGACGCGGAGAAGCCGAAGGGCAGGTCAGTCATGGGTTCCACGTTACCGTTCAAAACGGCTTCCAAGACCCCGCTGATGTTCGCGTTGAGCGTAGTGCGCTCAATACGCACCGCGTTCTCGCCAACGCCGCACGACGGCACGTCGATCCGGGCGATTAAGGTGTGCGGAATGATGCTGCAGGCACGGTATCGCCGGATCGCCACGGTCGCCGTCACCGCGGTGGTTCTCGTGGTGCTTCTGCTCCTCGGGACCCGGGTCCCGGTGCCCTATGTCGCCCTCGGGCCGGGGCCGACCCTCAACACGCTGGGAACCGCCAAGGTGCGCGAACCCGACGGCAAGGTCGAGGAACGTCCGATCGTCTCCATCCAGGGTGTGCCGACCGACAAGACCTCCGGGAACCTGAACCTGACCACCGTGTCGGTGACCGACAACCTCAGCCTCTTCGAGGCGATGGGGATGTGGGTGTCCGGTGAGTACCAGCTGCAGCCGCGCGACCGCGTCTACGACCCGGACAAGAGCACCGAGGAGGTGCAGCAGGAGAACGTCGCGCAGATGACCGGGTCGGAGGACGATGCGACGGCGGCGGCTCTGCGCTTCCTGAACCGGCCGACGAAACTGGTGATCGGCTCGCTGACCGGTGGCGGTCCGTCGTCGGACGTTCTGAAACTCGGTGATCAGGTGATCCGCGTGGCCGGCACCCCGGTGTCGACGAGCGAGGAGTTCGCGACCGCGGTGAGCAAGGCCAAGCCGGGGCAACCGCTGACCCTCGACATCGTGCGCGGCACCACGCCGATGACGGTGACGGTGACCCCGCGTCGCGACGCCGACGACCAGAATGCCGGCGACATCGGTGCGCAGGGCAGCGTGGTCAATGCCGATCCGGCCCTGAAGATCACCTACTACGTCGGCAACATCGGCGGGCCGTCGGCGGGAATGATGTTGTCGCTGGCCGTGATCGACCTGCTGAGCCCCGGTGAACTGACCCATGGCAAGTTCATCGCCGGTACCGGTACCATCTCCGACACCGGTGAGGTGGGCGTCATCGGCGGGATCACGCACAAGACGCGCGCGGCTCGTGATGCCGGGGCCACCGTTTTCCTCGTTCCCGACGGCAACTGTACCGAGGCCGCCTCGGACCGGCCGGACGGGCTCGAGCTCGTGAAGGTCGACACGTTGCAGTCGGCCGTCGACTCGCTCAACGCGCTCGGGCAGGGTCGCCCGGTCGCGCAGTGCTGACCGCTAAGCGTCGTCGGGCTCGAAGGTAGCCGCGAGTGCCTCGACGAGATCGGCGGCCAGATCGGGGTGAGTGAGCAGGTCTTGCTCCTCGGAGCCGAGCATCTGCAGCAGGGCCAACCGTGCGCCGTCACGGAGCACTCCGACGGCCAGGCGCCCGTCCTTGGCATCGGGGTGTGATGCCACGTCGTCGACGCCGCGCCGCGCGACAGGTGGCTCGCCCTCTGCGGGTGGTACGACGGTGATCACGGTGGTCACCACGACACCGACGACGGCGTCGGGCCAGGTGGCACTCGCCAGGAACTCGTCGAGGTCGGCGACTTCCTGCTGGACCGGACTGAGTTCCGACGCGTCGTCGGCGTCGACGAGATCCGGCTGGAGTTGAGCCAGCACCGCGGTGGGAACCAGGCCGAACACGGCCGGTCGGCGTCCCCAGCCCTGGTCGTCGGCGTGACCGATCACGTCGCGCATCGCGCGTCCGAGGGCGTCGGGGGAGTGCAGCGGAGAACTCACCCCGCCATCTTGCCTCGCGGGTGACGGGACGCGGGGAACCCGGCCGGCGGTCACGTCGTTGGCAGGACGGCAGGATGGGGTCGGCGGGGCCGGTTCGAACGGCCAGTACAGTGGGCACGACACAGGCTCGGCAGCAGTCGGCCGGAGGAATCCTGACACGACGCGATGTCCGGATTGAGAACTTTGGAGAGTGGATCAGGTGAGCGTTCGCGGGCCGGCCGGTATGCCGACACTGTCACGCAAGAGCAAGATCGCCATCGGGGTCGGCGTCGGCATCCTGGTGCTGTTGCTGGTCGGGCCGCGGCTGGTGTCGATCATCACCGACTGGCTCTGGTATCGCGACATCGGGTTCACGCAGGTGTTCTCCACCATCGCCTGGACGCGGATCATCTTGTTCCTGGTCACCACGATCTTCGTCGGCGGCCTCGTCTTCGGCGCCATCGCGATCGCGTACCGGTCACGGCCGGTGTTCGTGCCGACCGCCGGCCCCAACGATCCGCTCGCGCGCTACCGCACCGCGATCATGGGGCGGTTGCGTTGGTTCGGGATCGTGCCCGCGGTGATCATCGGCGCGCTCGCCGGTCTCGTCGCCCAGGGGTCGTGGGCCACGGTCCAGATGTTCCTGCACGGTACCGACTACGGGACCCAGGATCCGCAGTTCGGTCTGGACATGGGGTTCTACGCCTTCGATCTCCCGTTCTATCGCTTCATCCTGAACCTGCTCTTCGTGGTGGTCGTCATCGCGTTCATCGCGAACCTGGTGACCCACTATCTGTTCGGGGGTTTGCGGCTCGGTGGCGGCGGTGGATCGCTGACCACCGCGGCACGGGTCCAGCTGGCCGTCTTGGCCGGAACGTTCCTGCTGCTCAAGGCGATTGCGTACTGGTTCGACCGATACACGCTGCTCACCAGCGACCGTAAGGCGGATATTTTCCCGGGTGCCGGCTACACCGACATCAACGCGGTCCTGCCGTCGAAGCTGATCTTGATGTCCATCGCGATCATCTGTGCGGTGGCGTTCTTCGCCGGCGTGGTCCTGCGCGACCTGCGTATCCCGGCCCTGGCCACGGTGCTGATGTTGTTCTCGGCGTTGCTGATCGGTGTTGGCTGGCCGCTGGCGATGGAGCAATTCTCGGTCAAACCGAATGCGGCGCAGAAGGAATCGGAATACATCGAGCGGGCGCTCGACTCCACGCGGCAAGCCTACGGACTCGGGTCGGATCACGTCTCCTATGAGCGGGACTGGACTGCCCAGCCGGCGAATGCCGCGACCGTCAACGCGGACACCAACACGCTGTCCAACATTCGCATCCTCGACCCGAATGTGGTGTCGCCGACCTTCCGTCAGCAGCAGCAGCGTCGCAACTTCTACGGCTTCCCGACCCAGCTGGCCGTCGACCGCTATCGGGTGGACGGGCAGTTGCGCGACTACGTCGTCTCGGTGCGCGAACTCGACCCGAGCCAGTACCAGGGCAACCAGCAGAACTGGCTCAACAAGCATCTGGTGTTCACCCACGGCGACGGGTTCGTCGCGGCGCCGGCCAACCGTGTGCGGGAAGCCGCCGACGACAACGACATCGACAGCGGTGGCGATCCGCTCTACACCGTCACCGACACCACCAACGTCAACGACGAGAACCATCAGCGCGAGGCCCCGATCAAGGTCAAGCAGCCGCGCATCTACTTCGGCGAGCTCATCGCAAAGGTCGACCCCGACTACGCGATCGTCGGCTCCGACAACGGTCAGCCGCGTGAGTTCGACGGCGGTAACGATGACGGAGCCCGCTACACCTACACCGGTGATGCCGGTGTGGGCCTGGGCAATTGGTTCACCCGTGCCCTGTACGCGGTGAAGTTCACCGAGCGCAACTTCATCCTGTCCAGTGAGATCACCAACGCCTCGCGTATCCTCTACAACCGCGACCCGCGGGACCGGGTGAAGAAGGCGGCACCGTGGCTGACCGTCGACTCCAAGACATACCCCGCGGTGATGGCCGACGGTTCGATCAAGTGGATCGTGGACGGCTACACCACTCTTGACAGCTACCCGTACTCGCAGCCGACGTCGTTGCAGAGTGCGACGGCCGACGCTCAGGACCTCAACCCGGGACAGACCGGGCGCAGCCAGGTGAACAAGACCGTCGGTTACGTCCGCAACTCGGTGAAGGCCACCGTGGACGCCTACACCGGCGATGTGGAGCTCTACCAGTTCGACACGCAGGACCCGGTTCTCAAGACCTGGATGAAGGTGTTCCCGGGAACGGTCAAGAGCCGCGCCGACTTCGACAAGAACACCTCGCTGCGCGAGCACGTGCGCTATCCGGAGGATCTGTTCAAGATCCAGCGCTACCTGCTGACCCAGTACCACGTCGATTCGCCGCAGACGTTCTTCCAGGGCAACGATCGTTGGTCGGTCCCGCCGGACCCCACCAATTCCGATGCGGCACAGCGCGGTCTGGATCAGCCGCCGTACTACTTCGTGGCGGCCAGCCCGGAGAACGGACAGTCGTCGTTCCAGTTGACGTCGGTGCTCAACCGTCTCGACCGACCGATCCTCGGTGCCTATGTGACGGTGTCCTCGGACCCGGACAACTACGGTCAGATCACCGTGAAGGAGTTGCCGGGCAACAATCAGCGCTCGGGTCCGGTGCAGGCGTTCAACCCGATGAAGACCGATCCGCGGGTGGCCCAGTCACAGCGTGATCTGCAGGCCACCGCGACGGTGACCTTCGGCAACCTGCTGACCTTGCCGGTGGGTGACAACGGGATCCTGTATGTGGTGCCGATGTACGCACAGGCCCAGGCGGCCGAGGCGTTCCCGCGCTTGTTCCGGGTGATCACCCGCTACGAGCCGGCCGGCGGGCAGGCGAGTATCGGCTACGCCAACACGACGGCCGAGGCGCTGCGGCAGGTCGGGATCAATCCCGGCGCGCTCGGCGTACCGAGCGGTCCGACCGACACCGATACCGACAACGGCCAGCCCCAGCCGACACCGCAACCGCAGACCCCGCAGGGCCAGCAGCCCAACTCGGCTGCCCGCGACTCCGCGGTGCGGGCGCTCGACCAGGCGTTGCAGAAGCTGCAGCAGGCGCAGACCAGCGGCGACTTCCAGGCCTACGGTGCCGCGCTCGAGGAGCTGAAACGTGCTGTGGCGCAGTACGAGGCGACCGGGCAGGGCGGCTGACACGCCCCCTAAGGTGCGCGAGACGCCAGCCGAGCGCCACGAAGGGCTCAGCGACACAACCACTTTCGCCGAACACGCACCCAGTTCAGTCCTGTATGACGTTTGGCCCGGATTCCGGGCCAAACGTCATACGGAACTCATGGCCGGACGCCCCAGTTGGCGGTGGGGAGTAGCGGCTCAGCCGCGGTACTTGCGCATGTAGCGCTCGGCTTCGTCGGGGGTGTTGTCCGGCACCACCGGGCTGTGGTGATTGCGGTGGATCAGCGAGGTGAAAATGGTGACCGCGCCGGTGAACGCCGCGACCATGAGCAGGCCGCAGAGGATTGCCGTTCCGGTGTGCGCCGAGGCCATGGAGATCAACCACAGCGCGGCGAGGACGAAACCGCCGAGGACGAGCATGAAACCCACAATGCTCATCGGGTGGTTGCCGTGACTCTCATGATGGTGGTGCATGTGGTGGGCGGTCATGATGCCTCCTCATCATCGGGGTAGCGCTGAGTCTACTCGCATTGTGATGGAAATCACTCTCGATCGCTGTCATTGTGGCTCCCACTCTGTTATCGGACTGTGCTCGATGGCGGTGGTTGCGCCTGCTGCTCGGTTGGACACGAACCCCTGTCCCTATACCTGACTGCCGAGTAACTTTCCGCGCGTACCGGTGTCCGGTGTGGGAGGGAGAAGAGGTCGGGGTCCTTATGCCACCACTGAGTCGGCTCGCACGATGGCAGATCGCGGTCGTCATCGTCGTCGGATTGCTGGCCGTCGTCTATGCGGGGATTCGGTACGTCCGTCTCGATGAGATGGTCGGCGTCGGGGCGTACTCGGTCACCGTCGCAATGGCCGACTCAGGTGGCATCTTCACCAATGCCGAGGTCACCTACCTCGGCGTCCCGGCGGGCCGGGTCGGCGCCCTGCGGCTCACGAAGTCGGGGGTGAGCGTGGAACTGGTGCTGGACTCGGTTGGACCACAGATCCCCGATTCCGCGACGGCGGTGGTGGCCAACCGATCCGCGATCGGTGAACAGTTCGTCGACCTGCAGCCGAGCACCACGTCGGGTCCCTACCTGCACGACGGGTCGGTCATCGAGAGGTTCGAACTCCCACGGCCTCTCGAAGACGTGGTGTCCTCGGCCCTGGACTTCGCCGACTCGATCCCGGTCGAGGATCTCCGCACCGTCGTCACCGAACTGGGCAACGCGTTCAGCGGGCAGGGGGAGAACCTGACGCGGCTGGTGACGTCACTGAGCAACCTGTCGCGGGCCGGCGTCGACAACATCTCGGAGACCGTCGCACTGCTCTCGAATGCCGAGTCCGTGCTGGCTACCCAGGCCGATCAGTCCGACGCGATCCTGTCCTGGTCGCGCAAGCTCGATCTCATCACCGCGCAACTCGCGTCGTCGGATCCCGATGTGCGCAGACTGCTCTCGACCGGGACGGCCTCGGCGTCGCAGCTGTCCGCGCTCATCGACCGTCACGGCGGCGACATGACCGCGGTGGTGCACGATCTCGGCGAGACACTTCGCACGATCGCGCCGACCTCGTATGCCGTCGCGCCGACCTTCGCCATGCTCAGCCAGTTGTCGGCGAGTAGTCATGCCACTGCGCCGGGAGACGGACAGATCCATTTCGGTGTGGTGCTCGAGACCAACAATCCGCCCGCGTGCACCCGAGGGTACGAGAGCACGCAGCGCATGATCGACGAGATGCGCCGCCGCAATCCGTCCTTCGATCTTCGATATGACGACTTCCCGTTCAACACCGCGGCCGCGTGCACGGTGCCGCAGGGAAACCCCACAAGTGTGCGCGGCGCGGCTCGCGCGCCCTACGCGAATCCGCGGATCGCACAGCCCTGGGACACCACGCCGAAGAGGGACCCGGACCGACTCGACTTGAACCCGCTGGCACGGCAGCTCGCCGCGCTGATGGGCGTACACGCGCGATAGCCAACGTGTTCGTGGTCACACGTGTTTTCGCAGGTCAGGTGCGATTGCGGAACCGATTTGCACCGCGGCCGAACGTGTGTGTAACGTTGTGTTCACCAACGCGGGGTGGAGCAGCTCGGTAGCTCGCTGGGCTCATAACCCAGAGGTCGCAGGTTCAAATCCTGTCCCCGCTACCAACACGAAACCCCCGTCCGGGATATCCCGGACGGGGGTTTCGCTGTGTGCACCGACGGTGTCGTGTTTCGATTTCGAGGGCACATGAATCCAGGCGTACGGTATCCATCGGCGAGGGGCCGCTTGCGGTCGCAATTCGGGGGCGACGAGAAGGAGGTCGGTCCGGTGACCGCGCAGTCTGGGGTCGCACGATCGCTGACGGCACGGCCGATGGTGATCTGGATCGTCGCCGTGACGGTCTACTTCCTGGCGGTGCTGCACCGTTCCTCGATGGCCGTCGCCGGTCTACTCGCGGCCGAACGATTCCACATCAGCGCGTCGGCTCTGTCCACGTTCGTCGTGCTACAGCTGCTGGTCTACGCGGCGATGCAGGTGCCCGTCGGGCTCCTCGTGGACCGTTTCGGGCCGCGTCGGGTGTTGCTCACCGGCACCCTTATCCTCACCCTCGCGCAGCTCAGCTTCGCCTTCGCCGACAACTACATGTGGGCGCTCGGCTCTCGGTTCTTCGTCGGCGTCGGCGACGCCATGACCTTTGTTTGCGTCCTGCGACTGGTGACCTCCTGGTTCCCCGTCCGGCGCATCCCGCTGATGACCCAGCTGACCGGTGTCCTGGGCCAGTTGGGTGCGGTGGCCGCTGCGACGCCGATGACGTGGGCGCTGTCGGCATGGGGCTGGACGCGCTCCTACATCGCCACCGCCGTCCTCGGTGCGGCATTGCTGGTGGTGAGTCTCGTCGTCATCCGGGACACCCCGCACAAGCGCACCACGTCGGGCCCGTTGTTGGGGCTGGCCGGCATCAAGGCGTCGCTGTCGGCGTCGTGGGGGCATCCGGGCACGAGACTCGGCTTTTGGACCCACTTTTCGACCCAGTTCAGTGCGACGGTGCTCGGATTGCTCTGGGGTTTCCCGTTCTTCGTGCAGGGCGCCGGGCAGAGCGACGCGGCCGCCGGCGTGTTGCTGTCGTTGATGGTGTTCTCCATCATCGCGTTCGGTCCGGTGTTCGCGGGCCTCATCACACGGTGGCCGTGGCATCGTTCGACTCTGGTGCTCGGCGTTGTCGGCTTGATCGCCGGAATGTGGACGCTGGTTCTTGCCTGGCCGGGCAACCCGCCCTTCGGGGTGCTCGTGGTCCTCGTAATGGTCTGCGGCATGGGTGGTCCGGCGTCGATGATCGGCTTCGACTACGGCCGCACGTCGAATCCGGTGGACCGGGTCAGCAGCGCCACCGGCATCATCAACCAGGGCGGCTTCTTCGCCAGCCTGTCGCTGGTCGCGATGATCGGGGTGATCCTCGACTGGCGTACGCCCGACGGCGTGGCCGGATACACGGCCGACGCGTTCACGTGGGCGATGTCGGCGCAGTATCTGCTGTGGGGGATCGGTGCCATCCAGATCTTCCGCTACCGGCGGAAGGGGCGTGCCAAGCTGTTGCGCGACGATCCGGTGCTGTGGTCACAGCAGTCCGGCCGCCCCGTCCCATGACGCCGGCCCTGCCGCAGCACTACGTCAGCGTCGCCGGCGTGGTGCTCGACGCCGCCGGACGGATACTGCTGATCCGACGGCGAGACAACGGCGAGTGGCAGATCCCCGGTGGGGTGCTCGAACCGGCCGAGTCGATCCCCGCCGGAGTGCTACGCGAGATCGAGGAGGAGACCGGAGTCCTTGTGCGCGTGGGAGATCTGACCGGCGTGTACAAGAACGTCGCTCGCGGGGTGGTCTCGCTGGTCTATCGGTGTGAACCGGTCGGTGGTGCTACTCGTGTTTCCGACGAGTCGAGTGCGGTCGAGTGGATGGGCGTCGACGAGGCTCGCGCGCGCATCACGGAGGTGTTCCGGGTGCGGGTCGACGACGCGTTGTCGGGTGGTGTGGCGACCCGATTACATGACGGGGTGCGGATGCTCGACTGACGGGGTGGGGTGTGTGGTGGTTGCGAATACGGTTGGGTTGCTGGTGGTTTCGACGCGCTGCGGCCACGGCTCAACCAGCGGGTGGAATGGGCATCAGGCGTTGGACGTCCGGTACTCCCAGTCGCCCAGTGAGAAGTCCTGCTTGATGCTTCCGCTGGAGACCAGGAACTTCTTGGTTCCCTCCAGGAGTCGGACGCCGGCGGCCGGGAAGGGTTCGGCGGCATAGCCGTCGGGGTTGGCGGCCGCGCGGATGTCGTCGGGGTTGGCCTTGGAGTTCTTGATCTCGAAGGCCAGGTACTCGTCCCAATGCGCCTTGGCATAGGTGACCGAGTCGGCGAGGAGCTTTTGCCAGGCGGCGCCGAAGTCCTTCTGCTTGTCCAGGAACGCTGCCGCCGATGCCACCGCGCTGGTGCCGGCGAGGTCGGGGTGATTGCGGTACACCGAGTCGATGAGGCGGTATCCCTTGCGCTGGAACGTCTGCAGCGCGACGGACGGGATCACACCGGGCAGCGCGGCGGCGTCGATCTCACCGCTGCTCAGCGGCGCCTCCTGATCGGCGGGATACAGGTGGATCAGCTGGGCGGTGATCCCGGCCTGCTGCAGCGCACCCTGCAGGTAGCGGTCGATGTAGGAGCCCTTGGGGACCCCGATCTTCTTGCCCGCCAGGTCCTTCAGCGTCCGGATCGACGGATTCTTGACGACCACACCGGCGTCGTTGTTGAACTGCGAGATGGCCAGCAACCGGGTCTGCAGTCCACTGCCGCGGGCGACGAGTGCCGGGGTGTCGCCGTACAACCCGACGTCGAGACGTCCGCCGAGCAGAGCCTGATTCAGGTCCGGCCCGTTGGGGAAGTTGTACACATCGATCTTGTCGACGCCGAGCGGCTTCAGGGCTCGCAGCACCTCACCTCGGCTGTGCGCGAGGCCCAGCGGGCCGCTGATGACATTGACCGACCCGATCACACCCACCCGCAGGGTGCCGATGACGTCGCGGTCGGCGCTGTCGGATTGTCCTGCACTGCACGCGGTCACCGATATGCCCATCAGGGCGGCCAACGTGACGATGAGCATGGAGAAGCGGAGTGCGGACAGCACAAGGCGGGAAAAGCGTTTCATGGGTGGTGGTCCTGGTTCTACGATCACGTGGGTGGTGTCAGACGATCAGCGCACGCGTGGTGGCGGATCACCGTGGGGGATCTCGGGCCCGACGGCGACGAGCGAGCCCGGTCTGCGGCCCTTGCCCCAGCCGAGGCGTTCGCGGTAGCTGCCGACGAGATGCTCCGGTGGACTGAAGGATTCGTCGGCGGGGGCGGAATCAGGGCTCACGTACAGTGCGTCGGTGGGGCAGTAGGCCTCGCACATGAAGCAGGTCTGGCAGTCCGACTGTCGCGCGATGACCGGTATGCCATCGGTACCCTGGTCGAAAACGTTGGTGGGACAAGCCAGCACGCACTTGTCGCACGCGATGCAGGCGTCGGCCAACACGAGTTCGATCATGCGACGGCCCCGACCGCGTCGAACTTCCGCGACCGCGGCAGCGCCCGCGCCCGTCGTACCCATACGTCGTCGAGACCACCGGTGTGGACATGGCCGCGTTGCTCCGGGTCCTGCCCCGGGAAGTCCTCGCGTTTGCTCATCCCGCGGGTTTCGGTGCGGTACAGGGCAGACGAATAGATCCACCGTCCGACCGCGGTGATCGCGGCGACCTCACGCGCACGCAACCGGGTGGCCGCATCTGGTGCGTCGAAGTCGCTCGCGGACAGTTGGTTCCACAGATCATCGAGTCCGGCGAGCGCGCTGCTCATCCGATCGCCGTGCCGCAGATAGTTCTTCTCGAATGGGATCAGGTGCGACTGGGCCTGCGTGAGTGCCTCGGCCGGGCGCCATCCGCCAGAGGCCGGTGCGAGCGCGACGGTCCCGGCTCCTCGGAGGTCGGCCAGTGCCGGCCTCGACGACCGGAGTGCGGCTCGAGCCGCGGCGGCGCCGGCGAAGCTGCCCGACGACATCGCCCACGCCGAATTGTGGCTGCCACCACCGGTGAATCCACCGCAGATGCGTTCGCGGGTCGCCGCGTCGCCGGCTGCGTACAGGCCGGGAACGACGGTGGCGCAATCGAAGTCGACGAGATCGATGCCGCCGGTACCGCGCACGGTGCCTTCGGCCAGCAGGTCCACCTCGAAGCGATCGGTGAACGGATTGATTCCGCGACGATCGAACTGCAGGAAGAAATTCGGCTGGCCGAGCCGCATCTGCGCGGCCACGGTGTCGTCGGCGCGGTCCAACTGGGCATACACCGGCTCGTCGAGCAGTGTCCGAGCGATGACCGACCGGCCCTTGGTGGAACCGGCACCGTCGACCACCCGCCCGTCGGCGTGATAGAAGGTGGCGTACCCGTAGTAGGCGGTCTTGGTCACCGTCGAGCCCTTCGGCACGATCGCATACGCGTTCGCGAACTCCATCCCGGAGAAGTGGGCACCCACCTCGGCGGCCATCAACGCACCGTCACCGGTGTTGACGTTGGTGCCGAGGGCGCGGGACAGGAACGCGCAGCCGCCGGTCGCCAGAACCACTGTGCGCGCGGAGATCCGGAAGTCGCGGCCGGACTGTCGTTGATGTCCGGCGGCTCCGGCAACCCGACCGTCGCGGTCGGTGAGGAGTTGCAGGACGGGGGAGTGGTCGAGGATCGTGACACCACGGCGCTGCACCCAGGCCCGCATCCGGCGCATGTACTCCGGACCCTGCACCCCGGTGCGGATGGCCTCCCCGGTGCGTTTGCTCACCGGGAACGGGTAGCGTCCCTCGGTACCCAGCCGGTGCATGTTGGCGTAGGTCTGATCCAGGACGCGGTCCATCCAATCATGGTCGGCGAGATTCCCGCCCAGGCGTTCCCTGCTCGCTTTCGCCGACGCGCGTGCCTGCGCCTCGGGTGCCACGTACCAGACCCCGGTGCCGGCCGGTGCGGTCGCCCCGGAGGTTCCGCAGTAGCCCTTGTCGACGAGCACCACCTCCGCGCCGTTGTCGCGGGCATTGATGGCCGCCCAGGTGGCGGCCGGCCCACCACCGATGACCAGGACGTCGGTGGACAGGGTGAGCGTGTCTGTGGCCGTGGCGGTCATGGCTTGGCTCCTCGATGTGGTTGGGGTGCTTGGACTCCGAGCGCGCAGAGCAGCTGCTGCCGGAGGGCGACGAAAGCGGGGTCGACCACCGAGCGCGGGCGGGGGAGGTCGATCGGAACGTCCTCGGCGATGTGACGGTCGCGCAGGACGAGAGCACGATCGGCGAGCAGGACGGCCTCCTCGACGTCGTGGGTGACGAGCAGCGTCGCGGGACGGTGGTGCTGCCAGAGCCGCTCGACGAGGCGCTGTGCGTTGCCCCGGGTCAGCGCGTCGAGAGCACCGAACGGTTCGTCGAGCAGCAGCACCCGTGGTTCACGCACCAGCGCGCGGGCGAGCGCGACGCGTTGGGACTCACCGCCGGACAGGGTGGACGGCCAGGCGTCGACCTTGTCACGCAGACCGACCTCGGCGAGCGCATCGGCGGCCGCAGACCTCGCGTCCCGGCCGCGCAGCCCGAGTGCGACGTTGCGCCACACCGGAAGCCACGGCACCAGCCGATGCTCCTGGAAGACAATGGACTTCGACTCGGGTGCGCGGATGTCGCCGGTGAAACCGTCGTCGAGCCCGCCGATCGCGCGCAACAGGGTGCTCTTACCGGAACCGCTGGCGCCGAGAAGTGCGACGAATTCACCGGGCGCGATGGTCAGGTCGACGTCGCGCAGGATCTCGCGGCCGTCGAAGCTGCGCCCGGCGCGCCTGATCTCGACGCTGTTGTTGATCTCGATACCGTGATTGAGTACCCGGGTCATCAGGAACCCTCGAATCCGTTGCGCCACGAGAGGAAATGGCGCTCGAGGAGGCGGACGGCGAGGTCGGTGATCAGGCCGAGAATCGCGTAGATGACCAGCACCAGGAAGATCTGATCGGTGCGCAGATACTCCTTGGCGTCGTTCATGATGAATCCGAGGCCGACGGTGGTGGTCTGCATCTCGGCGACCACGAGCACCAGCCATCCGATACCGAGTGCCTGTCGCAGACCGACCAGGGTCTGGGGGAGCGCGCCGGGCAGGATGATGAAGCGCAACATCTCGATTCGGGTCAGGTCGAGAGACCGGGCGGCCTCGATCAGCTTCTGGTCGACGTTGCGGATGCCGGCGAACACGTTGACGTACATCGGGAAGATCGGTGCGACGATGATGAGCGCGATCTTGAACGTCTCGTCGATGCCGAACCAGATGATGAACACCGGGACGAGAGCCACGGCCGGCATCATGCGCAGCACCTGAATCGGGGCGTTGACGAGGTCTTCGGCGATCCGGATGGTGCCCGCCGCCGCGCCGAGCACCACGCCGATGGTGATCCCGATCGCCAACCCGATGCCCACCCGCCGGGTGGACGCCGCGAGGTGCTGCCAGATCTCCCCGCTGCGAACGAGATCCCAACCGGCGGTGACAACTTCGGTAGGTGCAGGCGTGGTGGGCCCCAGCCATCCACGAGCCCCCAGCTGCCACACCACGATCACCAGTACGAGTCCCACCGACTGACGGACGGCCCGTGCGGTGCGCGCACCGGGGCGCAGCCGGCCGGCGATGCGCCGGGTCCGGCTCACCGGATCGACGACGGCGGGATTCGACGACGGTGCCGGGGCGGAGGTGTCCAGGACTCGGTCGAGTTGCAACGTCATCTCACACCTCGTCCGTTGCGGTGCCGGTGGCCGCGGCCACCAGTTCCGGTGAGCGGGCGGGCGAGGCGCCGATCGCGGCTGCCACTCGCGGCAGTACGTGACGGGCAAAGCGTGCCATCTCGGTCTCCGCGGGCTGGAACTGGAGCATGAACAGTTCGATGCCGAGGTCACCGAACTCCAGGATGCGTTGGGCCACTTGGTCGTAGCTGCCGACGAGACCCGCGGCGGTGCCGCCGTTGGTGCCGATGTGCGGGTACCGCTCGAAGGTGTGGAACATGACGGCCTTCGGGTCGGCATTGGCGACCAGGTTGGCCAGGTCGGCGGCGTCGGCCTCGGTCAGTTTCCAGAAGCGGTCGAGTTCGGCCAGCGCCTGCGCCTCGGTCTCGCGGGCGATCACGAAGGCCGACAGGCCGAAGTCGAGCGGCTGGCGCTCGCGCGGACGGCCCCGCACGTCGGAGATGAGACCCGCGACGACGTCGAGCGGCTGGCCGTTGATGAACCAGGCGTCGGCGCTCGACGCGGCGAGGTCCCGCGCCGGTGCCGACTCGCCGCCGAGGTAGACCCTGGGCGTGTGTGCCGGGTCCGCGGGCCGCAGGACGTAGTCGCTGATGCGGAAGTACCTGCCCTCGTGGCGAACCCGCTCACCCGCGAGCAGGCGGGTAACCACCGAGAGCCACTCCGTTCCGTAGGCGTAACGCTCGTCGTGGTCTGCGAACTCGACCCCGGCCCGTTCCAGTTCCGGCTTGTACCAGGCGTTCACGAGGTTGATCGCGAACCGGCCGCCGGAGATCTCGGCGATCTGTGAGGCCATCTTCGCCAGGAAAACCGGGTGGAAGAGATAGGGCTTGATGGCGGCGATGATCTCGATGCGTTCGGTGACCGCGGCGAGCGCGGCGGCCCCGGTCCACGCCTCGAGGTGGTCGAGATCGTCGCCGTTGGGATTCAGGTTGTGCTGAGCCACCAGAGTGGCGTCGAACCCGAGGCGTTCGGCTTCGATGACATAGCGGCGGTTGAGATCCCACGACGCGTCGAAGGGATCGCCGGGATAGTGGCGGGTGGCGAACGGTCCCCACACCGGGGCCCAGACGCCGAATCGGGGGCGCGACACTCCGGTGGGCCAGGCGATGGCGGACGGCCGGGCGGAGTGTGATCGGGGGGCTGAATCGGTCACGTCCCCATTGAACGCCCGCCTGGGGTTATATCGTGGGGTTATATTCGCTCGGAGTTGAAGTCCGGGTCCGACGAGCGGTCGGCGCAGGCCGTGGAGGACACCCCGACGGCGGTCTCGATGCGGTCGAGGCGCGCGGCCAACGCGGTCAGGGTGACCACGAGGTAGGCGTCCTGGCGGGGTTCGGTCACACGGCTGTACTCGACGGCCCCACGCAGGGCGCCGGACACCTCGGTGGTGAAGATCCTGTCCACGCCCAGCGCGCGTAGCGACTCCCCGGCCGGCGTCGTGTCATCGAGCAGCGCGGCGAGCAGATGCCCGCCGTCGAGCATCGGTGTCTGCATGGTGCGCGCCTCACCCACTGCCTGCTCGACGACTCGCTCCGCATCGGCATCGAGGGCCAACGGCCGCGATCCACGCGCGGGCTGTGTCCTGCCCGGGTCCGCGGCTGTGTCGAGTTCGCCGATGATCGCCTCGCGGGTCACACCGCACTGTTCGATTGTGCGCAGCACGAGACTCTCACCCTCGGTGGCGATTCCGCGCAACAGGTCGGCCGGTGACACCTCGGCCGATCCGCGGGCTCGGGCGGATTCGGCCGCGAGGTCCAGGATCGCGGCCACGTGCAGGCCCACCGGAACATCCTCGGCGTCGACCAACGGCGACGTCGTCGTCCCGACGGCACCCCCGGCGGGTGCCCGTAGCGCTTCGCGCAGCGCCTGCTGGCAGATGCGGGAGATGGGCAGACCGGCCGAACGCACCTCCTCGGCGAGGTCGTCCGGCACATAGATGTTGATTTTCGGCACCCGGGCCCCGATCGTCGGTGAGTGGTTCGCGGACCGGTCAATCGTATTCGGGTAGGACCAGCGAATGGTCAAACGCGTACACGATGGCTGCAGCGCGGTCCCGGAGATCGAGTTTGGTGAAGATGTGGTTGATGTGGCTCTTCACCGTGACCTCGGAGATGCCCAGCCCCGCTGCGATCTCGGCGTTGGTGCGTCCCCGCGCGACCAGCCGCAGAACGTCGGTCTCCCGTTCGGTCAGTTCGTCGGGCGTGGCGATGTCACCGGTCGTGCTGCGCCGGTACCCGGTGAGGACGCGTCCGGTGACCGCGGGGTCGAGGAACGCGCCGTCGCGCACCACCGCACGCACCGCCCAGATCAGTGACTCGGCGGGGGAGTCCTTCAGGATGAAGCCGGCCGCGCCCGCCCGCAGCGCACCCGACAGCAACTTGTCGTCGTCGAAGGTGGTGAGAACCAGCACCGGCGGCGGATCGTTGAGCGCGGCGAGCATCGAGGTGGCGGTGATGCCGTCGACATTGCGCATCCGCAGATCCATCACCACGACGTCCGGGGAGTGCTCGGCGACCGCCGCGGGAACCTCGGAGCCATCGGCACATTCGCCGACGATGTGGAACCCGTCGCGGACGCGGAGGATGCGCCGCAGCCCGGTGCGGATCAGCTCCTGATCGTCGACGAGCAGCACGCGGATGGCCGGTGCGGCTGTCTCGTCGGGCCGGGTCGTGGTCACGCCGTCACCTCCGAAGCATCGGCGCGGGTGGGCAACTCCGCGCGCACCGACCACAGGTCGCCGGTTCGTGAGGCCTCCAGCGTGCCGCCGAGCAGGTGTGCGCGTTGCATCATCCCGGTGATACCGGTTCCGTCCCGGCTCGGGTGCGGGTCGGTGGGACACGGACTCTGCACCTGCACCACGGTGTCGTCCCCGACCGACACGGTGACCGAAGCCCGCTGGGCCGCAGAGTGTTTCACCACGTTGGCCAGCGACTCCTGGGCGATCCGGTACACCGCGGTGCCGACGGTCGCCGACACCCGGCTGACGTCGCCCCGGGCATCGAAACTGACGTCGACCCCGGCCTTTCGGTAGTCGTCGATCAGCGACTGCAGGTCGTCGGCGCCCGGCGTCGGCGCGGGGGAGGACTCGTCGCTGCCGAGCAGGTGCACGATGTTGCGGATCTCCGACATCGCCTGACGTCCCTGGCGTTCCGCATCCCGAAGAGCATCGACCGCGTCGTCGATGTCAGCATCCTGCTCCAGCGCGCGACGCGCACCGGTCACATTGAGCATCGTGATCGACAGTGAGTGGGCGATGATGTCGTGGATCTCGCGGGCGATGCGCCGACGCTCCTGCATCGCGGCATTCTCGGCGCGGGACCGCAGCACACGAGCCCGGTTGTCGGCGAGGCGTTGCTGGATGAGCACCATGTAGCCGAGCAGCCAACCGCACGCGATCGCCGACAGGTAGAAGACCGGTACCTGCAGCCCACCGTAGATCCCGAAGAGCACCACCACAGACATCGACGTGGCACACACGATCAGGCCGGTCCGGAGGGACTGCATCGCCGCCGAGATCGCCGTGATGATCGCCAACTGGACGGGCGCGGCGTCGGTCGGCACCGCGTCCATCAGGAAACACGAGGTGCCGACGATCATCAGGGCGCACGCAGTGGTCTTGGTGGCGATCGTGAAGTCCAGGATCAGGGTCACCACCGCGCAGCCGAGTCCCGCCAGCACCCACCAGGGCCGGTCGAATGGGAAGCGCTGTGCGGCAGCGACGATCGTGACGATGACGCTCGCGGTCAAGATCACCACCGGGTAGAGCGGTGGATAGTCACCGCCGGCGAGTTCAAGGCGATGGCGCAGTTCGCTTGTGAGGCCCGTCACCACTCCAGGATAGGCCGCTGACCGGCACAGACATCAATCCGGCGGTGGACGTTGGCCTCCACCCCAGGGTGGATTCGGGTTCCTTCTGCGGCATGGAGATACGGAGCTGATGCGTCCCTAGCGTTTTCGGTAGGAGATCACCGACGCCAGTCAGGAGCGCATCATGACATTCCGACCACCGCACCACTCTCGCCGCTGGGAGAGCTTCGGCCCCTGGATCAGGCCACCCGGCAACGGCCCGATCATCCTGGGCTGCAACGGTTCCGACGCCTCAACTCAGGCGATCCAAGCGGCCCGCGACTGGGTCACCGGCCTCGATGTGGTGCTGGTGACCGCCACGACCGGCCGACACCGCCTCGGGCATTCCACCGTCATGCACGACGCACTGAAGGCCGACGCCTACCTGCTGACCGATGCCGCCATCACCGACGAGCATCTGAGATCGGCGCGGGAGGCGATGCTCCGCGCCGGCGCGACGTCGGTCCGGGTGGTGACCGACCTCGGCGATCCGGTGACCGTGCTCAGTGGTGTCGCAGCGCGTCTGGGCGCCGAAGTGGTGGTCGTCGGGATGAACCGCCGCCCGAGTTGGCTCGCCCGCGCGCTGCGTCGCCGGATTGACGACGACATCGGGCTCGTTGTCACCGACGGCACCACGCACCTGCGCGCCCGCCGCGGTGCCGGCGCCGTGGCGACCCGGCGGCCGGCGACGATTCCGCAGGTCGGACTGGCCCATCCGTGACGTCGCTGCCGTGTCGGCATGATGGACACGGCGCTTCGGCATGATGGACACCGTGCACATCACCAGCGAAGAGCAGCTACGGGCCATCGTCGGGGACCCGCATGAGACGGTCATCAAGAAGGCGAAGACCCGGCTGCAGGACGTGCATCGCGAATGGCTGGCCGCCACCCCGATGATCTTTGTCGCCACCTCGGACGCCGACGGCCGGGTCGACGTGTCGCCGAAGGGCGACCCGGCGGGCAAGATCGCGCACGTCATCGACGACCGCACCATCGCCATTCCCGAGCGTCCCGGCAACCGACGGGTTGACGGATATCTCAACATCCTGAGCAACCCGCGGGTGGGCACGATCTCGGTGATCCCCGGCCGCGGTGACACGCTGCGGATCAACGGCACCGCCCGCATCGTCGACGACGGCCCCTACTTCGACGACCTGGCCGTGCGTGACCAGCGTCCGATCCTGGCCGTCGAGATCAGCACCGACGAGGTGTACTTCCACTGCGCCAAGGCGTTTCTGCGCTCTGAGCTGTGGAAACCGGACACGTGGCGGCCCGACGCGGTGGCGTCGCTCGCGCAACTCACCAAGCGACTGATGCCCGAGATCGCCGATGAGATCCCCGACGACTACACCGAAGAGTCGTTCCGGCCGCACCTGTACTGAGATCTGGTCCCCCGATCGGGACCGTGGATTCGACGGTCTTTACGGGGATGCGAATTTGTGGGGGTTCTGAGGATGGGGCATCGCTCCGTATGGGATGCCCCACCCTCAGAGACCCCCGAACTTCGCATCGATTGCCGACAGCAGCGCATCGTTCAGTTCGTCAGCGGGCGCGATCGGAAACGAATGGTGGGTGCCGCTCGACATGGTCAGGACGTGCGCCCCGGGTAGCTCGACGGTGATCCGGTTGGCAATGGACGCGGCGTTGTGCGCCTTGCTGCGTGGAGCGAGGATTACCGTCGTCCTGTGGTCGTCCAGGAGGGCGAGTGAGGTGGAATGTGGACGGCGCGGAATGGCGGGTCGTCGTGTCGGGAACGCGGCTGCGGCGCAGGCGAGGGCGAGCGACTCGCGGCCGACGTCTGACGAGGTGAGCTCGCTGGATTCGGTTTCCCACTCGAGGAACCGACGCTGTCGGGTTGGTGTGCCGCCGACCAGCGTGGGTAGTGCGCGAATCAGATATCGAGCTCGCAGACCGGCGAAACACGATGTGGGCTCGAGCAATACGAGCCCATCCACGCGATCGCGATGGCGACTGAGGGCGAAGGCCAGTGCGACCATCGCGCCGTAGGAGTGCGCGACCACGTGCACTTTGTCGAGACCGAGGCCGGTGAGGACGATGGCGAGCCAATCGAGGAGTTCGTCGGTGCTCTGGGGCCGTCGGGATGATGCGACGCTGCGTCCGGCGTCACCCGGGTAGTCCAGCGCGATCGGCCGGTATCCGGCTGCGGCGAGAGCTCCGACGTTCGCGGTGAACACCATCGACGTTGCGCCCCACCCCGGCAGCAGCAGCGCCGCTGTGCCCGTCTCGGGGCCGCAGATGTTTACGCGTGTCAGTCCATACTCGGTGCGGATGTCTACCGACTGAGTGCCAGGCCAGCGCGCGAGCAATGAGTCGTATGCGGTGAAGAACTCCTCGCCACGTGCGCTGGTGACGAAGTCGGCGATATCGTGGTCAGCCACATTCCCTCGATCATCTAATAGCTCGACTATCGAGAGACTAGATCATGAAGGTTGATGATGGAAGACTGTGGGCATGCCATCAAGTCGCGCAGACTCCGGCGACAGTGCGGACGATGCGATGGGGTTGGTTCACGATCTGCGTCGCGTAGTTGTCGCCGTCGAACTCCACGGCGGGGACTTCGCTGCCCGCCACGGGATGCACGCAACCGATGTACGCGCGCTCATCGCACTCCTCGATCGCGAGCGGGCGGGCCAGCAGGCGACGCCGGGATGGCTGGCGGCACACCTCGGCATCAGCAGCGCCTCGGCCACCGCGTTGGTGGACCGCATGGAATCTGCAGGTCTTGTGGAGCGCGCCCGTCACGACACCGATCGGCGGAAGATCACCATCGCGGTGAGTGGCGACGCCCGAGAGCTCGGCTGGTCGTTCTTCGGCCCTCTGATCGATGGGGTCCTGGCCGTCACCAGAGAGTTTTCCGCGGATGAACTCGACACGGTTCGACGGTTCCTCGGCAGCGTCGCTCACGCCGTGGACCGGGCGGCTCCCGGGCAAGAAAGCTGATGCCGACTCGTCGCGCGCGGTTACCGTGGACTCATGGCCGACACCGACAAGTCCATTCACGCCCACATCACCGATCTGATCGCCGAGGAAAAGGACCTGCGCGCCCGGCGCGAGCGCGGCGAGGTCTCCCGCGAGGACGAGACCGCTCGGTTGCAGGATCTTGAGGTGGCGCTCGATCAGTGCTGGGATCTTCTGCGGCAACGGCAGGCCAAACGTGATGCGGGCGCCGACCCGGATGATGCGCAGGTTCGACCGGCCGACGTTGTCGAGAAGTACCGCAACTGACATCGGATCATCTCGGCACGCGGGTCGCGGCGCTCACGAACCAACGCCGTGGCAACGGTCACATCGATAACCTCAGAGCGATACGACGCACCGTGCCGGGTGTGCGGCCAACTGAGGGAGTGAGAAGACGATGGGTCGGTACGCGGACGCATTTGCGCAGGCCAGAGACGATCGGGAGGCATTCTGGCTGGATGCCGCAGAGGGAGTCGACTGGGTTGTCCCGCCGACGATTGCTCTCGACGAGTCGGCCGCGCCGATCTACCGCTGGTTTCCGGGAGCCACTCTGAACACCTGCCACAACGCGCTCGATCGGCACGTCACGGCCGGCAACGGCGACCGGACGGCGTTGATCTGGGATTCGGCGATGGTCGGGCAGGTGAAGCGGTATACGTATGCCGAACTGCTGGACGAGGTCGCGCGGTTCGCCGGGGTCCTCGCCGCCCGCGGTGTGTCGGCCGGCGATCGCGTGGTGATCTACATGCCGATGATCCCGGAGGCGGCGATCGCGATGCTCGCATCGGCGCGGTCCATTCGGTGGTGTTCGGCGGGTTCGCCGCACCCGAACTCGCCACCCGCATCGACGATGCCGAGCCGGTGGCCATCGTCACCGCGTCGGGCGGTGTCGAGCCGGGGCGAACCGTCGAGTACCTGCCGATGGTGGCCCGAGCGATCGAACTGTCGGCGACGCCGCCGAGTACCGTCATCGTCAAGGACCGACCGGAGATCACCGGTGCAGCAGGCGATTACGACGGCTGGTTGGACTGGGACGCGCTGGTCGCCGACGCCGAAGACGTCGACGCGGTGCCGGTGGCCGCCACTGATCCGCTCTACATCCTCTACACCTCGGGAACCACCGGGAAACCCAAGGGAGTCGTCCGCGACAACGGCGGGCATGCGGTGGCGCTGACCTGGTCGATGAGCAACATCTACGGCATCACGGGGGTGGGCTCAGGAAACGGTGAACCGGACGTGTGGTGGACGGCCTCCGACGTGGGGTGGGTCGTCGGGCACTCCTACATCGTGTACGGGCCGCTGCTCGCCGGCGCGACATCGGTGATGTACGAGGGCAAGCCGGTCGGCACCCCCGACGCGGGTGCGTTCTGGCGGGTCATCGGCCAGCACAAGGTGAATGCGCTCTTTACCGCGCCCACCGCCATCCGGGCCATCCGCAAGGCCGATCCGGACGCGGCTGAACTCGCCAACTACGACATCTCTTCGCTGCGAGCACTTTTCGCGGCAGGGGAGCGACTTGACCCGGACACCTTCGCGTGGGCGGGTCAGGTGCTCGGCGTCCCGGTCATCGACCACTGGTGGCAGACCGAGACCGGCTGGGCGATTGCCGCGAATCTTCGTGGCCTGGAACAGATGCCGCTCAAAGCGGGATCGCCGACCGTCCCGGTGCCGGGTTACGACGTGGGCATCGTCGACGCCGAGGGCACGACACTCGGACCCGGTGAAGAGGGCAACATCGTCATCAAGCTGCCGCTGCCACCGGGCACCCTGACCGGACTGTGGAATGACGAAGAACGTTATCGCAGTTCATATCTGACTACCTTCCCGGGCTACTACCTGACCGGCGACTCCGGCTACATCGACGCCGACGGCTACATCTTCGTTCTCGGGCGCTCCGACGACGTCATCAACGTCGCCGGGCACCGATTGTCCACCGGCAGCATCGAAGCCGTGGTGGCGTCGCACCCGGCGGTCGCCGAGTGTGCGGTCATCGGCATCCACGACGACCTGAAGGGGCAGCGCCCCAGCGGGTACGTGGTTCTCAAGGCGGGTGTGGAGATCGAACCCGATGTGCTGCGCGGCGAGCTGGTGGCGATGGTGCGCGACGAGATCGGTGCGGTCGCGACCTTCCGGGATGTGACCGTGGTGCCTGCCCTGCCGAAGACGCGGTCGGGCAAGATCCTGCGAAAGACGATGCGGCAGATCGCCGACCGCGAGGATTACACGGTGCCGTCCACCATCGAGGACCCGGACGTGTTGTCCGCGTTGGCCAAGCAACTCGGGGAGTGACGCGATGGCCGAAGCGGGTTCGGTGTCGTCGCTCGATCGAGTCCTGCGCCTGTCCATCCGGCTGATCCCGTTTGTCGGGATCGCCGGAACCATCGTGTCGACGGCTCTCGACGCGGCCACTCCCGGTGGTGATCTGGGGCGGGATCTACTGGAGAACTCGATCCTCTGGATGATCGGTGTGCAGGGGTGGATGACCGGGTTCGGGCACATGTTCTTCGGTGAGCCGATCGCCGAGTCGATCGGTTGGCCGGCGAAGACGCCCTGGCAGTGGGAGGTCGGGCTGGCCAGCCTCGCGACCGGTGTGCTCGGTGTGATGGCGTCGGGCTTCGGCACGCAGTTCTGGCTCGCCACCATCATCGCCTTCGCCGTGTTCTACCTCGGCGCCGCGATCGGGCATGTACGAGAGATGATCGTGCACAAGAACTTCGCACCGGGCAACGCGGGGCCGATCTTCTTCTTCGACGTGGTGGTGCCCGTTTACCTGATCATCCTGTACTTCGTCGTCACTTGACGTATAGGGTGATCGTCGGGTGATGGATCTCCGCCCGGAGGGTTTCCTCCGAACCGCCGATGTCGGCTGATGGCTCCTGTTCCGATTGACGGAGAGGATGTTGTCGTGGGCGTGGAAGGGAACGCAGATCCGGCGCGCGAACCGGTGGACCCGGATGCCGCCGCGCCGCTACCGCTACATTTGCAGTGGCGGGCCGTTGCGCTCGTGTTTCTCGGCGGGATCGTCGGCACCGGATTGCGGTACGCGCTCGAAGAACTTTTTCCGACCTACGGGACCGGTTGGCCGTGGGCGACTTTCGGGATCAACCTCAGTGGGTCGTTCATTCTCGGTGCGTTGCTCGAGGTGCTCGTCCTCGCCGGGCCTGACGACGGATGGCGGCGCAACGTCCGGGTGCTCGTGGGGACCGGGTTCTGTGGTTCTTACACCACCTACAGCACCTTCGCGCTCGAAACCACTCAGCTTGGCCATCACGGCGCGGTCGGGCTCGGGATCGCCTACGTGGTATCCAACGTGGTGCTGGGCGTGATCTGCGCCTGGGCGGGAATCGTCGTGGCAGGCCGGCTGTATCGCGCGCAGCGCGGGGTGGTGTCATGACGGTGGTCGCCATCCTGCTGGCCGGGGCCCTGGGCTCCGTGGCGCGGTTCGTGGTGGACGGTGCGATCAAGCATCGGCGTGCGACGACCTTCCCGTGGGCCACCCTCGTCATCAACGTGACCGGGTCGCTGCTGCTGGGTTTCCTCGCTGGTCTGGTGATCTACCATTCGGCGCCATCGGAGTGGCAGGCCATCCTGGGGACCGGATTCTGCGGCGGTTACACCACTTTCAGTACGGCCTCCGTCGAGACGATGCGGCTCGCCAAACGCCGTGAGGGTCTGGCCGCGGTGGCCAACGCCGTGGGATCGGTGATCGCGTCGGTGGTGGCGTGCGCGGCCGGACTCGCGCTGGCCTGGATCATCTGAGGAGATGGACATGGGACGTCACACCGGACTTCACACCGACTTCGGACAGTACGACGACTCTGGGCCGTTGCGGCGGCACCGGCGCGGACCCGAACCGACCACACGAGCCGAGGCCGCACTCGTCGTCGGCTGGAACCGACACCCCGACAGCGTCGCCGCGGTCCGGTTCGCGGTGATGCTCGCGCACCGGCTCGTTGCGCACATTCACGTCGTCCACATCGTCGACCTCGACGACGAACCGCTCGACCCCGACGCCCCCGACTGGAACGAGCAGTTCGCGGCGACGGTCGACGAAAACGCCCTGGCCGCACGGCATCTGCTCGACGAGGTGCCCGCATCATGGACGTATCACAGTGGCCACGGCTCGGCTGCCGATCTCATCACCGCTGTTGCCGAACGGTATTCGGCGCTGATGGTGGTGATCGGGAGTCCGCGTGGGGGAGTGATGTCCCACGTGGATTCGTTGCTCGGGCAGTCGGTTGCGCGTCGCGTGATCGGGCAGCGGAGGATTCCGGTGTTGTTGGTGCCGGCTGGGGAGTGATCGGTTGGTGGTTGCGGATACTGTTGTGTCGCTTGTGGTTTCGACACGCCTCTCGCCTAGCGGCTCGTGGCGGCTCAACCAGCAGATGGGGCGCCTCGTGGCGGCTCAACCAGCAGATGGGGCGCCTCGTGGCGGCTCAACCAGCAGATGGGGCGGCTCGTGGCGGCTCAACCAGCAGATGGGGCGGCTCGTGGCGGCTCAACCAGCAGGAGGGGTGGCTCGACCAGCAGAGGAAGTAAACGACAGAAGTGGCATGCCGGTCCCTCTTTCCGGCATGCCACTTCTGGTCGGTGAACCCTGATCAGTTCAGGTGGGGCTCACTTCAATTCGGCGCTGCTCTTGTTCAGCACGCGACGTGCGATGATCAGCTGCTGGATCTGCTGGGTGCCTTCGAAGATGTCGAGGATCTTCGAGTCGCGGGCCCACTTCTCCACCAGCAGACGCTCCGAATAGCCCAGCGTGCCGGTCAATTCGACGGTCTTGTTGGTGACGTCGGTGCCGGTGCGGCCGGCCTTGGCCTTGGCCATCGACGCCTCGAGAGAGTTGGGCTGCTTGTTGTCGGCCATCCAGCACGCCCGCATGGTCAGCAGGTAGGCCGCCTCGAAGTCGGACTCCATGCGGATGAATTCCGCTGCGGCAGCGTGCTGATCGGCGGCCGGCCGGTCGTAGTCGATCTCGATACCGGCTTCCTCGAGAATGCGGCGCAACTCCTCGAGCGCGGCGCGGGCGACGCCTACGGCCATCCCCGCGACCAGCGGCCGGGTGTTGTCGAAGGTCTGCATGACACCGCCGAAGCCCTTCTTGGTGTCCACCTCCGGTGACCCGAGAAGATTCTCTTTGGGGATGCGGCAGTTCTCGAAGCGGATGACCGCGGTGTCCGAAACCCGGATGCCCAGTTTGTGTTCGAGGCGTACGACCTCGACACCGGGGTGTTCACGCGGCACCACGAAGCTCTTGATGGCGGCGCGGCCGAGGTTCTTGTCGACGGTCGCCCAGACCACGATGTGGGTGGCGCGCGACCCGGCAGTGACGAAGATCTTCTCGCCGTTGATGACGTACTCGTCGCCGTCGAGGGTGGCGGTGGTGGTGACCGCGGCCGAATCGGAGCCGAAGCTCGGTTCGGTGATCGCCATCGCGGCCCACACCTTGCCGAAGCGTTCGAGTTGCTCGTCGGTGGCCACCGCGGCGATCGCCGAGTTGCCCAGTCCCTGATACGGAATGCTCAGCATCAGGCCGACGTCGCCCCAGGAGGTCTCCATGACGTTGACGACGGACTGCATGTTGCCGCCGTTGACGATCGCGCCCTCGGGCTTGGGTTTGGCTGTCTTCTCCCGGCTGCGTCCCGCATCGGCACCGGCTCCGGCCTGGCCGGTTTCCGACAGACCGTCGTACAGGCTTGCCAGCGTGTCGAGTTCGACGGGGTAGGCGTGTTCGCGCAGGTCGTACTTGCGGGAGATGGGCCGGAAGATCTCGGCCGCGGCCTGATGCGCCTGATCGATGGTGACGCCCAGCTTTTTGGGCAGTTCGAGATTGATGCTCATGTCAGTTGCTCCTGAAGATCGCTCGCGTCAGAGGACGACGATGCCCTCGCCGATACCGGCACCGCGCAGATCGCGGTACCAGCGCTCGACCGGATGCTCCTTGGTGAAGCCGTGGCCGCCGAGGAGCTGGACGCCGTCGAGGCCGATCTGCAGGCCCTTGTCGATGGTGAGTTTACGGGCGAGTGCGGCCTCCCGGGCAAACGAGAGACCCTGCTCGGCACGGGCGGCGCCACGCAGTGTGACCAGACGGATCGAGTCGACCTCGGTGGCGATGGTGGCGACCATGAAGGCCACCGCCTGCCGGTTGGAGATCGGTTCGCCGAAGGCCTCGCGCTCGTTGACGTAGGGGATCACGTAGTCGAGGACGGCCTTGGCGGTACCGGCGGCCAGCGCCGACCAGCCCAGCCGAGACAGCCGCACGACGTCACGGTAGGCCGCGAACGACGCGTCGCCCGGTTCCTCACCGAGAAGCGCGGATTCGGGCACGGCGACGTCGCGCAGCAGCAGCCGGCCCATGCCGGCGGCGCGCACACCCATGCCGGGATCGGCCTCGACGATCAGCCCCTTGGAGTCTGATTCGACGATGAACAGCGCCGGCTTACCGTCGAGCTGTGCGCCGACGATGAACAGTTCGGACGAACCTGCCGACGGCACAAAGGATTTCACGCCGTTGAGGCGGTAGCCGCTGGGTACGCGGGTGGCCTTGGTGTCCAGGTTGAAGGCGTCGAAGAGTGGCTTGGGCTCAGCGATCACCACGGCCGACTGCGGGACGCTCTCACCGGCGAAGTCGGGCAGATAGGTGCGCTGCTGCGCGTCGCTGCCGAAATTGGTCAGCGTGGTCGCCACGCCGCTCGGGGCGAGCAGTGGCAGCGCCAGGCCCATGTCGCCGTAGGCCATGGCCTCGGCGACGAGCGCGTTGGTCACCACGCCACGCTCGGTGGCCGCGCCGTCGAGTTCCTCGGGCACATTGATCATGGTGATGCCGAGTTCGGCGGAGCGCTTGAGGATGTCCTCGGGGGCGGTGGCGGCGGCATCGGCGTCGTAGGCGGCCGGACGCAGGATCTCGGTGGCGAACTCGCGTACCGTCTCCGCGATCATCTGTTGCTCGTCGTCGGGGGTGAGGTTGAAGTAGTCCTTGGGCGTGCTGGTGAGGCGCTTGGCCTTGCCCGATCCGCCCTGGGCTGCCTTGAACGCACGGTTGGCGGCGCCCAGCGTCTGGAAGCCGGTCTTGGTGGCCTGGTAGGCGATGCGGTTGATGGGTTCGCGGATCTGATATTTCTCGGCGAACTCGGAACCGGTCACGGTGGTCAGCACCCGCATGGCGGTGCCGATGAAGTTACGGGGATGCTTGGTCTTTCCGACGGCGGAGGTGTCGCGCGGTTCGGTGTGCGTTGTCATGTTCACCAGCTGTTCTCGGGGTACCCCGGTCGGGCGTGGACGGGAATCAACACCGATCTTACTCGGCAGTAAGTCCGAACCTTACTCCACAGTAAGAAGCTTGTCACGCACTTGACCGATGAATACGCGAGTCGAGGTCGCTACCCTGGTCGAGTGACTTCCGATGCGCCCGCCGAACTGGGGTTTCCCGACGGTACTCCCGTTCCCGGTGCGGGCCGTCGCACCCCGCCGAGCCTGGGCCTCGCCGGCGCGGCTGTGGTCGCCGGGGTGGGCACCACCGCGATCGCGATCGCCTGCATCTGGTCACCCGCCGGGGCGTCGTCGGGTCCCGAGGTCTGCCCGTTCCGCCTCGCCACCGGTCTGCCGTGCCCGGGCTGCGGACTCACCCGCAGCTGGGTGTCACTGATGCACGGCGACGTGTCGGCTGCCTTCTCGTTCAACGCCTTCGGTCCGCTCGCGTTGGCGGCGACTACCGTCGCCGTCGTCATCGCGGTGTGGTCGCTGGTGACCCGCAGTAGTGCGCCGATCGACCGTGCCCGCGTGCTGTTACGGGCCCGGCCGGTGATCGCCGTCGCCGCCGTGTGGATCGCGTATGGCATCTTCCGTGCCGTCGACGCCGCGGTCGGTTGGGGAATCTTCCCGACCATCACGTGAGGACGACGCTGCGGCCGCGGGTGGTCGACGTGGACGCACTTCGGGGCGCACAGTGGTGACATGAAGATCACTCACTTCGGCCATTCCTGCCTGCTCGTGGAGATCGACGGAACGCGGGTGCTCTTCGATCCGGGCACCTTCTCCCACGGTTTCGAGGGCATCGAGGGCCTCGACGCCATTCTGATCACCCATCAGCATCCCGATCACTGCGACGTCGCGCGCCTGCCCGACCTCGTCGCCGCCAACCCGAAGGCGCTGCGGGTCGCCGATCCGCAGACGACCGCCCAGCTCAACGGTGACGACGTGGCCGGCGAGTGGACAGCCGCGCACAGCGGCACCACTGTGGCGATCGGGAACGTGACCGCCCGCGTCACCGGCGGCCGGCACGCGGTCATCCATCCGGAACTGCCGGTCATCGACAACGTCGCCTACATCCTGGGCACCGACGACGAACCCGGGAAACTGATGCACCCCGGCGACTCGTTCTACATCCCGTTCGAGAAGATCGACGTCCTCGCCCTGCCGGCCGCGGCGCCCTGGATGAAGCTGTCGGAGTCGGTCGACTATCTGCGCGGCGTCGGCCCGCGGGTCGCGGTGCCGATTCACCAGGCGGTGCTCTCCGACGCCGGAGCGGGGGTGCACAATTCGCGCCTGGACGAGATGCGCAACCCGGACACCGAATTCCGGGTCCTGCCGAAGGAATCCGCCGCGGAAATCTGACCGACGATCTGACCGGCGATCAGGCCGGCGGCGAGAAGAACTCCAACGCGATGTTGTCGGGATCGCGGAAGGAGATCCCCGAGCCGTAATGTGCGTGTTTGATACCCGAGTGGGCCACCCCGAGCGCATCCAGTCGAGCGACCCACCCGTCGAGATCGGCTGGGGCGCAAGCAAAGGCGATGTGATCCAAGCCGATCGACCGCTCGTCGAAGGACTGCGCGGGCGCTGGGTCGGTGTGCGTGTGCAGACCGAAGAGCATCCCGTTGTCGAGGGCGAACACGGTGTGGTGGAAGGTCCCCGACTCCTCGTCCTCGTCGAGCACCGGGTCGGCGTCGAAGAGGGCCGCATACCATCGGGTGCTCGCGGGCAGGTCGGACACGGTGATCGCCACGTGGCCGAGGCCGGGAAATGCGGACATCGGCGTCTCCTTTCGTCGAACTGACGTTGTTCTGACGAATCGACGGTAGGACGACGGGGCGCCCGATTGTTGCGGAATCGGCCCGGCCCAGCCGAATGGACAGGTATCACAGGCCCTGCCCCGGCGATCTCGGCTCAGGATGTCTCGAGTGCGGCGAGCACCTCGTCGTGCAGCAGGCCGTTGGTGGCCACCGCGCTGCCGCCGGCGGGCCCGGGGGTCCCGTCGAGCGCGGTGAACCGGCCGCCCGCCTCGCGCACCAGGATGTCGAGCGGCGCCAGATCCCACAGCGACACCTCGGGTTCGGCCGCGATGTCCACCGCGCCTTCGGCGACGAGGCAATAGTTGTAGAAGTCGCCGTAGCCGCGCACCCGCCACACGTCATCGGTGAGTGCGACGAACCGGTCGCGGATACCGCGGTCGGCCCAGCCGGACAGGCTGG